>DATHNE010000246.1:0-12211 GCA_035486355.1 Acetobacteraceae bacterium
CTGACGCCAGCGCTGCAGGCTTACCACGTGGCCGCCGGCGACGTGGCGCTCACGAAGGGCTTCCTCACCGCCGCGGCCCTCGTCGGCTCCATGCTGGGGGCGCTGATCTTCGGACTGCTGGCGCAGAAGGGCCGCAAGCGCTTCTACGGCCTCGATGCGCTGATCCTGGGGCTGGCGGCCTTGGGCCAAGCGTTCATGCCCAGCGTGGCGGCGCTGGTGATCTGCCGCTTCATCCTCGGGATCGGCGTGGGCGCCGACTATGTGCTCTCGCCCACCATCATGGCCGAGCACGCCAACCGGCGCGACCGCGGCAAGAAGATCGGGCTGGGCTTCGGTGTGATGTGGCCGGCCGGCGCGGCGACGGCGGCGGTGTTGTCGCTGATCCTGGGTGGCCTCGGCATCGATGACGACACGCGCTGGCGCATCGTGCTGGCGTTCGGGTGCGTCCCGGCGATCTCGGTGCTGTATCTGCGGCGCAAGATGCCGGAGACGGCACGCTACCTGGCACGGCTGGCAGGTGACACAGCAGCGGCCAGCGCGGTGATGCGGACGATCGCCGGCACCGATCCGAAATCGAAACCATCACGCGACCGGCGCGACCTGGGCGCGGTGTTCTCGCGCCACGCCGGGCCGATCTTTGGTGCCGCGCTGTTGTGGCTGCTGTTCGACATCGTGGTCTACTCCGGCATCCTGTTCGGGCCGTCGCTGATCGCCAAGGGCCTCGGCCTGGCGCCCACCACCTTCTCGCTGATCGCCCAGTTCGTGTTCGTAATCCCGGGCGCGCTGATCGGCGTCGGGCTGATCGACAAGATCGGACGCAAGGCCCTGCAGGTGGCGGGCTTCATCGGCGCGGCCATCATGCTGGCGCTGTTCGCCGCGCTGCACGAGCAGGTGCTGGCGGCACCGGCGTTCGGCATGCTGCTGTTCGGGCTCTACAGCCTGCTGATCACCGCCGGGCCCAGCACCGTCGCCGGTGCCGGCATCCTGGGCGTGGAACTCAGCCCGACGCGTATCCGCACCATCGGCCAGTCGATTACTGTCGTGGGCGGGCGCATCGGCGCCTCGATCAGCGCCTTCCTGTTCCCGCTGCTGTTTGGCGTGCTGGGTGAGACCGGCGTGATCGGGCTGCTGGCGGGCGTATCGATCCTGGGCGCGATTTGCACGACGATCCTGATCCCTGAAACGGCGGGCCGGTCGCTGGAGGACATCAACGCGGATGCCGAGGCCGACCTGGCCCCGAGCGGCGCGGATTAGGAGACAGAGGGCCGGCCTTTGCCGTCATACCTGCCTCCCTCGTCATGCCCGCGGACGCAGGCATCCACAGGAGCGCCATCGCTCGGAGCGTGAATGGATGCCGGCTTGCGCAGGCATGACGAGGCGAGGGTAGGCGCAACGCGAGGGTGGGAACTGGCGACGCTGTCACGAGGCGGCGTTCGGGTCGCCTCGTGGTCGTTCAGCGGAACGATGGCAGCAGCTCGTGCACCAGGGCCGGCAGCGAATGCCAGTCGGTCGCCAGCCAATAACCAGCCAGCAACACAAGGATCCAGGCCACCACACCCAGCGTGGCGCGGCCCGTGTCATATCCAGTCGGTCCAAGGCGTCGTCCGGCAGTCACGGCAACCTCCAACAAGCGGCGAGGCGCCAGTGATTAGGCTAGCCCGATCCGCAGCACAGTGATGTTCGTCACTAATTACGGCGGGTTTAAGGACTTGGATTGCACAGAACCAGCGTTGCACAGCAGACAAACGCGCAGCGCATAGGTGCTCACGCATCGTCCCCGTCATAATTGCAACTTCCGCCGGTGCTGTTCCGGCCGCATGAGTACTCGAGGACGTCCCGTTTGAGCGAGAACACGATCCGCACGCCGCAGGCCACTGTGGGCACCGCGACGCTGGCCCGGCCGGTGGAGACGACCACCTTCGCCATCCTGCTGTCGCTAAGCTTCTGTCATCTCCTGAATGATTTGAACCAGTCGCTGGTGCCCGCGATCTATCCGATCCTGAAGGACAGCTATCACCTCGACTTCGCGCAGATCGGCCTCATCACGCTGGCCTTCCAGCTCACGGCCTCGATGCTGCAACCGGTGGTGGGCATGGTCACCGATCGCCATCCGATGCCGTACTCACTGCCGGTAGCGATGGGCTTCACGTTGTGTGGCTTATTGTTGCTGTCGATCGCGTCCAGCTTTCCCGTGATCCTGTCCGCCGCGGCTTTGGTGGGCGTGGGCTCCTCAGTGTTCCATCCGGAGGCATCACGCGTGGCGCGGCTCGCCTCGGGCGGTCGGCACGGCTTCGCGCAATCGCTGTTCCAGGTGGGCGGCAGCAGTGGATCCGCGGTGGGGCCACTGCTGGCGGCGTTCATCGTGGTGCCGCGCGGGCAGGGCAGCATCGCCTGGTTCTCCGGCGTGGCGCTGGTCGCGATCCTCATGCTGAGCAATGTCAGCCTGTGGTATCGCAGCCGGCGCGCACCCTCACGCCGTGGCGGATTGGCGCACGGCATCGAGGCGATGCACGCGCTGTCGCGTACGAAGGTGCTGGGCGCGGTCGCCGTGCTGGTGGCGTTGCTGTTCTCCAAGAACGTCTACACCGCCAGCCTGAGCTCCTATTACACCTTCTATCTGATCCATAAGTTCGGTCTGTCGGTGCCGAGCGCGCAGGTGCATCTGTTCGTGTTCCTGGGCGCGGTGGCGCTGGGCACCTTCGTCGGTGGGCCGATCGGCGACCGCATCGGGCGGAAGAAGGTGATCTGGTTCTCGATCGTCGGCGCGGCGCCGTTCGCGCTGATGCTGCCCTACGCCAGCCTGTTCTGGACCGGCATCCTGACCGTGCTGATCGGACTGATCATTGCATCGGCGTTCTCGGCGATCCTGGTCTATGCGCAGGACCTGCTGCCGGGGCGCGTGGGCATGGTGGCGGGGATGTTCTTCGGCTTCTCCTTCGGGCTGGGCGGGCTCGGGGCCGCGGCGTTGGGGGAGCTGGCGGATTGGACCAGTATCGATACGGTGTATCGGGTGTGCTCGTTCCTGCCACTGATCGGGCTGTTGGCGGCGCTGCTGCCTGACCTCCATAGACGAGAGCGTACGGCCTAGGTGTGCCGTCTTCTGTTGCGGGCGGGAAGCTTGTAGGCTTTCCCCCAACCCCAACAGGAGGACCCAACCATGGCATTGTCGATGTTCCAGGCCTGCGTGCCCGTAGTCACCCAGGCGCTGAACGGCCTCGCCACTGTGGTGGACAAAGCCGCCGCGCATTGCGCCGAGAAGAAATACGAGGAGTCCGCTTTCCTGCAGGCCCGCCTGTTCCCCGACATGTTCACCATGGGCCGGCAGGTGAAGCAGGCGACCGATTTCGGCCGCAACGCGCCGGGGCGGCTGGCAAGTGTCGCGCCGCTGACACTGCCGGACGCGGACAGCAGCTTCGCGGAGCTGAAGGACCGCATCGCGAAGTCGATCGATTTCGTGAAGGGCTTCACCCCAGCACAGCTCGACGGCACCGAGGAGAAGGACATCACCTGGACCGCGGGCACGCGGCAGATGTCGTTCAAGGGGCAGGCCTATCTGCTGCATTTCTGCCTGCCGCATTTCTTCTTCCACTGCACCACCGCCTACGCAATCCTGCGCCACAACGGCGTGGAGATCGGCAAGCGCGACTACATGGGCAACCTCTAGGCGCTGGCTGAGACAAGACAGGGAAGGCGGCGGCAGGTCCGCCGCCTTTTTTGTCACCGCGTCACAGTGCGTCCAACGGCACGATGCGCACGAACCATTCGGCCAGTGTCTGATTCGTGTGCCGAATGATCTGATCGGCCGTCAGCACATTATTGTCCCACGTGCTGTGGCCATCCGCGACCAGCGCGACCTCGAAGCCCAGCGCGTAGGCGCGCCGGCACGTGGTGTCGACGCACAGCTCGGTCTGTGCGCCGACGACGACCAACCGTTTCGTTCCCGAGGCGGTCAGTGTTTCCAGCAGTGTGGTGTCGAGGAATGCATCGGGGGTGCGCTTGTCGACGATCGTCTCCGTCGGCAGCGGTGCGATGGCGGGATGGATCTCCCACTGCGGCGTGCCGGGTTCCAGCGGACGGCCCGAATGCGCGCCGTGTCGCACATAGATCGCCGGCGCGCCAGCGGCCCGTGTCTTGGCCAGCAGCGTTTGCGCGCGAACCAGCAGGGCCTCGCCCGCGTGGATCGGCGCGATCCGCACGCCGTCGAACATGCCCAGCTGAAGGTCGATGACGAGCAGTGCCGTTTGGTCGACAGTGAGGAGCGGAGTTGGCACGGGAAACCTCGGCATTGGGACACAAGGCCAGCATAGCGGTAGACGCGCGCGCGAGACTGTAGTGCTCGGTCCCTGCAGGTCCAGGCTACTGCGTAAGACTGCGATTCCCCTTGACCGGCCCTCTCGCCGCCCTTAATGTAAATGTGTCTTACATTCACATGAGGCGGTCATGGCGAGCGCTGCAAACTCTCAGGCCTACGGCCCCGGCGGCCCCGCCGGCTCCCCCTGGGGATCCGGCCCAACCCGGGGGCCCCACTGGCAAAACGGGCCACACTGGGGTCCCCCCTGGCCCTGGCATTACGTTCCGCGTCCCTTCGCCATCGCGGCGATGGTGCTGGGCTTCATTGTCTGGTGGCCGATCGGCCTCGCGTTGCTGTTCTACAATATCGGGAGTGGATCGATGGGCTGCAGATCATTCCGCCGTCGTGGCTATGATGCCACCGGTCCGGCGCAAGGCCATGCCTGGGGCAACGGCCCCTGGGCCAATTGGAAGAGCTGGTGCCAGGCCGAACGCCCGGCGCCCACCTCGGGCAACCGCGCGTTCGATGAATACCGCGCCGAAACCCTGCGCCGGCTGGAGGAGGAGCAGCAGGAGTTCTCCTCGTTCCTCGAACGCCTGCGCTTTGCCAAGGACAAGTCTGAGTTCGATCAGTTCATGGCCGAGCGGCGCCAGCCGCCCACCCCGTCACCCGAGGCGCCAGACGCTGCCTAGGATGATGCGGCTGACTGCGTGAGGCCTTGATGCGGGCCGGTGGACTGGTGCCACCGGTCCGTTGCTTTTGGGGAACAACTCCCTCCTGGAGGGGAAGGCCCGCAAGTATCCGTGTCATGGCCGGCGCAGGCTGCCCCCCCGTCTTTCCGTCGTGCCTGCAGCAAAGACATGGGTGACCGGGCCAAGCCCGGTCATGACACACCGGGTGGCCATGACACGAGAGGCCGCGCCGACCACCGCCCGCCCCCTTTCCCCACACCGCGTGGGGTGGATTTCCCCGCCGTGGCATGCCACATGCCAGCGTTGCGTCCCGTGACGCGTCGGGGGAACCAAGAAGGTGACGTTATGCTTCTGCTGATACCGGGCCCGGTCAACACGCGGCCCGAGGTGCGCGCCGCGCTGGCGCAGGATTTCGCCCCCTGGGACAACGACTTCCGCCCCCTCTATCTCGGCGTCCGCACCCGCCTGCTGGCCATCGCCGGCGGCGCGCCGGACACGCACGTGACGCTGGCGCTGCAAGGTTGCGGGCACTTTATCACCGAGGCCACGGTGCGCAGCTTCCTGCCGCCGGGCGGCAAAATCCTGATCCCCGCCACTGGCGCATACGCCGACCGGATGATCCATCTGGCGACCGACGCCGGCCGGCAGGTGGTCCAGATGCCGACCCCATTCGACCAGCCGGTGCCGCCGCAGGCGGTCGCCGATGCACTGGCCGCCGACCCGGAGATCACCCATGCCGGCATCGTCTATTCCGAGACCGGCAGCGGCGTGGTGCAGGACGTGGCAGCGATCGGCGTGCTGGTGCGCGCGGCCGGACGGCGCATGATCGTCGACGGCGTGTCGGCGTTCGGCGCGCTGCCGTTCAACATCTCCGACCAGCCCGAGACCGACGCGATCGTCTTCACCTCGAACAAATGTTTCGAGGGCGTGCCAGGCCTCGCCTTCGCTGTCTGCCGCGTCGACCGGTTGCAGGCGGAAGCCGGCCATGCCGGAAGCTGGTCGTTCGATCTCGCGGACATCTATGCGCACAGCCTGCGCACCGGCGGCGGCAGCTTCCGCTTCACCCCGCCGGCGCAGGTGCTGAATGCGTTCAACGTCGCCTTGGACCTGTATGACGCCGAGGGTGGGCAGCAGGCGCGGCTGGCGCGCTACAAGGCCAACGCCCAGGTGCTGTACGAGGGCATCCTGAATCTCGGTCTCACGCCCTACCTGTCGCGCGCCGCGCAAGGCCCGGTGGTGATGAACGTGCATGCCCCGGCCGACCCGGCCTGGAACCTGCAGGCTTTCGTCGACGCGCTGAAGGCGCGCGGCGTGCTGATCAGCAATTTCTACAACACGCCGACCCCCAGTTTCCGCGTCGGCTGCATCGGGGCCATCACGCCGTCTGATATGGCGTACGCGGTCGCCTCGATGGGCGCGGCACTTAACGAGATCGGCATTCAACGGAAGGAGGCTGCCTAGATGGCATCGGATCTGGAAATCGCGCGTGCCGCCACACTGAAGCCGATCGCGGAGATTGGCGCGAAGCTGGGGGTGCCGGACAACTCACTGGAACCCTATGGCCGCTTCAAGGCGAAGATCGGCCTCGACTTCGTGCGGTCAGTGCAGGACCGGAAGGATGGTGCGCTGGTACTGGTGACCGGCATCAGTCCGACGCCGGCTGGTGAGGGCAAGACCACCACCACAGTCGGCCTGGGCGACGCGCTCAATCATATCGGCACCAGCGCGGTGATCTGCCTGCGCGAACCCAGCCTCGGCCCCAGCTTCGGCATGAAGGGCGGCGCGGCGGGCGGCGGGCTGGCGCAGGTCATCCCGATGGAAGAGATCAATCTGCATTTCACCGGAGATTTCCACGCTATCACCTCGGCCAACAACCTGCTGGCCGCGATGATCGACAACAGTATCTACTGGGGCAATCCGCACGGCATCGATGCGCGCCGCATTTCCTGGCGCCGCGCGATGGACATGAACGACCGGTCGCTGCGGTCGATCGTCGGCAGCCTGGGCGGCGTGCCGAACGGCTTCCCGCGGGAAGACGGGTTCGACATCACCGTGGCATCGGAAGTGATGGCCGTGTTCTGCCTGTCGAGGGACCTGGCCGACCTGCAGGACCGGCTTGGCAAGATGATCGTGGCGCAGACGCGCGACGGCAAGGCGGTGACCGCGAAGCAGATCAAGGCCGACGGCGCGATGGCGGTACTGCTGCGCGATGCGCTGGCGCCCAATCTGGTGCAGACGATCGCTGGGTCACCCGCGCTGGTGCATGGCGGGCCGTTCGCCAACATCGCGCATGGCTGCAACTCGGTGATGGCGACAAGGCTCGGGTTGAAGCTGGCTGACGTGGTGGTAACCGAGGCCGGCTTCGGCGCGGACCTGGGCGCGGAAAAATTCCTCGACATCAAGTGCCGCGCCGCCGGGCTGACGCCGTCCTGCGCCGTCGTGGTGGCGACGATCCGCGCGCTGAAGATGCATGGCGGCATCCCGCGCAACGCGCTGGGCAAGGAAGACGTCGCCGCCGTGACGCGCGGCGTGGTGAACCTCGCGCGCCATGCGGAGAACCTCGGCAAGTTCGGCATGCCTGTCGTGGTCGCGCTGAACCATTTCCTCACCGACACGGATGCCGAGTTCGCCGCGGTGCGCGGCGCGATGGCAGAGAAGGGCGTCGAGGTGATCCGTTGCACTCATTGGGGCGACGGCGCGCCGGGGGCCACCGATCTCGCGCATGCGGTGCTGAAGCGCATCAAGTCGGGCGAGGCAAAATACAAGCCGCTGTACCCGTCCGGCATGAAGCTTGCCGACAAGATCCGCACCATCGCCAAGGAAATCTATCGCGCCAACGATATTTCGCTTCCGGAGGCAGTGGCGAAGCGGCTCGCGGGGTTCGAGGAGGCCGGCTTCGGCGATGTCCCCGTCTGCATCGCCAAGACGCAGTACAGCTTCACGTCAGACCCCACGGTGATGGGTGCACCCACCGGCCACACGCTCCCCGTCCGGGAAGTCCGTCTCTCGGCCGGCGCCGGCTTCGTGGTGGCGATCTGTGGCGAGATCATGACGATGCCCGGCCTGCCTCGTGTTCCGGCCGCGGAATCAATCTTCCTCACCGAGGATGGGCAGATCGAAGGGCTGTTCTGATCCACCCAGCATTGCGAGGAGCGGAGCGACGAGCAATCTCGTGCGCATAGAGCCCGAGATTGTTTCCCCCGCATTCGCGGGGCCGCAATGACAGCGTATTGAGGCCGTCCCAGGTGCGATCAGTGCAGCAGCGACGCGGTGTGCACCACACCACCGCACCCGGTGACGACCGACGTGAACGCCACCGTAACATTGTGCACGACGCGCGCGCCGGCCAGCACCAGCGCCGCCATGACCACACCCTTGGCGACAATCGTCATCGCGTTCAGCCGCCAGTCCATGGGTCCGCTCCATCGCCCACCACGGAACGGAACGTGATCCACGCCCCATAAGAGGGCGATGCGGATCGGCCGTGCAACGAATAGCGGCGGCGTAAATCCGCCTCAGGGCACCGCCACGCCGACGCCATTCAGCAGGTAGTGGGCAAGCGCCTCGCCCGCACAGGCGTTCAGACGGTCCAGCACCCTCTCACGCGCCTCCTTCGGCGCCCGCTCGGGATCGATCCGCCCCTCCAGCGCCCAGCCTCGCGTCAGCTCGAAGCGATGAAACAGGTTCGCCCCCGCCAGCCCACCCACCTGCTGCAGCTCCGCCTCATACGGCTCGAGGTCGGTGTTCGCCCGCAAGGCCCGCGTGAACTGGGGATCGATCACCACCAGGTCAGCACCTGCGGCGCGGATCGCCCCCAGCCCGGTACGCAGCGCGTTGCGCATCCGATCCGCCCGCATCGCGCGGATCGCCTCCACCGTGCCGGTCTGCCATAGCACCACCACGGGCGATATTTGTTTCAGTCCCGATTCAACCAGCGGCAGCATCTCCACCGCCGTCAGTCCGCGTCCACCACGCACGGTCACCGTCACGTCGCTATGTGGCAACGCGGCCTTCAGCACCTCGAGCATGCGGATGGGATACGCGTTTCCCGCCTGAATGCTGCCGCCGCCGGCGGTCGCACCGGATCCGACCGCCAGGATCCCCACGTCCCGCCGGGCCGCGATCGCCGCCTTCAGCGCGTCCAGCGGCTTCGTGGGCGTGACAAGCGCCGATGCGATCCCGCAGCCCTCGGCGTCTGGCGGCGCCGCCACGCTCGCGTGTGAGGCGAACAGCAGGACCAGCAGGACAGCAAGGCGGCGCATGGCGTTCGCCTATCAGTGCACGCCACGGCCGACAAGCCGTGCGGCCTCCCCCAGCCCCGCGCGCACCCGCACCATTGCCTCGGCCATCCTTCGGCGCGCGATACAGTTTCAGCCGCATGACCCCAGGCGACAGGCCAAGCGTTGAGCCAAAGTGAAGGCCACGGCACATGCGACCACCGGGCGCCCCTTTTCCTGCCCCCCGATAGCGCGCTAGTGCTGCGCTATGGCCCGCACTGTCAGCCTGGCGCGCAAGACCTCGGAAACCGACATCACGCTGACCCTGTCGCTCGACGGGTCCGGCGCATCGGACGTCGCCACCGGGATCGGCTTCCTCGACCACATGCTGACCGCGCTGGCGCGCCACGCGCTGTTCGACCTGACGCTGCGCGCCACCGGCGACCTGCACATCGATTTCCACCACACCACCGAGGATGTCGGCATCGTGCTGGGCCGCGCGCTGGCGCAGGCGCTGGGCGAGAAGCGCGGCATCCGCCGCTTCGGCCAGGCGCTGGTGCCGATGGACGAGGCGCTGGCCGAGGTGGCGATCGACATCTCCGGCCGGCCATTCCTGGCCTGGGACGTGGTGTTCGAGCAGCCCAAGGTTGGCGAGATGGACACCGAGCTGTTCGCGGAGTTTTTCCGTGCCTTCGCGTTCAATGCCCTGATCACGCTGCACGTGGTGCGCCGCGCCGGCACCAACGCGCACCATGTGGCGGAAGCCTGCTTCAAGGCGCTGGCCCGCGCCCTTCGCGTGGCCGTCGAGATTGATCCGCGCCTGGGCGATGCGATCCCGTCGACCAAGGGGGCGTTGTGAGGATCTGGACCGCGCATCTGAAGTCCGACGCTGCGCCGATCCTCGTACGCGAAGGCTTCAGCCTGGGTGCATTTGTGTTTGGCCCGCTGTGGCTGGCCGCGCATCGCGCCTGGATACCGGCGGCCTTTGTGCTCGCCGCCTGGCTGGCAATCGGCACGCTGACCGCGGGCGATCTCCGCGACGCGCTGTCGCTTGGCCTGCTGTTGTTGCAAGGTGTCTCCGGCCACGACCTGCGCCGCTGGTCGCTGGAACGGCGCGGCTTTACCCTGGCGCAGGTGGTCACCGGCCGCCGCGCCGACAACGCGTTGGAGGCGTTGCTGCGCCGCCGGCCCGATCAGGGTGATCGCCTGGCACGCGCGGACGGGCTGCGATGAAAGTCGCCGTTGTGGATTACGGCAGTGGCAATCTGGCTTCGGCGTCGCGCGCGCTGGCCCTGGCGGCCGAGCGGTCCGGCCTTCAGGCCGACGTGACAGTCACCGCCGACCCGGACTACGTCGCTCACGCCGATCGCGTCGTGCTGCCCGGCCAGGGCGCCTTCGCCGATTGCGCCCGCGGCTTGGCCGCGGTCAGCGGCATGCGCGAGGCGATCGAGGATTTCGCCGGCTCCGGCCGTCCGTTCCTCGGCATCTGCGTCGGCATGCAATTGATGGCCGAGCGGGGACTGGAGCACACGGTCACCCAGGGTTTTGGCTGGTTGAAGGGTGACATCACCCTGATGGAGGCACCGGGACTGCGGCTGCCGCAAATGGGTTGGAATGGGCTCGATTTCGTCCCCGGACGCCACAAGCTGCTGGATGGCCTGTCGCCGGATGATCATGCGTATTTCGTGCACAGCTACGCCCTGACCGGTGGCGCGCCCGCCGAAGTTCTGGCCACCACGGACTACGGTGGCAGCGTCGTCGCCTTCGTCGCCACGGGTAATCGCGCGGGCACCCAGTTCCATGTCGAAAAGAGCCAGGAGGTCGGCCTGCGCATTCTGGCAAACTTCCTGTCCTGGGCACCCTGATCATGGCCCACGCGACCGACGTGCCGATCGAACAGATCAAAGACGAACTCGCCGTCGAGCGTATCGAGGCGTTCAGCGACGACGATTTGCACGCGCTCTGCGAAGCGACGCATGCGGCGATCATCGAGGGCGGCGGCTTCGGCTGGGTACGTCCGCCTGAGCGGCGCGCATTGGAATCGTACTTCCGCGGCGTGCTGCTGGTGCCCGAGCGGCAGGTGTTCGTCGCGCGTCTGAACGAGACGATCGTTGGCTCCGCGCAACTGGTGCGTCCGCCGCGCAACAACGAGGCGCAGGCGTTCAGCGCGCAACTAATGCATTCGTTCATCGCGCCCTATGCACGCGGTCACGGGCTGGCGCGCCTGCTGACGCTGAAGGTGGAAGACGCCGCGCGCGCGTTGAAGTTCCACGTGCTGAACCTGGACGTGCGCGAGACGCAAACGGCGGCTATCCAGTTATATGAGTCGCTCGGCTATGAGCGGTGGGGCGAACATCCGCAGTATGCGCGTGTGCGCGGCAAGACGATCCGCGGGCTGTTCTATTGCAAGCAGTTGCAGGCACCGAAAGGCTGATTGCGCAGCTGCACCGTGTTGGCAACGAGTGACCAGGCTAACGCGCCGCGGCAATCGCCTTCACGATGGATGCTTCAGCCTCGTCCTTGCCCACCCACCCAGTGACCTTCACCCACTTCCCTGGCTCCAGGTCCTTGTAGCGCTCAAACAAATGCTCGATCGCCGCGCGCGTGATCGGCGGCACATCGTCAATCGACTCGACACGCATACTGCGGATGCACGCGCTCATGCGGCACGCAGACGATCTTCTCATCCCGCCCCGCCTCGTCCTCCATGTTCAGCATGCCGATCGGACGCGCGCGGATCACGGCACCCGGCACCACCTGCGCCGGGATGAGCACCAGCGCGTCGGCGATCCCCATCCTCGGCCAACGTCCCCGGAATGAACCCATACGCCGATGGATACGCGGTCGCGGTGAACAGGAACCGATCGACGAAGATCGCGCCCGACACCTTGTCCACTTCATAGTTCACGGCTGATCCTTGCGGATCTCCACCACTACATCGATGTCATGCGGCGGCGCCTGGCCAGTCTGGATCTTGGAAACATCCATCCCGACAAACCAGCGCAACCGGC
>DATHNE010000247.1:0-9892 GCA_035486355.1 Acetobacteraceae bacterium
GGCATCCAGAAGGCTGGCCCGGCCCCGAGATCGGCTGGGCGTTGGATCGTTCCGCCTGGGGGCAGGGTTACGCCACCGAGGCGGCACGTCGCTGTCTGACCTACGCGTACGACGTGCTGGGCTGGGACCGCGTGGTGCACCCGATCGATCCCGCCAACACCGCCTCTATCGCGGTAGCAAAGCGAATTGGCTCGGCTCTGCTGGGGCCAATCGCCCTCGCCCTGCCGAACGTGACGAAACAGGTGGATCTCTATGGCCAGACCCGCGCGGCGTGGCAGATACGCGGGAACGCCAGCTGACGCGGCGACCGCTCAGAACGTCGGCACGACGCTATGACGGGACCGGAACGAGCGCCACCGCGGCCTCGGCTGTCAGCAGCAGGAAGGTGAATGTCTCCTGCAAATACAACCGAACGCTGGCATCGGTATGCCCCAGATAACCGATCGAGATGTCCTGGCCGATATGCAGCGCGAAGTCGCCGCCACGCGTGGTGAGGACGACCGCGCCGCTGATGGCCGGCGCCCAGATGATGTCCTCGTTCACCAGCAGCTTGATGTGCTGCAACACCGGGTATCCGTGGTCGCCGGCGGCGCTCAACGCGTTGTAGGCATCGGCGCCCAGCAGCACGGCATACGGGCCGTTGACGCCGACAAGGCGCAGTTGATTCAAGGCCCGTGCGATGGCGCCCGGATAGGCCGCCACATCGGCCGGTAGTGTAATGACCGGATTGCCGGTGCCCTTGCGGATGCCCTGAATATCGGCGGCGGCGTAGCCGTCGAAGATGGCGCGGTCCTCGGCAACGGCGATACGCTCCGCGGCATCCTTCAGTGGCTGCCAGTCGGAATCGTTCGATCCACGCTCCACGTCGTCGATCGCCTGGCGATCCAGCTCGAACGGAACGCGCAGCTCAACCAGCGGCTTCACCTCACGCTGCCGCGCGATGATGCCATCCCCCGGCGCCGCGACGGTGCGCAGATGGCCGGTGCCGATGGCGGCGAGCGCGGTGCCGCCCGCGTCGCTCACGTCCACCACCCGCCGCGCGGCGAGATACCGCTTGAGGGTGCGTGACGCCTCCTCCTCGATCTGCGCCCACGCCGGATCGGAAATCGGCGCAAGTTCGCGGTGGAGATTGTTCATGCTTGGGTCTCTCCTTTCAGGGAGCCGATGCCGAGCGAGCCCGATGGCACCGACGCCGTCAATTGTGGGATTGTGCCCGGTTGTTCCGAAACGGGCGGCGCCGCTATTGCGGGCGGGTTGGTGGTGACGCCGTCCAGGAAGGCGCGCGATGGCACGAAGAACAGGTTCCCAGTGACCGGGTGGCTGAAGTCGAGTAGCCGGTCATAGTTGCCCGGCGGCCGGCCGACGAACATGTTCGTCAACATCTGCTCGATCGTGCGGGGCGAGCGTGAATAGCCGATGAAGTAGGTGCCGAATGCGCCTTGCGCGGGACTGCCGAACGGCATGTTGGCGCGGACGATCTTGATCTCCTTGCCGTCCTCCTCGATCACCGTCAGCGCATTGTGCGCGTTGGTCGGCTTGACCGTGTCGTCGAGCTCGATATCGGACAGCTTCGTGCGGCCGATGATGCGTTCCTGCACCTCGGTGGACAGCGCGTTCCATCCGGCCAGATCGTGCAGGTATTTCTGTACGATCACGTAACTGCCACCGGCAAAGGCGGCATCCTCCGAACCGATGACCGTGGCATCGATCGCCGCCGCGTCCGTCGGGTTCTCCGTCCCGTCGACGAAGCCCAGCAGATCGCGGTCGTCGAAGTATTGGAACCCTTGCACTTCATCGGCGGGTGACACCGCGGCGCCCAGCCGCGTCATGACCTGCGTCGCCAGCTCAAAGCAGAGATCCATGCGGGCGGCGCGGATGTGGAACAGCAGATCGCCGGGTGTTGCGACCGCATGGCGCGATCCGGCGCGGATTTCCCGGAACGGGTGCAGCTCCGCCGGGCGTGGTGAGCCGAACAGCCGGTCCCAGGCGTCGGCACCGAACCCCATGACACAGGACAGGTCGCCCTGCAGGTCGCGAAAGCCGACTGAGCGCGTCAGGGCGGTGAGATCGGTGCAAAGCGATCTGACAATCGTTGCGTTGTCGGCAGCAGGATTAACGGTCACAATCAGAAAGATCGCGGCGCGCGTGAGGCGGGCTGCCACCGGCTGCGGCAAGCTCGGTGGTGCGTCCCCTCGGGCAGGCACGGTCATCTGAACGGACTCCCCCGGGCAACGCTGGGCTTCAACGCGGTGGCGCGGATCGCGCTGGCAATATCATCCTCCGCGATCGACGCAAACCAGGCGTGATCGGGCGATGCTACCCCGCCACCGCCTGATACGCCGCCAGGCACGCCGTATCCACGATCTGGCTGACCGACGCATTCATTCGCACGATCTGCACCGGTCGCTCCATCCCGATCAGCAGCGGCCCGATCGTCGTGCCGCCCCCCAGGTGCCGCGCCAGTTGCGAGGTGATGTGCGCCGAATGCAGCCCTGGCATCACCAGCACATTCGCATCCCCCGTCAGCCGGCAGAACGGGAACAGCGCGCGGATGGAGGGCTCCAGCGCCACATCCGGGCTGATCTCGCCGTCATATTCGAAGTCCACCTTGCGCGCGTCGAGCAGCGCCACGGCGTCGCGCATCGGGATCGCCCGGTCGGACGGCGGATCGCCGAACGTCGAGTGCGACAGCAGCGCCACGCGGGGCTCGTGCCCCAATTGCCGCGCCGCCTTCGCCGCCCCCACCACGATATCCACCAGCTCCTGCGCACTGGGCCGGAAATGCATCAGCGTGTCGGCGATGAAGATCGTCTTGCCCCGCTCGCCCAGCACCAGTGTCAGCCCGAAGGCGATCTGGCCCGCGACCGGATCGATCACCCGCTGCACATCCTCCAGGCACACCGAGGTTGACCGCGTCAGCCCGGTCACCATCGCGTCCGCATCGCCGGTCGCCACCATGCAGGCGGCAAACACGTTGCGATCCTGGTTCACCATGCGCTGGCAATCACGTTGCAGGAACCCGCGACGCTGCAGGCGCTTGTAGACGAACTCCATATACTCGCGGTTCTTGTGCGACAGCCGCGCGTTGTGGATCTCCAACCCCTCCGCCATGCCCATTCCCAGGCTGGCCAGCGTCGCACGCACCCGGTCCTCGCGCCCGATCAGCACCGGCGTGCCGTAGCCGGCGTTGTGGAATGCCACCGCGGCGCGCACCGATTTTTCCTCCTCGCCCTCGGCGAACACCACGCGCTTCGGATTGTCGCGCACGCTTTCCATGATCGCGTCCAGCGCGCCGGCGGTCGGATCCAGCCGCCCCGACAGCCCACGCGCGTAACGCCGCAGATCGGCCAGCGGCTTGCGCGCCACGCCGCTGTCCATCGCCGCCTTCGCCACTGCCGGCGGCACCCAGGAGATCAACCGCGGATCGAACGCATTCGGAATGATATATTCCGGCCCGAACGCCAGCCGCCGGCCTGCCGAGGCACTGTGTACCTCATCCGGCACGTCCTCGCGCGCCAGTTTCGCCAGCGCCTCGGCCGCCGCGATCTTCATCGCGTCGTTGATCGTGCTGGCGCGCACATCCAGCGCGCCACGAAAGATGTACGGGAACCCGAGCACGTTGTTGACCTGGTTCGGATAGTCGCTGCGCCCGGTGGCGATGATCGCGTGCGGACTGACCTCGCGCGCCTCCTCCGGCGTGATCTCCGGATCCGGATTGGCCATCGCGAAGATGATCGGCTTGTCCGCCATCATGCGGACCATCTCCTGCGTCAGTGCGCCCTTCACCGACAGGCCGAAGAATACGTCGGCACCGTCCAGCGCCTCCAACAGCGTGCGCGCCTTGGTCGCGGCGGCGTGGCCCGACTTCCACTGGTTCATGCCCTCGGTGCGGCCCTGGTAGACCACGCCCTTGGTGTCGCACAGGATCACGTGCTCTGGCCGCATGCCCATTGCCTTCAGCAGCTCCACGCAGGCGATTGCCGCGGCACCGGCGCCGTTTACCACCAGCTTGGTGTCCGGCAAGGGCCGTCCGGTAAGATGGCAGGCATTGATCAGACCCGCCGCCGCAACGATCGCGGTGCCGTGCTGGTCGTCATGGAACACCGGGATGTCCATCATCTCGCGCAGCCGCTGCTCAATCACGAAGCACTCGGGCGCCTTGATGTCCTCCAGGTTGATGCCTCCGAATCCGCGCAAATAGCGCACCGCCGAGATGAACTCGTCGACGTCCTCGGTGCCGATCTCCAGGTCGATGCCGTCGATGTCGGCGAAGCGCTTGAACAGCGCGACCTTGCCCTCCATCACCGGCTTCGAGGCCACCGCGCCCAGATTGCCCAACCCCAACACCGCGGTGCCGTTCGAAATGACCGCGATCATGTTGCCCTTGGTGGTATAGTCGTAGGCGAGATCGGCATCGCGCGCGATGTGCAGGCAGGGTTCGGCGACGCCTGGCGAATAGGCCAGCGACAGATCGCGCGCCGTCGTCAGCGGCTTGCTGATGCGCGTCTCCAGCTTGCCCGGTCGGCCGGACGCGTGCATGGCAAGCGCTTCCTCGGCCGAAATGCGCGCGGTACGCGTGTCGATGCTGCCATCGGCCATTGGATCGTTCCCTTGCAGGCAATGTTATCTCGGTTGCCTGGCATCATGCCGGCCGCCGGCGGCGGTGGGAAGCCGGCGGCTTCGCAGGTGCGGTGCGTGCGCGCGATCGCGCTCGCATCGCGACGATCCCGCTGGCATGTTCGCCCGCTCGGCCGCGGCAGGGAAGGGGGTAACATCACCACCCGCGCCAAAGCGATCATCACCACTGGCGTTGTTGTCCCAATTGTCGCCGCCGTGCTGGCCGCGGTAGCGGGTGGCGTCGCCGGCAAGGCTTATGACAGTTTGCTGGCCTGGCTCGCCCCGGACCATGTGTCGGGTTTCTATGTGATGCTGGACGCCAACAATGGGCCGACCGAGACAGGCAATCCGCTGCTGGAAGACGGACTGACGCTGCAAAGCCATGGGGGGGTGATTTCGGGCGTGGGTCAACATGGCGACAAGCAGTGGATTTGCCGCGGCTATCTGAAAAACGGTTATATCGTCCTGGCCTATCGCGCGACGACTGCCGATGGACTGGGGTTCGGCACCTACGTACTCGCGGATCAGGACGGCTCGGGCCAGGTCTACACCGGCCATTTCGAGGGCAATGTCTGTCCCGAGCGTCGGTTGTTCCGCTGTAACGCGGTGCTGGTGAAGGGCGCCGTCGGCACGCGGCCGAACACGGCGGAGGCGTATAAGCCATTGTTAAGCGCGCAATGTGTCGTGATCTCCGGGTTCGGCGACACCTCACCGCACCCGTGCGGACCAGAGACGGCCACGCGGAAAGCGCCTTGAGCGCGGCAGGTACCCATGACAGAACAGAGACGCCCGCCACTCACATCCTGCATCGGCGCAACGCGCGATAGCGGTTGGATCAGTCGTTCCTCAGCGATCTGCAACGGTCGAAGGCGATACCGTCGCCATTGTCGCTGAGCGCCACCTGATCGCGTACGACGTCATGCGCCTGTGTCCGCGCATCCGGAACACAGGGTGCATGACGATGCAACGATCTGGCTGCCGCTCTTCAGTGCCGAACTTAGGTCCGCCGAATGTGCGAACGGCAGACCGAGCGCGTTGGCAGGTCGCGCGGCCTATTCGCCGACCGCTCGGGTCGTCTGGGCCTTCTGATCCCAAAAGAGTGTGATCGTTTCGTACTCGCAGAGGTCGACATCGTCCCACTCGGCGGTATCGTTGTCGTGGTATCTCACTTTGATGTCGAATTTGCAGGCTGACCCGCCGTGCGGGAAGATGATCTTCACCGATTCGCCGTCAGCCAGCGCGTCGCTGCCCATGATGTCCTTGCCCCAGCTATCGCTGGAATGCCGGCTGACATAGACTTCGTCGATCTGATAACCGGTCTTGTTCTTCATCCGGAAATCCGCGTCCGAGGCCATTGCGCCAAGGCTGACCAGCACCAGGCAAGCCGCCGCAAGCGTCGTTCTCAGCAATTGCATCTTTGCACCTGTTTGTTTGTGTGGCGCCGCACGATCAGTCGTCGGTATATCGTTAACGATTAAAAAAAATTAATCAAGCGCATCTTTCCCAATTCGGGCGCTTGCAAAACCGTCGATGATGGCACCTGACGGTTGCAGATTGCGATCTTTCATCCATCGTGGCTGGAGTGGATGAGGACGTCCGGATTTCGAGACACCGCGGTCGTCAACCATGTCATGACAGGGCATAGCTGTCTTGGTTGGCGTCCCGGTCATGTGGTCGTAGTCTGAGGTATCGCGCCGCGCCGGCGCCGCTCAATATCCCAGATCCCAATCGATCACGTTCCGTAGCGACGTTCCATCCAGGTACGCCCGCAAATTCTCGCAGAACAGCGCGATCGCGCCATGGCGGTTATCATCGCTGTGGCCCGACGTATGTGGCGTGATCAGCACGCGCGGGTCACGCCACAGCCGTTCGGGTGGCGGGCCGGTGAACTCCCCCTTGTAGACATCCAGCACCACGCCGCGCAGTTGTCCCCGGTCCAGCGCATCCGCCACCGCCGCCTCGTCGACGATTTCGCCGCGCGCGACGTTCACCAGCACGCTGCCGGGCTTCATCGCAGCCAGGCGGGCGGTATTGATCAGATCGGTCGTCTCGTCCGTCCATTGGCAGCAGACCACCACGAAATTGCTCTCGGCCAGAAACGCCTCCAGGTCGTTGGTGCCGCCCATCGCGCTGAATCCCGCCGGCAGCGCCGTGCTGGGCCGGGGATGCCGCCGCGTGCCGATCACGCGCAGGCCGAGCGCGGCGCCGAGCCGCCCCACGTCTTGTCCGATGCCGCCCGCGCCAATGACGCACAGCGTCTTGCCCTCGATCAGCAGCGGGCGGTATGCGCGATGATCGAATGCGCCGGCCGCGCGATCGGTCACCGCGCGATCCAGCCCTTTGGCGAAATGCAGAATGCCGGCGATCGCGTATTCCGCCATCGCCAGCGTGCTGCCGACGCCGCGCGACGTCGTCACCATCACGTCGCTGCCCCAAAGATCGCCCAGCCGCAGATTGCTGGCACCGGCCGGACGCTGGTGGAACCATTTCAGCCGCGGCGACCGGGCGCGCAGGTCGAATGGAAAGGGCCAGCCGCCCAGGATCACCTCGGCATTGGCCAGCAGCCGGTCGCGCTCCTCGCGCGTGCCACTGCCCGTCGCACCTGGCGCCAAATACCGTGACGCCGCATACGGGGGCCAGGTCGCGTGGATCTCGCCATCGAACCAACCGCCGGCATCGACCAGATGCACCGCCGGATCGACCGCTTCGATCTTCGCCAGGTCGGCGGCGCTCACCCGCTGGATATTCAGGACCTCGACGGTTCGCATGCGCCTCACACCCGGAAATGTCGCATGAACATATCGAATAATGCGTCGGGCGCTTCCTCCGGCACATAGTGCCCGCAATTGATCGGCCCGCCGGTCACGTGCGTCGCATAGTCGCGCCACACCGCGGCGACATCACCATGCACCGTGCCGGTGTGGCTGCGCGCGCCCCAGGTGACCAGCAGCGGACAGGTGATCTTGTGCCCCGCTTGGAAATCCGCCGTGTCCATCTCGAAATCGCAGCTCGCACAGGCGCGATAGTCCTCGCACGATGCGCGGATCGTCTTCCAGGTGAAACAGCGCACGTATTCGGCAAAGGCCGCGGGATGGAGGAACCCCAGCCCGATGCCCGGCTTCGATAATTTCTTCTCCATGTAATATTGCGCCGGCACTCCAGCCATCATCCGCTCCGGCATGTCATACGGCTGGATCATGAACAGCCAGTGCCACGACTTGGTCGCCCACTGCTTCGAGGTGTGCGTCCACACGTGATAGTTCGGCAGGACATCGACCAACGCCGTGCGCGTAACGCGCTCGGGATGATCAAGACACAGCCGCGCCGTCGTGCGCGCGCCGCGATCATGCCCGGCGACGGCGAACTGACGATACCCCAGGCGCTCCATCAGCTCGACCTGATCCAGCGCCATCGCCCGGAACGAGTAATGGCTGTGGTTCTCGCCGCCATCCTCGGGCCCGACACTGTCGCCGTAGCCGCGCAGGTCAGGGCAGACGACATGGAAATGCGCGGCGAGCCGGTTGGCGATGGCATGCCAGGACACATGCGTCATCGGATTGCCATGTAGCAGCAACAGCGGCGGTCCATCGCCGCCATGGCGCAGATGGATGCGCGCGCCACTGGTTTCGATCTCGGTACGGACAAAGCCCTCGAACATCGCCCTCTTCCTTTCAAACGCCGAAAGTAGCACAGATCAGCCGGGCACACGCCTCCGGCGTCTGGCTGCTGGTATCGATTGCCAGGTCGTACGTCATCCCGCGGTGGACGCGATCGAACGGCCAGCGCACCAGGCCAACCATCCGCTCGCCGCGGGCAGGTTCCCGTTCTTCCAGCACCTCGAGCGGCGCGAACAACGCGACGAACCGCCGCGTGCAACCCGACAGCAGATCGCGATGGTCGCGCGCCTTGTCCTGATCAAGCATCACCGCGTCGACAATCAGGTTGTTGCCGTGCGCGGCCATGGCGGCGACGGCATGTCGCATGCCACGCATCGCCGGTGCCACGACGGGACCCGACCCGATGGCAACACAAAGCCGCCGATGAGCCGTATGCGTATCGAATGTCAGGCCGTCCGGATGGCCGACCATGCGCTTCGGCAGTATGCCGATGCACGCGTCCAGCGCGATATGCAGGAAGGGCGCGGCGGTGATGGCTTGCAGTGCCCGTGCGGTGGAGCTCGTTCCCACACTGCCGACGCCGTTGAGGATGATAATCTCGCCGGGCTCCATCGGTCTCTCCTGACCGGCACGTGCCCTGGCCTGCACCGCCGGGTGCATCTTCACTATACCTTGCCGCGAATCGCCCCCGCGTGACCCGAATCGCCCATGATTGCCCAGCTCACCGGCCGGATCGACCAGCTCGCCGAGGGAAGCTGCATCGTCGACGTCAACGGCGTCGGCTACCTGGTGCACGCCTCCACCCGCACGCTCGCCGCCCTGCCGCCACCGCCCGCCACCGCCCGCGTGCTGGTGGAAACCCATGTCCGTGAGGACGCCATCCTGCTCTATGGCTTCCTGGACCGCGCCGAGCGCGATTGGTTCCGCCTGCTGACCACGGTGCAGGGTGTCGGCGCCAAGGTTGCGTTGTCGGTGCTATCGGCGCTGTCCGCGCGTGACCTGGTCTCGATCATCGTCTCTGGCGACCGCGTCAGCCTGACGCGTGTCTCCGGCGTCGGCCCCAAGCTCGCGGTACGCCTGCTGACTGAGCTGCGCGACAAGGCCGGCGCGATGCCGTCCAGCCCCGGCATCGCCCTGCCGCCGCTGCGCGCGCCCGGGGTGGCGGAAGATGCGCTGTCGGCCCTGCTCAATCTGGGCTATCGCCGCCCCGAGGCGCAGCCGGCGGTGGCGCGCGTGATCGAGCGGCTGGGGGAGGGGGCCGGTCTCGACGCCGTGATCCGCGAGACGTTGAAGGAGCTGGCGCAGCGGGCGGCGGGGTAAGGCACCGGCCCGGTGCGCGTCGGCAAAGACATTGGAGCCAGAGATGCACATCGATGAGCACAGATATTCGGCGCCGTGTGACGACCATTGGGTCGTCACGGCGGCACGTGCGGTGCCATCGCAGGGGTTCATCTGTGGGCATTTGTGGGCATCTGTGGCGCGATTTGCTTCGACATGGTCGCCCAAGCCGCCTCAGGGGCATCACATTTGAGCGACGTCGACCGTACCGTTTCGCCCGCGCGGCGTGAGGAAGACGCCGCCGAAGCTTCGCTGCGTCCGCAGACCCTCGCCGAGTTCATCGGCCAGCGCGCCACGCGCGAAAATCTCGCCATCTTCAT
>DATHNE010000248.1:0-14111 GCA_035486355.1 Acetobacteraceae bacterium
GACCGGCTGCGACCTGTCCGACAACGACGCGGTGCAGAGCATACTGGCGAGGTTCTCGGCCTGGAACGATCGCGTGCAGGAAATGCTGTTCAATCCGAACAAACTGGCACCCACCTTCCCGGAAAGCGCGGCGGTGAAGGACTTCCGCTACAACGCCTGGTACGATGCGAAGAGTGCCCCGGCGCTGGATGCCGCCAGCTATCGCCTGTCGCTGTCCGGCCTGATCGGAAACAAGCAACCCTGGACGGTCGAGCAGCTGCATGCTCTGCCGCAGGTCAGCCAGGTCACGCGCCATGTCTGCGTCGAGGGCTGGAGCATGATCGGCAAATGGACCGGCACCCCCCTGCGAACGTTCTTCGAACGGATCGGTGCCGACACCACGGCGCGCTATGTCGGGTTCGAATGCGCCGACGGCTATTACGAAAGCATGGACATGGCCACCGCGCTGCATCCGCAGACGATCATGGCGTTCAAGCTCTCCGATGAGACCCTGCCGCGGAAATACGGCTATCCGTTCAAAATCCGCGTGCCGACCAAGCTTGGGTTCAAGAATCCCAAATTCGTGACCACGATTTACGTCACCAATCTGCGACCGCACGGATTCTGGACGGATCGCGGCTATAACTGGTTCAGTGGGATCTGAACGATGCCAGGGGCAGGAATCTGTGCGATCGGCGTCATGGCCAAGGCGCCGATCCCGGGCCGATCGAAGACGCGGCTGCTGCCGTGGCTGACGGCTGACCACGCGGCCGCGCTCAGTGCCGCGTTCCTGCGCGACGTCACCGAGAACGTGCGGGCGGCGGCACGCGAGGTCCCGATCCATGGCTGCATCGCCTATGCCCCCGCGGGTGCCGAAGCGCTGTTCGATGGCCACCTGGCCGAGGGCACGACCCTGGTCCTCGCGGATGGCACACCACCGATGCCGCCGCGCGTGCGGGGGTTCGGCCGCTGCCTGCTGCATGCGATCCAGGCGATGCTGGCGGACGGCCATCGTGCCGCTGTCGTGCTGAACTCCGACAGTCCGAACCTGCCGACGTCGCTGCTGGCGCAGACCGCACGACTGCTGCTGGAGCGGCCCGATCGCGTCGTGCTCGGGCCGGCTGAGGATGGCGGCTATTATCTGCTGGGCATGACCGCGCCGCAGGCGCACCTGTTCGAGGACATCGCCTGGAGCACCGATACGGTGGCTGCGGAGACGCGCGCTCGCGTGCGCACGCTGGGACTGGAGCTGGTGGAACTCGCGAGCTGGTACGATGTCGATGAGGTAACGAGCCTAAGGCGCCTGATCGACGACATCGCGACGGTCGCTGCGACGTTGACCCCCTACCCGGCACCCGCCACCACCGCGTGTCTCGCCCGCATCGGGCTGACGCGCGCAGCGCTCGCCCTGGCAGCGCAATGACACCACCACCCTCCCCGCTGCTCGCCATGGCCGGGGCACACCGCTGATGCGCGCACGCGCCAAACGCCACGCCCTCCCGCTGCTCGGCGCCACCCTCATCGCCCTGACCCTCGCTGCCCTCAGCCTGCACGTGCCCGGTGCCGACAATGTCGGCTCCATATCCCTGGTCAATGAATTCGTTGCCGTTCTGTTTGTCTCTGCGATCGTCTATCTCTTCGCCGCCCGTCTGGTCTTGCGGCAAGCCAGCTCCCACTCCGTCCTGCTGATTATCGCGGTCGCCGTCGCCATGCGCATTCCGCCCCTGCTCGCGCCCCCCTTCCTGTCCAGCGACATGTATCGCTATGTCTGGGACGGTCGCGTGCAGACCACCGGCATCAACCCCTATCGTTACGTTCCCGCCGACACCGCGCTGCAATCGCTGCGCGACGACGCCATTTTCCCGCACATCAACCGCGCCGCCACCGCGCGCACGATCTATCCGCCGATGGCGCAAATCGTCTTCCAGGCGGTCGGCCGCATCTCGCAGAGCGTGCTGGCGATGAAGCTGGCGATGGTCGGCTTCGAGGCCCTCGCCTGCTTCGCGATGCTGCGCCTGCTGGCGTTGGCCGGGCTGCCGCTGCAGCGCGTGCTGATCTATGCCTGGAATCCGCTCGCGGTATGGGCCTTCGCCGGCAATGGCCATGTCGACGCGATCGCGATCGGCCTGTTGGGCCTCGCTTTGCTGTTGCGCGCAACACGCCGTGACACCTGGACTGGCGCGGTGCTCGGCGCGGCGATCCTGGTGAAATTCCTGCCCGCCGCGGTGGCACCCGCCTTCTGGCGCCGCCAGGCTGCCTGGCGGACACCACTCATCGCGCTTGGCGTAATCGTCGCGCTGTATCTTTGTTACGCCTCGGTCGGCTGGCACGTGCTGGGCTTCCTGCCGGGTTATTTCGGTGACGAGGACCTGACACAAGGCACCGGCATCTGGCTGCTCGCCGGAATTGGCTACCTGACCCCGCCCACACCCGCCGTGGCCAGGGCCTACGCTGTCGTGGCCGCGCTACTGCTTGGCGCGCTCGCCGCCTGGGCCGCGTTCCGCCCTGGCCCACGCGACGGCGGTGCGGCGGACATACGCCGCCTGTGCGGCGACACGGCATTGCTCGCCGCCGCGGTCACCGTCGTGATCAGCCCGCATTACCCCTGGTATTTCGTCTGGGTCGGCCTACCCTGTATCATCCGCCCCCGCTGGAGCATCATCTGGCTGTCAGTGGCGCCAGTGCTGCTGTATATCGATCCGTGGCACGAACGGTTTCTCTGGCCTTCGCTGGTCTACCTGCCCGCCGCCGCGCTCGGTTTGCGCGAATGGTGGCTGGACTCCCCACGCAACGCTCGCATTGAGGAAGCAGCCGATGTCGGCCACCACCCTGCCTGATCCGCGCCGCTATTTCGAGGCGGTGCCCGCGCATCGTGCCGCGACCGCCGAGGCGGACCCGGTGTGCCTGTACCTGGAGGTCACCAACCGCTGCAACCTGCTGTGCGAGACCTGCCCGCGCACCTTCGAGGATCTGGAACCCCCGGCAGATATGAGCTGGTCGCTGTTTACCAAGATCGTCGATCAGTATCCCAACATCGCGCGCGTGGTGATGCACGGCGTCGGCGAACCGATGCTGGTGAAGGACCTGCCGCGCATGATCCGCTACCTGAAGGATCGCGGCACCTACGTGCTGTTCAACACCAACGGCACGCTGCTGCAGGCGAAGAAGTTCCCCAGCCTGATCGAGAGCGGGCTGGACGAGCTGCGCGTGTCGCTGGATGCGGCGGATCGCGAGACCTATCTTAAGGTGCGCGGCAAGGATTTCTTCCAGCGCATCGTGCGCGACGTCGGCAAGTTCATTGCCTATCAAAACGAAGCCGGCGTGACCGCACCGCGCGTCTCGCTGTGGCTGACCGGGCTGAAGGAGACCGTGGAGCAGTTGCCCGACTTCGTCCGGCTCGCCGCGAAGATGGGCGTGACCGAGGTGCACCTGCAACGGTTAGTGTTCGATGAGACCGGCTACGGCATGGCCACGGCGGAGCACTCGTTGTTCGAGCAGACGCGCGCGGACGAGCAAGCGGCGATCGAGGCCGCGCAGGCGATCGGCGCCGAGCTGGGCGTGACGCTGGATGCTTCTGGCGCGACCGAACCCGGCCTCAGCCTGAAGCGTCAAGCCGAGGACGCCCCCTGGTCGACCTGCCGTCGCCCCTGGTCGCTGATGTATTTCACCGCGCATGGCCGCGCGCTGCCCTGCTGCATCGCGCCGTTCTCGGCGCGTGACTACGCCACGTATACGCTGGGCGACGCGACGCAGCAGAGCTTGCGCGAGATCTGGAATGGCGCCGCCTATCAGGATTTCCGCACGTCACTGCTGGGCGATACGCCACCGAAACCATGCGCGAACTGCGGCCTGCGATGGAGCCTGTAGCCGTCATCATCCCGACGTTGAACGAGGCAGACGCGATCGGTGCTGTGGTGGCGGAGATTCCTCGCGATTTCGTGCGGGAGATCATCGTCGCCGACAGTGGCTCGCGCGACGGCACACCGGAGGTCGCGGCCCACGCCGGCGCACGCGTCGTTTCGCTAACCGAGCGTGGCTACGGCCGCGCCTGTGCCGCCGGCGTCGCGTCGGCTGATCCGTCTTGTACGGTCCTGGTGTTCTTGGACGGCGACGGCGCCGATCGCGGCGACCTGATGGCGACGCTCGTGCGCCCGATCCTGGACGGTACCCAGGATTTCGTCATCGCCTCGCGCACGCGAGGCGAACGTGACCCAGGTTCGATGAGCTGGCACCAGGTGCTGGCGGGCCGCCTCGCCGGCTGGGGCATGCGCGCGCTCTACGGCGTGCGCTACACCGACATGTGCGCCTATCGCGCGATAAGCCGTGACGCGCTCACGCGCCTCGACATGCGCGAACTGACCTATGGCTGGAATCTGGAGATGCAGATGAAAGCCGCGCGCCTCGGCTTGCACGTCCTGGAGATCCCGATGCCCTATCGCCGCCGTGCCGGCGGCGTATCGAAAGTGGCGGGCTCCCTCCGCGGCACGATCCGCGCCGCCACCCGCATTATCGCCACGTTCATCCGCGTCGCGCGGGAGGATCAAACACGCCGCAGCAGGCTTTCGACCGAGACATCCTCGTCGATGTCCGGCCAGTAAATTGCTTGGCCCCGGCCGATGAGCCGCCAATGCGCACTGTTCCGGCGTCGCATCCGGCAGTACTGGCAACCACGCCAACGGTACGGATAGCTCCCGCCCATCCGCGCGCGCGAGGCGCAATGACCCCTCGCTGACGCCAGCGTCAGTCGCCGTCGGGTCAGGTTTGGCCATCAAAACGTTCACGCCACGCCGCCAGAAGCCTCTCACGATGACGCATAACCATCGCGCGCAACCGCGTCAGCTGGCCGGTCCGAAACCACCGTGAGCGGGCAAATTGTACCGGTTCAAGCCAGTACTTGGTCAGCTTCTCCCCACACGCGCCGTGGATGTGTGGCGGCGCGAGCCTCTCCAAACTGTAGAAGACGACCCGAAATCCATCGATGCGCCGCACGGTCGGCGTCCGCCACTGCTGCCGCGCCCATCCCGGACAAACCGTTGGCGCCGTCACATTCCAGCGCTTGCAATCCGCCCTCGGACTCCCCAACCATCAGGCCATGTCCGGATTCGCCGCGCGCGTCAAAGCCGTCCTCGGGCCCACCAACACCGGCAAGACACATCTCGCGATGGAACGCCTGCTGGCGCACGCGTCCGGCATCATCGGCTTCCCCCTCCGCCTGCTCGCCCGCGAGAACTACGACCGCATGGTCGCAAAGAAGGGCGCCCGCGCGGTTGCCCTGATCACCGGCGAGGAAAAGATCGTCCCCTCAGACGCGCGCTGGTTCTCCTGCACCGTCGAGGCCATGCCGCTGGACCGCTCCGCCGAATTCGTCGCGGTCGACGAAATTCAGCTCTGCGCCGACCCCGACCGCGGCCATATCTTCACCGACCGCTTGTTACGCGCTCGCGGTCTGGTCGAAACCATGTTCCTGGGCGCGGAAACCATCCGCCCGCTGCTGAAACACCTGATCCCGCAAGCCGAGATCGACACCCGCCCACGCCTCTCCCAGCTCGAGTTCACCGGCCCCGCCAAGCTGACGAAACTCCCCCCGCGCACCGCCGTGGTCGCGTTCTCGGCCGACGAGGTCTACGCGATTGCCGAGCTGATCCGCCGCCGCCGCGGCGGCTGCGCGGTGGTGATGGGCCGGCTCAGCCCACGCACTCGCAATGCCCAAGTCGCGCTATATCAGGACAAGGAGGTGGACTTCCTGGTCGCCACCGACGCGATCGGCATGGGCCTCAACATGGACGTCGACCATGTCGCCTTCGCCCGCCTGTCGAAGCATGACGGCCACCGCCCCCGCCGCCTGGCCGCCGCCGAGATCGCCCAGATCGCCGGCCGCGCCGGCCGCGGCATGCGCGACGGCACTTTCGGTACCACCGCCAACTGCCAGGAGATGCCGGAGGAGCTGGCTATGGCCGTCGAGGCCCACAGCTTCGACAAGCTGGAGCAGCTCTGCTGGCGGAACAGTGACCTGGACTTCAGCCACGTCGACGCCCTGCTCAGCAGCCTCACCGCACCGCCACCACGCCAGGGTCTGGTGAAGGGCAACGACGCCGCCGACCTGGAAACCCTCGCCGCCCTATCCCGCGAACCCGACATCCGCCAGCTTGCCCAGGGCCGCAGTCGCGTTCGCAAGCTGTGGGACGCCTGCCAGATCCCTGACTTCCGCAAGCTGGCCGACGAGACCCACGCCCGCCTCTGCGCCCGCATCTTCGGCCACATCGCCCGCGAGACCACGTTGCCCACCGACTGGCTCGCCACCCAGATCGCCAGCGTCGAGCGGACCGACGGCGACCTCGACACGCTGATGCAGCGCCTCGCCGGCATCCGCATCTGGTCCTACATCGCCGCCCGCGGTGACTGGGTGAAGGACGCCCCCCACTGGCAAGCCCGCGCCCGCGAGGTCGAGGACAAGCTGTCCGACGCCCTGCACGAACGCCTCACCGCCCGTTTCGTCGACCGCCGCGCCACGCAACTGATGCGCCGCCTCGATGGCGGCCAGGACGTGGAACTGCTCTCCGCCGTCACCCGCCGTGGCGAGGTGGTGGTGGAAGGCCATCCGGTCGGCCATGTCGCCGGATTCGGCTTCCTCCCCGACCCGCGCGCGGTCGGGGAGGAGAAGAAGCTGGTCCTGCGTGCCGCCCGCCGTGCCCTGCGCGAGGAAATGCCCCGTCGCGTCACCCGGGCCGAAGGCGCGCCGGACACCGCGTTCCAGCTGACCGATGACCACCAGATCCTGTGGGACGACGCCCCGATTGCCCGACTGCGCCCGGGCGCCACGGCGCTACGGCCGCGGGTCGAGATGCTGGACAGCGAATTCCTCGACGGCGCGCAGCGCGAGCGGCTGCGCGGGCGCCTGCAGGGTTTCGTCGACGCCCGGATCCGGCTGGAGCTGGCCCCATTGTTCGCGGCCGCACCCGGTGCCGAAGCGGTACGCGATGCGCGTGGCGCGCTGCACCGGCTGAGCGAGGGGCTCGGCGTCACCCCCACCGACGACGTGTCACCGTTGTCGGCCACGCAGCGCGCCCAATTGAAGCTGATCGGCGCTCGAGCGGGGCGGTTTGCCCTTTACGTGCCCGCCTTGCTCAAGCCGCGCGCGGCGGCCCTGCGCGCACAGCTCTGGGCGACGTATCGCGGCATCAAGACGCCCCCGCTGCCCACGGCCGGGCTCGTCTCGCTGCCCGGACCACCGGATTGGCCTGCGGACTTCGCCACGTCCATGGGATGGCTGGACGCCGGCCCCGCGTTGCTCCGCCTGGATGTGGCCGAGCGCGTCGCGGCGGAACTCGCCTGGGCAACGCGGCGCGGCGCCACGGTGCTGCCAACCGACCTCGCCGGCCGCTTCGCCGTGAAGGCGGAGCTGGTGCCGGCCGTGCTGCGGCGGCTGGGCTTTCGCGTGCTGCCCGACGGCAGCCTGGCACCGGGGGTGTACGGCCCGCCGGCCCCCGCCATGTTGATGCCCCTGCGCCGTCGCCGCCCATCCCCGCATGCCGCCCCGGCCCCGCCACCGCACGGTCCCTTCGCCGCACTGGCAACACTGAAGCGATGAACCGTGATGGCCCCGCACTTCCGCCGTACATACGCCTGCCCTACTGCGGCTCGGTCGGACCGAAACTGCCGCTCGGCGTTCGCCAGTGGCGATGTGGTGGCTGCGGCTCTGAACATGACGGGGACGCGGCAGCCGGCCGGTTGATCCTGGCTGGCGCGATACCGCAAGCGTTGCGGGAACCGGGCGGGGACACCCACCGAAAGCGAGTCGCGGTCGGGCGTGGCGGGGATCGGGCACCGATCCGGTCTAGTCACGGCGCGCCGGCTTCAAATGTTGTCGAACCCACGCGGGACAAAGCGCGTGAGTAAAAGCAATAACCGCGATGCTTTGCCGCGGGATCCCGAGCAGTTTGTGGTACGCGATCACGCCGGCGTCGTCCCCTGCGACCCGCTCTTCCTGTAGAGGCTCCCCATTCCCGAGCAGGAAGACCGCGACTGGCAGCGCCTCGACAAATGGCTGTGGTGCGCCCGGTTCATGCGGGCCCGCTCCGATTGCGCGAAGCTGGTCGCCGCTGGTTCGATCCGGATCAACCGCCAGACGACCGAGAAACCCCACGCCCGCCTGCGCGTCGGCGATGTGCTGACCGTCCCGGTACGCGATGATGTGCGCGTGGTACGGGTGGCCGCCCTGGCCGTGCGGCGGGGGCCGGCATCCGAGGCGCGCGCGCTCTACGAGGAGATCAGTGCCGAACTCTGACCCCCAGGAAACGCGCGGCCCAGCACCTTGCGTTGCAACAAAAACGCCGCCATACCCCCGCCTCTGATTTTTGCCATCCTGGCCATTCCCGGGGGTCCGCATGACCTACGTGGTCACCGAGAACTGCATCAAGTGCAAGTACATGGACTGCGTCGAGGTGTGTCCGGTGGACTGCTTCTACGTCGGCGCCAACATGCTCGTGATCCATCCCGACGAATGCATCGATTGCGGCGTCTGCGAGCCGGAATGCCCGGCCGAGGCTATCGTCCCGGACAGCGATGACAAAGGCACCGATTGGATCGAGATGAACCGCAGCTACGCAACCGTGTGGCCCAACATCACCCGCAAAGGGGAGCCCCCCGCCGACGCCGACGAATGGAAGGACAAACCGGGCAAAAAGGACCTGCTGGACCCGAACCCCGGGACAGCGTGACCGCCTGACGCCGAGGAGTTTGTGCCAACCCCCTGACGCGATGGTGATTTTGTGCTATATAGTCTGACGACCAAAAGCGGGGCGTGGCGTCGGCGCCGGACCGTGATGGTTTTTATTTCCAGGAGTAGGCCTTCCGGTGACACGCAAGGGACGGGCGACCATGGCCCGATGCCCGATGTGTGCGGTTGAAGGCCACAGGATGAAGGTTTGCAAGTGCCGAGCATGACAGCAGCACGCAAGGTTGCCTCTCCCGCCGGTTCGACCAAGACGGGAACTGCAAAGGCCGCGCCCGCCAGGGCCGCCGCCGCCGCGAAGAAGCCGACCGCCGCCAAGGCGGCCGCGGTGTCTCACGCAACCGCGAGCAAGACCGCGAAGCCGGCGCCAGCGCCGAATGCGGCTGCCCAGCCCGTCGCAAAGGCCGCTCTACAAAAGGCTGCTCCGCCTCCCGCCGCGATGAAGCCGGTGGCCAAGCCCGCGACCACAAAGGCCGCGGCCACCGCGCAGGTCACCAAGACCGCCGCGGCCCCCTCGCCCGTTCTCAAGGCCGCCGAGGCGGCGCCGAAGCCGTCGCCAATGACCGCCGCGCCGGTTCCACCCGCACCGCCACCGCCGGCTGCCGCTGCAGCACCGGCTCCGGCGCCACGTCCGACACAAGCACCGCCGCCAGCCCCAGTCGCGCCGGAACGCCGCATGGGCCCGATGGACCGCATCCCGCCGCGCCAGCCCAGCAAGGCCGAGATCTTCATCGAGGGCGATCACGTGGTCTATCCGACCCATGGCGTCGGCAAGGTCGAGCGGATCGCCACTGAGGAGATCGCCGGCCACAAGCTGGAGCTGATCCACATCACCTTCGAAGAGAACCGCATGACGCTGCGCGTGCCAGTGGCGAAGGCGCGCTCGGCCGGCCTGCGCAAGCTCGCCAGCCGCAAGCTGTTCGACGAGGCGATGGGTGTGCTGAAGGGGCGTGCCCGCATCAAGCGCACCATGTGGTCGCGCCGCGCGCAGGAATACGAGGCGAAGATCAACTCAGGCGACCCGCTGGCCATCGCGGAAGTCGTGCGCGACCTGCACCGCAATGCCGGCCAACCGGACCAGAGCTTTTCCGAGCGGCAGATCTACGAAGCCGCGATGGACCGCCTGGCCGCCGAACTCGCCGCGCTGGACAAGACCGACAAGACGACCGCGGTCACCAAGCTGCTGGACTTCCTCAAGACCGTCGCGTAGCGGCGGCCCCGCCAGTACACCTCTCCCGCATTGCGGGCGAGGTCGGGTAAGGGTCTCGCCGCGTGCACCACCCTCACCCGTGTCGCTGCGCGCGCGACTTCTCCCACTCCGTGGGAGAGGTCATCCACAGACACCCTACGGCCGCATCGCGAACGCAGACCGCCCCGGCGTGCGCAGTGGCGCCGCCATATTGGCGAAATCCGTCAACAGCCGCCGTGTCTCGCGGGGATCGATGATGTCCTCCACCCAGAACGGCTCCGCGGTCCGGAACGGTGATCGCAGCGCGTTCAGCCGCGCCTCGATCTCCGCCTGTTTCGCCTGCGGATCATCAGCCGCATCAATCTCGGCGCGGTAGGCCGCCTCGATCCCACCCTCCAGTGGCAACGACCCCCAACTTGCCGACGGCCAGGCATAGCGCACGCACAGATGGCTGACCGGCTGGTGCCCCAACCCGCCAACACCGTAACAATTGCGTACAATCACGCTGCACCATGGCACCGTGGTCTGATTGATCGCACTCAACGCACGCACGCCCCAGCGGATCACGGCGCTTGATTCGGCGGCAAGACCAACCTGGAACCCCGGGCAATCCACCAGATGAATGATTGGCAGATGGAATGTCTGTGCCATGTCCACGAAGCGGATGATCTTCTGGCACGCATCCGCGGTCCAGGCGCCACCATGAAACAGCGGATCGCCCGCCATCAGTGCCACTGGCCAGCCATCCAGCCGGGCCAGTCCGGTAATGATCGACCGACCAAACCGGCTACCGATCTCGAATAGGCTGTCGCGATCCACCACCGCCTCAATGATGCGGCGCATGTGATAGGCCTGCCGCTTGTCGCGCGGGATCGCCGAGATCAGGAAGTCCTCGTGCCGCGCCGGATCATCCCAGCCGCGCTCACGCGGTGGCAGATCCCAGATCGAACTCGGCAGGTAAGACAGGAAACGCCGCGCCGCTGCAAATGCCTGCTCTTCCGTATCCACGGCATGATCAACCGCCCCGCCGCCAAGCTGCACCTCCCAGCCGCCAAGTTCCTGCTTGGTGCGCGGTTCGCCCAGCCGCTCGACCACCGGCGGGCCGGCGACGAACACGGCGGAGATATCCTTCACCATCACCGAATAGTGGCTTGCCGCCAGCCGCGCCGCACCCAGCCCCGCGACCGAGCCAAGCCCCAGCGCAACCACCGGCACAAGACCCATGTTATCGGCCACGAGATCAAACGCGGTGGTCTCCGTCAGCCCACCCGGCAGATTGGCGCGGCCGGTGGTCTCGATCGTCTTGACCGACCCACCGCCCCCCGATCCTTCGATCAGCCGGATGATCGGCATCCGGAACTGGGCCGCGATCTGTTCGGACATCTTTGGCTTGCCCTTGATCGAGGCATCCGCCGACCCACCGCGCAACGTGAAATCATCGCCCGCCACCACCACCGGCCGCCCATCGACCGTTCCACGACCGAACACACAGTTCGCCGGCATGAAGCCCGTGATGGTCCGCGCGTCCGCCGCATAGCTCGGCTTGCCCGCGGTGGCACCAACCTCGTGAAACGACCCGGCATCCAGCATGCGATCGATCCGCTCACGCACCGTCATCCGGCCGCCCGCATGCTGGCGCGCGATGCGATCGGCGCCGCCCAGTTCCTTCGCCAGCGCCTTCCGCGCACGCAGCTCCGCCAGCTCTGGCTCCCAGCCGGTCATCTGGTCAGGACGCGAAGCAGGCTGGTTGTCGGGCATGGCGCGGCTCCTAGAGCTGCTCGTGCCGCGGCGCGACACGATGACCGCGCTCGAACACAATGATGCTGTCGTAAAACGAGATCGACTTCGTCGTGCGGCAAAATTCCGACGCCTGCTCGGTCAGCAGTGCACCGCGCTCCGTCATCAGTTGTTGGAAATTCTCCCGCCGGCCTGACCACTCCATCAGATTTGCGCAGCGCGCGGCCGCAAAGCTCAGAATGGTCTGGCCGTCCTTGCGGTCGTTGAACGCTCCGCCCCACAGGGCGGTGTGGGTATCCTCGACAAGAAAGACACCGGTCTGGCTCATGGTCGGGTACAGCGCCTCGAAGCTGGCGATCTGCTGGCTGGCTATATGTCCGCCGTCATCAATGACGATGTCCAGCATGCCCACCTCGGCGATCACCCCACTCAGGAATTTACCGTCGCCCTGGCCGCCAATGAACAGCTTCGTCGCCACATCCTCGTGACGCTTCGCGGCGGCAGTCGTATCGATGCCATAGATGCGCGCATCCGCGCCAAAATACGCCCGCCACATCTCCAGCGAGCCGCCGCCCTGCACACCGATCTCCAGCACCGACGGCCGCGTGTGACGGAACCGTGCGAAGTGGCGCTCATAGATCTCGAAATAATGATGCCATTTGTGCATCGACCTGGTCGCCCGCCGCTGCGCGAAAAACGAATAGAGATCGTTCATCCAGCCTCCTCGATTGCGCACATGTCCCCCGGCGCCGTGCCGTCGGTGCGACTCCTAGCGCAGCGTCCGCGGGTGGTCCAATGCGTGCGGCACGGGTGACGGACAGTGCCGCCACGCTCTATAGACCGGGACGTCAACTGCGGAGGGACAGGCGATGGGTGATGAGCTGCTTTACGAGGTCCGCGAGGATATCGGCTGGGTCACCTTCAACCGGCCGGCGGCGCGCAATGCGCTGACCTTCGCGATGTATGAGCGGCTCGGGGAGATCTGCGCGGCACAAACCGCGTCCCCCACGCTGCGGGCGATGGTGCTAACCGGCGCCGGTGACAAGGCCTTCGCCGCCGGCACCGATATCAATCAGTTCCGGGCCTTCACCGGACCGGAAGACGCCATCGCGTATGAGGAACGCCTGGACCAGGTGACAGATACGATCGAGCGTTGCCCGGTGCCGATGATCGCCGCCATCGCCGGAGCCTGCACCGGTGGCGGTGCCGGCATCGCCGCATGCTGCGACATCCGCATCGCCGCCGCCAACCTGCGCTTTGGTTTCCCGATCGCACGCACACTCGGCAACTGTCTGTCGATGGGCAATCTGGCGCGCCTCAGCGCGCTGATCGGCCCGGCGCGGGTCAAGGAAATCATCTTCACCGCGCGCCTGGTCGAGGCACAGGAGGCCAAAGACGCCGGCCTGATCAGCGAATTCCTGCCGGACCATGCGGCACTGCTGGACCGTGCCGAGGCGTTGGCGCGGGTCATTGCGGCGAATGCACCTCTCACCCTGCGCGCGACCAAAGAAGGACTACGCCGTCTGCGCACTGGGCACGCGGCTGATGCAGACAAGGATCTGATCCTGCTTTGCTACCTCAGCCAGGATTTCCGTGAGGGAATGGAGGCATTCCTCAGCAAGCGCTCCCCGCAATGGCGGGGTCTGTGACACTGTCACACCCACGACACGCCGACCTATGAGAGATCCCTCATTATTCTTGCGGATAGATTCCGCTATCCACAGAAAGTCATTCTGGGAAGAAAACCCTTGACCGGAGAAGGGCACAATGTGTCCAACTCCGTGGTTGGCGGCTTTTCCGTCACGCCCTCCGTGCTGACATATCTTAACCGAATCTGGACTGGTGCCACACGGGGTGCCATCGCGGTTGCGGCGATTGTCGTCACGATCGTCATCGTGCGCGATGTGACCGGCGATGTGCTGACGATCGAACCAATAAATCTGCCCCGGTCGCTGATCAAGTCGGGCCTGACGCCTGCGATCGTGGCGACGCGATTCCAGGCACAGTGGGCGGCCCGTGAGCGCGGTGCTCATACGTCATGCGCGGGCCCGGGCCTGGCGTATCCGGCAGCACGAACGACGCGGTTTCGGACATTGTCGTTCCGGGGACCGGTCTATCGATCGGTGGGCTCACGAGGTGGATCGATGCCCGCCTGCTGACCCCATCGATCCGGTCGGGGTTACATCTGCCGCCCCAGCGCCGCATCGCCGACGAAATCATGGAATTCGCCCGCGGCCAATATCGCCGGTATCTGCACACCAATAGCAGCGCCATTCTATTGACCGCCTCGATTTTCACCGTGGACGAGTTCGACGCCATCGTCCATCGCGCATCATCCTAAATCCGGCAGTTGGGTAATTGCCTGGCCTCCCCGAATCGGCGGAATCTGTTGGCATGGACACACAGGAACCGGTTGTCATCGCTCACCCTGCGGGTGAACAACCGATGGTTGAGGCTCGTTCGGCGATAGCGGAC
>DATHNE010000249.1:0-2302 GCA_035486355.1 Acetobacteraceae bacterium
CATCGCCCGCAGGCGATCCGCGCCCCGCGTGCAGGCGATGCGGTCCCGGCGGAACACCATGAATTCCGTGCCGCCGTCAGCGCCGGCCGCCGACACCAAATCGGCGGAAGCGGCAAGCCGTTGCGCCGCTTCCTGGCAGTCGTTGCAGTAGCAGGCGCTGACGACAATGGGCGCACCCCAGGCGCCAACCTCGACCGCGCCACAACGGCAATGCGCCACGTGTGTTGGATGTTTCTTCGTCATAGGCCCCGTTCCACGAGAGCTTGACCATTCCACACACCAGTTCAAAAACAACCATGAAGCTGAAAAAACCACCGAAGCTGCCAGTTCGCGCCGCTACGATGACGCCTGCTGCACGGCGCACGCGCTCGAAATCCCTGGCGATCGCTGGGCGCTCCTGATCATCCGGGAAATCATGCGGGCTGGACCCGGTTAGGGCACAAAGACCATTCTGGCGCCAGACATCGGGGTGCGAAGATGCTGGACATGGTTGACGTCCTGATCATCGGGGCAGGCGCTTCTGGCGCTGCAGTGGCCTGGAGTTTGGCCGAGACCAAGATGCACATTGTGTGTCTGGAGCAGGGCGACTGGATGAACCCGGCCGAATATCCCGCCACGCGCCGCGACGCCGAGGCGCGTAACGGTGACAGTTTCGCCATCAACCCCAACCGCCGCGCGGGCTCGGCCGACTACCCGATCAACGAGGATAACTCGCCGATCAAGGTCGCAAACTTTAACGCGGTGGGCGGCGGCACCGTGCTGTACGGTGCCCATACGCCGCGATTCCACCCCTCCGACTTCCGGGTGCGAACGCTGGATGGCGTGGCCGATGACTGGCCGATGGACTACGCGGCGCTGGCGCCGTTCTACGACCTGAATGACCGCATGATGGGCACTTCTGGCCTTGCCGGCGATCCTGCCTACCCACCGAAACCGCAGGTCATGCCGCCGCTGCCGATGGGCCGCGCCACCATGGCGCTTGCGCGCGGCTTCAACCGGCTGGGTTGGCACTGGTGGCCCTCCGATACCGCCATTGCCTCTCAGGAATACCAGGGCCGCCCGCCCTGCATCAATCTTGGCAAATGCACCTTCGGTTGCGCGCAGGGGGCCAAGGGAAGCACCGACATCACCTACTGGCCGGAAGCGATCCGGGCCGGCGTGAAACTGCGCACCCGCGCGCGCGCGCGGGAGATCACACTAGGCCCCGACGGCATGGCCAATGGCGTGGTGTACTATGACTCGGAGGGGCGGGAGCAGTTCCAGGCAGCGCATATCGTCATCCTCGCCAGCAACGGCATCGGCACGCCGCGGCTGCTGCTGAACTCAGCCAATGCCCGCTTCCCCCGCGGTCTCGCCAATCGCAGCGACCAGGTCGGCCGCAACTTGATGTTCCATCCCTATGTTTGGATCACCGGTTATTTCGACGAAGAGCTGGATGGCGAGCGAGGCCCCGACAACAGCTATTGGAGCCATGAATTCTACGAGACCGACCTGTCGCGCGGTTTCGTCCGCGGCTTCTGTTACGAGTTCAGCCGCGGCGAAGGCACGGCTGCGACCGCTATCGAAGGCGTCGAGTCAGGCCGCATTCCGTGGGGTGAGGCGCACCATGACGCCTATCGCCGGCTGCACCGCCGAACCACCGGCCTTGGTGCTATCCTCGAAGACCTTCCACAGGCCCATAACCGTGTCACCCTCGACCCGGCGCTGAAGGACGGCAACGGCATTCCCGCGCCTAAGATCGACTACACCCTGAGCGAGAACAGCCGGCGCATGATGGATTTCGCCATCGCGCGCGGCACCGACATCCTGAAGGCAGCGGGCGCCTACGATGTCGAGGGTGGACTACTGGACCGCGGCGGCTGGCACCTGATGGGCACGGCACGGATGGGCAACGATCCCGCAACCTCTGTGGTCAATGCCTGGGGTCGCAGCCATGACGTGCGCAACTTGTTCATCGTCGACGGCTCGATCTTCATCACCTCGGCCGGCGTCAACCCCACACACACGATCCAGGCGCTTGCGCTCTACATCGCTGACCAGATCAAGCAGCGCCTGGGCACGCTCTTCGACTGTTAGACTGACCAGGGGCAACAAAGCGAACACCCCACTCTCCCGTGGAGAGCGAGGGGGGCGATGTGGTGGCTAGCGCGGCCCGAATCCCCTTAGAGCCCATCTGTCTCTGAATGATAGCGCAACGGCCGCTTGCGCCCCAAAACGTGCCGTTCAATGCTGCGCTCGCCCTTTCTGATTGCAGACATTAGTAAGGTAGCCTGTTGCAAGCAGTAGAGGAGGCTAGGGTGGG
>DATHNE010000250.1:0-2168 GCA_035486355.1 Acetobacteraceae bacterium
GCAGATAACTCCTGCCGGCTGACTTCAATCGGCTTGCCCATCGCTACTCGCCCTTGCCAAGGTTGCCGGCAACAGCGAATCCTACTCACCCCGATTCGGGAATCCCCACGAGAGTCAAACGCTCCGTCGGCTGGTATTACACAGCGACAATGCGATCGGTGGCTTGCAGGTGAAGCGGCGCGATGGGGAATGGGTGGATGCGCCGGTTGCGCCAGGGACGTTCGTGGTAAATCTGGGCGACATGATGATGCGCTGGACCAACGATCGCTGGATCTCAACGCCGCATCGCGTGGTCAATCCGCCGGATGATGCCGGGACAGCTGGCCGTCGCTTGTCCGTCGGGATGTTTTTCATTCCGAACTATGACGCCGAGATCGCCTGTATCGAGACCTGCCGTGCGCCTGGCGAGGCGCCGTGCTATGCACCGATCAGTGTTGCCGATTATCGCACTGCGCGCTTCGCCCGCACGGCAGGCGTGAAGGCGTAGCCCATAACCGCTCTACGCCCGCAGCCCGCGGATCATCTCGAGCTGATCGGGATCCTCGAACGGACACACCAACAGCGCATCGTCAACACCAAGCTGTTCCAGCCGTTTCAGCCGTTCGCGCGCCTCGGCAGGGGCGCAGATGAGGTGGATCTTCACGTGACCCAACCGGTCCGCGAAGATCGGGCTGGGGCGCAGGTCGGTAAAGATATTTGCCAATACAATGCGCGACCCGCCGGCGGTGCGATACATCCGCACGCCTTCCTCTACGTCGCTCATCTCGGAAAAAATCCCCGACGCCATCCAGCCTTGCAGGTCCTTCGCCGCGAGGTTGATCCAACGCGGGCTGCGCCAGGCACCCAGGATCATCGGTGGGCCGCCTTCGGTGCCGGGCCAGTTGGTCAGGCCGGGACCGTATACCGCCTCCCCATTCCAGGTGCGGCGCATGATCTCCAGCGAGTGCGTCAGCGTCTTAAAGCGCACGTCGTAGTCAGCTTCCACCGCCTCGAAATCGGCGCGCGTAGATCCGCTGCCGACGCCGAACTGGAATCGCCCGCGCGCCAGCAGGTTCAGCGTCTGCACGCGATGCGCGAGCTCCACCGGGTGACGCAGTGGCACCTGCAGCACGCAGGTGCCAAGCTGAATTGTCTTTGTCACGCCGCACAAGGCCGCAAGCTGCAGCAAAGGATCGGCGGTCGCGCGCCCACGGCCCAACGAGTCCGGCACCCACAGGCCAGAAAATCCCAACGCCTCGGCGCGCTGGCCGAATGTCATGATGCGCTCGATCACGGCACTGCCGTCATCACCTGGCAACGGCCGTACCATCATCACCAATCCGAGCTTCATGCGAATCCCCCAGCCGGCGGAGCGCCGCCACATCCGACCGCAGGATAGGGGGGCTTGGCGCGTTTCTTCAAGCGCCGGCGCCAACGAGGCTGCGGCGCAACGATCCATCAGTGATCCCGTGGTGCAATCAAGCAGCATCTCCGTGGAGGGCCGGTGCCGATGCACCCGAGCGCCATGGATCTCGGGTGTCAGCTGTTCCAGACGCGTGTGGCTGGTGTGCGACGTGTGTTGGATATCGGCTCACGCGACCTGAACGGCTCTCTGCGCGACGTGCCTCCGCCGGATATTGCCTATGTCGGGATCGACATCGAACGCGGCAAAGGCGGCGACATGGTATTGGACGATCCATATCGATACCCGTTCGCCGACGGCGCGTTCGACATGATCGTGTCGACGTCGTGCTTCGAACACGATCGCATGTTCTGGCTTACCTTCCTGGGGATCCTGCGGGTCATACGGAATGGCGGCATCATCTATAGCAATGCGGCATCGAATGGACATTATCACGCCCACCCTTTGGACAACTGGCGATTCTATCCTGATGCTGGCGGTGCCCTGGAGATGTCGGGATGGCGGTCGGGACAGACGGTACGTCTGTTGGAATCGTCCACCATAACACGGAGCGGACCGTGGAACGATTATGTCCTGGTGTTCGCGCAAGGGGACGTGTCGATACCGAACGCGTGGCGTTCCTGTCATACCAGCCGACGGAGCGTTTGACTCTCGTGGGGATTCCCGAATCGGGGTGAGTAGGATTCGCTGTTGCCGGCAACCTTGGCAAGGGCGAGTAGCGATTGGCAAGCCGATTGAAGTCAGCCGGCAGGAGTTATCTGCGGGG
>DATHNE010000251.1:0-36698 GCA_035486355.1 Acetobacteraceae bacterium
CGACAGCACGATCGTCTTGTCGTCCTTGGCCGACAGGTCCTGCAGCCGCGCCATGATCGCCTGGCCGCCGGAATTGCGCACCGCCCAGCGCCGAATGGACGCAACGCAGTCGGCCGCCGTCACCGGCGTGTTGTCCTGCCAACCCAACCCATCACGCAACTGGAACGTATAGGTCTTCTTGTCGTCGCTCAGCGACCACTTGTCGACCATCTGCGGCTGCGCCTGGAACTTGTCGTCCACGGCGAACAGCGTGTCGTAGACCATCGCGCCGTAATAGGCGCTGATATTTGCTGTGGTCCAAATCGGATCGAAGGATCGCAGGTCGCCCTGCATCACCGCTCGCAGCGTAGCGGTATCGCCCGCCGCATGAGCCCGCCGCACCATCGGGGCGAACACCCCCGCCGCCAGGCCACTGCCGATGACGCCGCGTCGCGAGATGCCCATAGTCGCCCCCTGCCTGTTATGCCGGCACGGCGACGATCGACATCCCCGCCGGCCGTCTGTTTGTGGTTTGCGCGGCGAACCGTAACACTGCTCATCCGGCCGTCGCAACGGCGAGGCCGTGTAGGTTGGCTTAAACCGTCGCAATGTGCACTGCGTGATCGGTCACAGGCCTCAGGTCTTCAACGCCTCATCGACCTCCTGGCCGTAGAACGTCGCAAAGCTGTTCCCCTCCAGCGCCAGCGCGACCACCTCCACCATCTCGGCCAGCTCCTCTTCCGTGGCCCCCTTGGTCTTCGCCAGATGGGAATGCGACGCCGAGCAATAGTGGCAGCCATTCGCCACGCTCACCGCGACGTAGATCAGCTCCTTCGTCTTGGCGTCCAGCGCGCCCGCCTGCATCACACGCTGGGCGTGTTCCCAGAACCGGCGCATCACGCCCGGATGCCGCGCCATCGCCTTCCAGGCGTTGTTCACGTCCGGCACACCGCGCTTTGCCTTGATCTCATCCATCACCGCCCGCGCCTCGGGCGCCGCGTCGGCGTACTCGATCAGCTTGCCATAGCTCATGTGATTCCTCCGCTGGCAGACAACCCGCGCGCCCAGGCAGGCGCGCGCGGGCATTCTATCGCATCCACTCGATCAGGCGGCGATCTGCTCCAGTGCCAGCTCCTTGGTGCGGGGACCGAAGAACCCGATCACACCGATCACCACCAGCATGGCGACACCGATGAAGATCGCCACCGCCGGCACGCCGCCAGCATGCAGGAAGTAGCCGATCGCCAGCCCCGCGAAGGCGGCCGACACCCGGCTCCACGAATAGACGAACCCGATTGCGCGGGCGCGAATGCGCGTCGGGTACAGCTCCGCCTGATAGTTGTGGAACGAGTACGACATCACGTTGGCGCAGAGTGTGAACAGCACACCAAACACGATCAGCGCCACAGGATCGTTGAGCTGCGAGAACACCACCATGCAGATCAGCATGCCGGTGGCACCACCCACGATCTGCCATTTCCGTTCGATCCGGTCAGAGAACAACGTGCCAAGCAGCGGCCCGAACGGATTGGCGATCGCGATGATGAACGCATATTCCAGGCTCGCCGTCACATGGATGCCGCGGGCAATCAGCAGCGTCGGCACCCAGGCCGCGAAGCCATAGAACCCGATGGTCTGCGCGAAGTTGAACACCGACAACATGATGGTGCGAGAGCGATAAGGCGGCGCGAAGGCTTCCGACAGGCTCCCCGCGGCTTCGGTTTCCGCCGGCTCCGGCACGGGCGGCGGCAAGGGCCGGCCCAGCTCCGCTGCAACACCGGCCTCGATGCGCGCCACGATCGCCTCGGCTTCCGCTGTGCGGCCATGCTTGGCCAGCCAGCGCGGACTTTCCGGAACCCCGATTTGCAGGAACCATACCACCACCGCGCCGACCGTCCCGATCAGCACCACCCAGCGCCAGCCATCGAGACCCATCGGCTGCAGCGGCACCAGTTGCCAGGCAAGGAAGGCAACCAGCGGCACCGCCAGATAGGTGATGAACTGATTGGTCGAGAACGCGCGGCCGCGTTCGCGCCGCGGGATCAGCTCCGCGATATAGGCGTCGATCGTCACCAGTTCCACCCCCAAACCGATGCCGGCGATAAAGCGCCAGATCACCAGAGTGAAGCCGCTGTCCTGGAACGCCATAATGGCCGAGCAGACCACGTACCAGACCAACGACCAGACGAAGATCTTACGCCGTCCCAGTCGGTCAGCGACGTGCCCGAGCAGCAGCGCGCCCACCCACAGCCCGGCGAAGGTCGCGAACACAAACGTGCCGAAGCCGGCGACGGCGATGACGTTCAGGCTGGCGAACACGCCCAGCGAGTCCGGGGTGAACAACCCGGATTTTACCATGCCGGGCGCAACATAGGCGGTGAAGAACAGGTCGTAGAATTCGAACACCCCGCCCAGCGAGATCAGGATGATCATCCGCCAGACGTACCACGAGGGTGGCAACCGATCGAGCCGCGCCGCGATTTCACCCGTCTTGTTTGTGGTCACCATTGCTCCCCCGGTCGCGTTCCGCGTTGTCACCCGCTGATCGGCGGGTCGGCTACCGATAGGTAGCGGGGTCCGTATTCCGTCAATTCGCGCAGCCTGCAAGTCCCACTGCCGCAGGTCGGCTCCCGGTGCCGGGCATGCCGTCAGCCTCTGTTACGCAGATGCACCGGAACCGGCGTGCTGTTCTGCCCTACGCCATCGCCTCGGCGACGGCTTGCCGCAGCGACGGCAATGCTTCGATAACAAACCAGGGATTGCGCCGTTCCCACCCCGAGGTGCGCCAGGAGGGATGTGGCAGCGGGAAGTGGCGCGGCAGATGCATCCGAAAGTCGCGCACCCGCTCGGTCATCGCGCCGCGGCCCAGCACGTACATCTGCGCATATCCCCCCACCAGCAAGGTCAGCCGGATCCGCGGCATCTTGCCGATCAGCCGCGCATGCCACAGCGGCGCGCATTCCGGCCGTGGTGGCGCGTCGCCACCGTTCGGCAACCGTCCCGGATAGCACAGCCCCATCGGCACGATGGCGATGCGGCGTTGGTCGTAGAATTCCTCGCGTGACATCTCCAGCCAACCACGCAACCGATCCCCCGACCGATCGTCCCAAGGGATCCCGGTTGCATGCACCCTGGTCCCCGGCGCCTGGCCGATGATCAGCAGCCGCGCGGTGGGGGAAACACGCAACACCGGCCGCGGCCCTAGCGGGAGCGTCGCGGCGCACACCTGGCAGGCACGCGCCGCTGCCGCGGCCTGTGCCAACGTTTCTCTCAGGTTGTGATACCCCGTCGGCGAAGATCGGCCACGATGCGCTCCGCCAGCACTTCGGCGGTGGCTTCCAGCGTCGGCAAATGAATCTCCGGTGCCTCCGGCGCTTCGTACGGGGCATCAATGCCAGTAAAGTTGCGGATCTGCCCGGCATCCGCCCGCTGATACAACCCCTTCGGATCGCGCCGGCGGCATTCATCCACCGGGGTATCGACATAGATCTCGATAAACTCGCCGGCGTCCACGCACGCGCGCGCCAGCATGCGTTCAGCCCGGTACGGCGAGATGAACGAGACCAGCACGATCATGCCAGCTTCGATAAACAGCTTCGCCACCTCGGCGACGCGCCGGATGTTCTCCACCCGGTCGGCCTCGGTGAAGCCCAGATCGCGGTTCAACCCGTGCCTCACATTGTCGCCGTCCAGCACCATCGTGTGCCGTCCCTGCGCATGCAGCCGCTTCTCAACCAGATTGGCGATGGTGGACTTGCCCGCGCCCGACAGCCCGGTGAACCACAGCACCGCCGGCTTCTGCGCGTTCAACGCCGCGCGTGCGACCTTGTCGACATCGAGATGATGCCAATAGATATCCGCTCCGCCGGTCCGCAGCTCGGTCACCAGACCGGCGCCCACCGTGTTGCGCGTCAGCCGGTCGATCAGGATGAAGCCGCCCAGTTCGCGGCTATTTTCGTACGTCTCGCATGCCACCGGCTGCGACAGCGACAGCACCACGTGGCCGATCTCATTCAGATGCAGCTCGCGCACCGGTTCGGCGGTCAGCGTGTCCATATCCAGTCGATCGACGATGTCCGTGATCGTCGCGATGACACTGCGCGTGCCCAGCATCAGCGTATAGGCCCGGCCGCGGAACAGCGGCGTGTCATCCATCCACACCACGCGGGCCGCAATCTGCTCCGCCAGTTGCACCGCCGGCTCGGCCGCCAGCACGTCGCCACGCGAGACATCGATCTCGCGATCCAGCACCAGCGTTACTGGCTCCCCCGGCCCCGCCTGCGTCAGGTCGCCATCCATCGCGACGATGCGCGCAACCTGCGCCTTCGTCCGCGACACCGCATTGATCACCGCATCGCCGGGCCGCACCACGCCGCTCGCCACCGTACCAGCGTAGCCACGGAATGTATGATCCGGTCTAGCAACGATCTGAACGGGCATGCGGAACACGCGCTGGGCCGCCTGACTGGGGTGCGCGGCGGCTTCCAGAGCCGCGAGCAGCGTGCCACCCGAATACCAGATCATCCGCGTCGATGCCAAGGTCACGTTATCGCCGTCGCGTGCGCAGATGGGGATCGCCGTAATGGTCAGTGGCCCAAGCTGGTCCTGCAACGCGGCGAAGTCCCGCACGATCGTATCGAACACCACCTGATCGAAGCCGACCAGGTCCATCTTATTCACCGCCAGCACGACCTGACGGATGCCCAGCATGGTCACGATCGTGGCGTGCCGCCGCGTCTGGTCCAGCAATCCCTTCCGCGCATCCACCAGCAGCACGGCGAACTCGGACGTCGACGCCCCGGTGACCATGTTGCGGGTATACTGCTCGTGCCCAGGTGTATCAGCCAGGATGAAGCGGCGCTTCGGCGTTTCGAAATAGCGATACGCGACGTCGATCGTCACGCCCTGCTCACGCTCGGCCGCCAGCCCATCCACCAGCAGCGCGTAGTCCGTGCCGCCCTCCACCGTGCCAAAGCGGCGCGAATCACGCTCCAACGCAGCCGCCACATCATCCGGGATCGTTCCACACTCGAACAGCAGCCGTCCGATCAGTGTCGACTTTCCGTCATCAACCGATCCACAGGTCAGCACACGCAGCAGCGAGTCGGGCATCAGAAATACCCCTCGCGCTTCTTCTTCTCCATCGATGAATCCTGATCCTGATCGATCAGCCGCCCCGCGCGCTCCGATACGCGCGTGGTATGCATCTCGGCCACGATCTCATCGAGCGTCTTCGCATCCGACGGCACCGCTGCCGACAACGGATAGCACCCTAGCGAACGGAACCGCACCATGCGCGGCGTCGGCGTCTCGCCCGGTTGCAACCGCATGCGGTCGTCATCCACCACGATCAGCGCGCCATCACGAATGACCGTCGGCCGCTCGGCGGCAAAATACAGCGGCACAACCTCGATCCCTTCCGCCTGGATGTACGTCCAAATATCCAGTTCTGTCCAGTTCGATAGCGGAAAGACTCGCAGCGTCTCACCGGGTGCCAGGTGGCCGTTATACAGCCGCCACAGCTCCGGCCGCTGCCGCTTCGGATCCCAGGTGTGCCCCGGCCCGCGCACCGAAAACACCCGCTCCTTCGCGCGAGACCGCTCCTCGTCCCGCCGCGCCCCGCCGATCGCGCAGTCATAGCGCCCCTCGGTCAGCGCCTGCTTCAGCGCGTCGGTCTTCATGATCTGCGTGTAGAGCGAGCCATGATCGAACGGGTTGATGTTGTCGCGCTTCCCCTCGGGGTTGGTGTGCACACGCAAAGTCAACCCGTGCTTCGCCACCGTGCGGTCGCGATGAATGATCATGTCCCGGAACTTCCAGGTCGTATCGATGTGCAGCAGCGGGAGCGGCGGCCGGGCGGGATAGAACGCCTTCAGCGCGAGATGCAGCAGCACCGAAGAGTCCTTGCCGATCGAATACAACAGCACCGGACGGCTGGCCTGACCGGCCACCTCACGGAAGATGTGGATGCTTTCGGCTTCCAGCGCCTTGAGATGCGCCGGCAGGGTCGCAGCGGCCATCAAGGGCCACCCGGTCGGTACGGGACGGTCACATCGCGCATCGTGGTCATGTGCCGTTTTGGTCGGAAATCCGCTCCGGACGCAAGCGGCAGGTCGGTCGACCCCGTTACGGCTCCAGCGATGGGCACAGCGACGCCAGTGACGTCGCCTGCACCACGTCGTTGATCCGCCTCTGATCGTCCGCGCTCAGATCCTGCCGCCAGCGATACAGCGCGGCGGCGGTGTTGCGGAACACGGCGTAATAGCGGTCAGGCCCGCCATCGCTGATACTGCGGCGCAGGAACGGCTCGGTCTGCGGCTCCCAGCCCAAGCCGGCAAAGTCCAGCAGGGCGCGCGCCCGCGCCACCGGATGTTCACAAAGATCCTGGTACTTCAACAATTTGACACGCTCCAACCCGCCCAGGTCCTCGATTGCCTTCGCGTTCAGGATGGCCCAGTTGCAGGCGAACTGCTCCACGGACGGCAGGGTGGCGAAACGCGTCTCGGTCAGGCCGCAGCGGGCCGCCTGTTCGGTTTCCAGCAGCTCACCCACCGGCACCTTGTCCTCGAACTTGCCCAGCGCGGAGCCGCGCTGCATTGACGCCACCTGCCCCCACGGATCGCGCATGGTGACAATGATGCGGGCCTCCGGCAACGCCTCCGCGAACCGCCGTGCCCGTCCCCGCGAACTCACCGACTTCACCACCAGCCGGAGATCCGGGTGCCGATCCAGCGCAAGGAAATCGGGAATGTGCGCCTGGCGAATGAGCTGACGGCCAACCATGGTCAGATCGGCCGCCCGCAGCACATCGATGATGCCAGCCCGCAACAGGCGCACCGGCGTGCTCTCAAAGCGCTCGGGAAACATCGGCTGGCTGCCGGTGGTCCTAAGCGTGGCGATCTCGAACAGTTGGCGCAGATAGAACCGTGCCTGGTCGACATGGGCGTCGACCTGGTCGCGCGGACACATCCACGTCAGGTCCGATGTGCGCAGCACCGTGTCCGGCTCATGCCGGCAGAGCACATCGGGATGGCCGTCGAAGATCTTCGCCAACCAGGACGTGCCGGATCGCGGCGCGCCCAACAGCAACACCACCCGCGCGCTGGGGATGTCAGCCAGTCTCACACGGGCGAGACCGCGCTCACACACTCGCACCCACATTGCGCCTGTTTGGCCTGGACCCCGTCCCGCATCATCGCTTGATCACACACACACACAATTCCGTGAATACCCCATTTCCACGCCCCGGACGCAGACCAGCCCAACCCGGGGGCTTCTAAGCGCAGCGGAACCCCTTATCGTCCTACGCAATGATGCTTTCATTGCTCTGAACACCGAGGGAACCACAGGTAATGCCCGCTGCAGCCCCTCCGCCCTGGCAACAGCAGATGGACGACGCCGAGGCACTGCTCTGCACCGCCGAGGCCGATCAGAACTGCGCGGCCGCTACCGCCGCCGTCATGGGCTTTCGCGCCGCGCTGGACCTGGTGTCGGTCGCGGCACGGCCCGAGGACTGGGCCATCACGCAGACGCGGCTGAGCACGGCCGTGCGCCTGCTGGGCGCCCTGGCCGACGATATCGAGCTGCTGCATGACGCCATCCTGGTCAGCGAGTCGGCCTTGACCGCGATCCGCCTTGAGACAGCGCCGCAGCTCTGGGCGCGCGCCAACGCCGCGCTGGGGGCCGCCAATGTCGTGCTGGGGGAACGCAAGGCCGATCCGCGCTACCTGGCGACCGCGGCGGCCACGTACCAGGCCGCCGCGCTCGGCTTCCCTCGTCACGAATTCCCACGCGACTGGGCCCGCATGCAACGCAATCGCGGCGCGGCCCTGTCCCTGCTGGGTGAAATCGACGGCGGATCGGACGCGCTGCTGGATGCGGTCGACAGCTATCACGCCGCGCTGGATGTGTACACCGCCGGGGCCACGCCCGCCGACTGGGCGCTGACGCACAGCAACCTTGGGCACACGCTGCGTCTGCTCGGCGAGCGGACGCGGGATGCGCTGTATCTGCGCGAAGCCGTGGCGGCCTGCGAGGCAGCACTGACCATCACCAGCAAGACCGCGACGCCGCAGGATTGGGCCATGACCACCACGAACCTGGCCAATGCGCTCGCCGCGCTGGCCGACGTGCAGGGGGACCCGACCCCACTGCGCGACGCGATCGCGGCCTATCAGCGCGCCATTGCCGTACTGGCCGGTCCGCAGTGGTTGCGGCAACGTGCCGTGACCCGACACAACCTGATACGAGCGGAGCAGCGCCTGACCGCGCTGGGTGGATGAGCGCGGCCTCCTCGCCCCGCACCGTCGGCGACACGCTCAACGAGGCGACCGCGCTGCACCAGCAGGACCGCTTCGCCGAGGCCGAGGCGGTTTATCGCGGGCTGTTGCGGCGCCATCCGCGCACGCCCGACGCGATGTTGCGCCTCGGCCTGCTGCTGGCCCAGTTGGACCGCCACGAGGAAGCGGCGGCGCAATTCGCTGCGGCGGCTGTGCTTGCGCCTGCTGCCGCGCTGCCGTGGGCCCAACTGGCGGCCACGCAGCAGCGTCTGGGCCGCTTCGCCGAGGCCGTCGTCAGCTACGACCGCCTGCTGGCATTGCAGCCCGACGACGTCGGGGCGCATGCCAACCGCGGCGCGGCCCTGTTGCGTCTCTCGCGTGCCGCCGAGGCACTGGCAAGCTGCGACGCCGCCCTGGCCCGGCAGCCGGCGCTGGCCGAGGTGCACAGCAACCGGGGCAACGCGCTGCTGCTGCTGGGCCGGCGCGCTGACGCCGTGGCGGCCTACGACCAGGCGCTCACGCTGAATTCGGCACTGGCTGTCACCGCGATGAACCGTGGCGGCGCCCTGGAGCAGCTCGGGCGTCTCGCTGAGGCGCTGGAAAGTTATGATAAGGCGATCAGGTTGGACCCAGATCTGGTCCAGGCCCACTACAATCGCGGCAACCTGCTGCAGGCGATGGACCGACCGGCCGAGGCGGTCGGCGCGTTCGACACCGCCTTGGCACGCAACCCGACGCACGCCGCCGCCGCCTGCAACCGCGCCACCGCGCTGCGGGCGCTCGGTCAGCTTGATGCCGCGGCAGCCGGCTACGATGCCGCATTGGCGCGCGACCCGACCATGGTGCAGGCCCTGGTGAACCGCGGCAGCCTGATGGTAATGCACGGCCAGCACGCCGAAGCCCTGGCGATGTACGACAAGGCGAAGGCCATCTTCGCGTACAGCGCCGACGCGCACTGGAACGAGGCGCTGTGCCGGCTGGCGATGGGCGATTTCGCCGGCGGCTGGCGTGGGCACGAATGGCGCTGGCGCACCGACCCGCTACGACTGGCGGAGCGCGTGTATCCGCAACCTTTGTGGCTTGGTGAAACGTCGTTGGCTGGCCGGACCATTTTTGCCTACGGCGAGCAGGGCCACGGCGACGTGCTGCAGTTCTGCCGCCTGGTGCCGACGCTGAGTGACCTGGGCGCCGACGTGGTGCTGGAGGTGCCATATGCCATGGCGCGGCTGATCCGTACCATGCCAGGCCGGCAGCGCGTGATCGGCCACAACGAGCCGCCGCCCGCGTTCGACCTACATTGCCCGCTGATGAGCCTGCCGTTGGCGCTGGGCCTGACGCTGGAGACCATACCGGCGACGACCCCGTATCTCTCGGCCGATCCGGACCAGGCGCGGGCGTGGGCAATCCGGCTCGCATCGCTGCCCGGCCTGCGCGTCGGTCTGGTGTGGGCCGGCAATCCACGCGCCAACGATCCTGCCGCCAACGCGATCGACCGCCGCCGGTCGATGCCGCTGGCGAAACTGGCGCCGCTGGGCGCGGTGCCGGGGGTCAGTTTCGTCTCGTTGCAGAAAGGCCCGCCGGCAGAACAGGCACGCACGCCGCCGCCCGGCTTTGCCCTGACGGACTGGACGGAAGAACTGTGGGACTTTGCCGACACCGCGGCGGTGATTGCCGGGCTGGACCTGGTGATCAGCGTCGACACATCGGTGGTGCATCTCGCCGGCGCCCTCGGCAAGCCAGTCTGGGTGCTGAACCGCTATGATGCCTGTTGGCGCTGGCTGCATGGCCGCACTGACAGCCCATGGTACCCGACGGCGCGATTGTTCCGCCAACGTGTGTATGGCGAATGGGACGGTGTGATCGAGCAGGTCGTCACGGCGCTGCGGGAGCTCGTGGTGGCCCCACAAGGATCAATCGCAGCGTAGCCAGGACACGGCTCAGCTCACCAGATTCTTCGGGACATCCCTGAACGGCCGATCCGTGTCCGTGCGCGGTTCCTTTGGCATCCCCAACACACGCTCCGAGATGATGTTGCGCTGGATCTCATCCGTCCCGCCCGCGATCGACCCCGCCGGGACCGAAACAAGAATCTCCGCGATCAGCCCGTTCATCGGTCCGTCCGCTCCAGTCAGCATTGCATCCGCGCCGCTGATCAGCGTGTGCACATGCGCCGCCGCGCGCGCGACGTGGCTGGCCACCAGCTTGCCCAGCGATCCTTCCGGCCCCTGCGGCCGTCCCAGCATCTGCGCCGCCCGCGCCCGCCGCGCGGTCCACTCCGCCGCCTTCGACAGCGTCAGCAGCTTGGCGATCTCCTGCCGCACCATGGGATTGGTGTTCTGCCCGGTCGCCTTCGCCCGCTCCACCACCAGATCGACCCGCCCGGCGCGTTGCGGATACCATTTGTACGGTTCCATAACTGTGGCGATTTCCGCCCGTTCCTCGTCATAAACCCGTCCCTTGCGGTTCGAGGCCATACCCCAGGTGCGCAGCCCGTCAGCACCGCGCCGTTCGTGCATCAGGGTGGTCGTGGCTACCGCCCAGCCCTGACCGACCTCGCCCACGAGATACTCCGGCGGCACTTCGGCATCGGTGAAGAACACCTGGTTGAAGGACGCATGCCCATTCATCTGCCGCAGCGGCTGGACGTCCACGCCCTTCTGACGGATGTCGAGGATGAAATACGACAACCCTTGATGCTTCGGCAGATTGACGTCAGTGCGTGCCAGCAACAATCCCCAGTCGGCGTGATGCGCGCTGGTGGTCCAGACCTTCTGGCCGTTGATGACCCAGCGATTGCCCTTAAACTCCGCCCGCGTCGTCGCCCCCGCCAGATCGGACCCACTGCCAGGCTCGCTGAACAACTGGCACCAGGTATCTTCACCGGTCAGGCTGCGACGCAGGAATTTCTGCTTCTGTGCGTCGCTGCCGTGCGACAACAACGTCGCCGCAGCCAGACGGCGGATGCCGGTCTTCGCCACACCCACCGCGCCAACGCGGCGGAACTCATCCTCCACCACCAGTTCCAGCGCCATCGGTAGCTCGCGCCCGAACCACGCCTTCGGCCAGCTCGGCACACCCCAGCCGGAATCGATCACCTTGTTGCGCCATTCGACCAGGCCGTACTCGGTGTTCCAGCTTGCCTCCAGCCAGGACCGTGCTTCGGCGCGGATGCAGGCTTCGGTCGCTTCACTCATGGTCGCCCCTCCGCTCATACGTTCCATGCCCGCATCATCTTCTCGCGGTGCCAGGTTGGATCGCCCAAGAACACCTCTGAGCTCTTGGCACGCTTGAACCACAGATGCGTGTCGTTGTCCCAGGTGAAGCCGATGCCGCCGTGAATCTGGATGGTGTGGATCGCCGTCTGCGTATAGGCGTCCGACGCGCACGCCTTCGCCAGCGATGCCAATGCCGGCAGGTCGGCATCGTCTTCGGCCGCCGCCGAGGCCGCGATATACGCCGCCGACTTCGCCAACTCGACGTCCACCAGGATGTCCGCCTGCTTGTGCTTCATCGACTGGAACGAGGCGATTGTGCGTCCGAACTGCACGCGCAGGTTGGCGTAGTCGAGCGCCGACTGGCGCAACCGCTCCGCCCCGCCGACCATTTCGTTTGCGAGACACGCTGAGGCCTGGATCATCGTCTTCGCGAACGGTCCCGCGGCGACGCCTTCCGCGCCCAGCAACGTCGCCGGCACGCCGCTGAACTCCAACCGTGCCTGCTTGCGCGTCGGGTCCAGCACCTGCAATGCGCGCCGCGTCAGTCCCGCCGCATCGCCCGGCACGGTGAAGAAGGACAACCCTTGGTCACCGGTGGACCCGGGCGAGCGTGCCAGCACCACGATCAGATCGGCCGAGTGCCCGTCCAGCACGAAACTCTTGACGCCATCCAATCGGAACCTGCCACCCACGCGCGCCGCGGTCGTTTCAATACCGCTTACATCCCAGCTTCCGTTCGGCTCGGTGAACGCCAGCGTCGCGATCGTCTCACCGGCAGCGATCGTCGGCAGCAACTCACGCTTTTGCGCCTCAGTGCCGGCATTCAGGATCGCAGTCGCCGCCAGTACCGCCGATGCGAAATACGGCGCGCACAGTAAGGCTCGCCCCATCTCTTCCAGCACAATGCCGAGTTCGACGAACCCGAACCCCTGCCCGCCATAAGCTTCCGGAATATGCACGCCAGTCAGGCCGAGCTGATCGTTGATCGCCTGCCAGCCGGGGCGATCCCATCCCGCCTCAGTTGCCATCAGCCGGCGCACCACGGCGGGCGGCGACTTGTCCTCCAGGAAGCGCCGCAACACCGCGCGGAACTCCTCCTGCTCGCTGGTGAAGCTGAACTGCATGCGTTGTCTCCCTACAGCCCGGCCTGCTCCAATCGCAGGATCGCGCGTGCGCATGCTTGCGCCCGCTGCACCAGGCTGTCGATGCGCAGGAATTCCTCGGGGCTGTGCGCCTTGCCGCCCACAGGGCCGACGGCGCAAATCGTCGGCGCGCCCACCCCGGCGGTAAAGCCGGAATCGGCACAGCCGCCAGTGAACTCACCCTCGGTCTTGAAGCCGGTGGCGGCCGCGGCGCTGACGTAGATCTCGAACAGTCGTTTTGCAGCCGGCGATTGCGTCAGCGGCAGGAATTCACCCTTGATCGTCAGCTCCGTCCGCGTGCCGGGCAGGTAGGCGCGCTCGATGATCGCGCCGATGCGCGCCATCACGTCATCCCGATCAACCGGCGCGACATAACGCAGATCGATCTGCCCTTCGGCCCACGGTGCAACCGTGTTGACGCTCTGCCCGCCACTGATCAGCCCGACATTCAGCGTGATCCCTCGATCGAGATCGGTCAGAGCATGGATCGCCTGTATCTTGCGTGCCAGTTCCTCAATCGCGCTGATGCCATCGGCGAAGCTCGCCCCTGAGTGCGCCGCCTTGCCGGTGACGCGCATCACCATGAACACGCCACCTTTGCGTCCCGTCACCACATTGCCGGAGACACGGCCGGGCTCGGAGTTGAACACCACGCGCGCGCGCCGTGCCTCGGCCTCGATCACCGCGCGACCTTCTGGACTGCCGATCTCCTCGTCGCCGGTGAACAGCCCCACCAAGGGGGACGGCGCGCCGCCAAACTTTGCGAACGCCGCCAGCACGAAGCAGTTCATCACCAGCCCCGCCTTCATGTCCGCGACGCCAGGACCCGAGGCGATGCCATCGGCGATGGTGAACGGCCGGCGCGTCGTCTCCCCGTCCGGGAACACTGTGTCGCGATGCCCCATCAGCACGATGTTGCCGCCGGCATTGCCCTGCGGCCCGTCCCACGGCACGGCGGCACGCAGGCAGTCGCCATGCTTCTGCTGCTTCAGTGTCTCAACCGGAATATTTTGGCCGGCCATGAAACGCTGCACCACCGCGCCCACCGCGTCGATGCCTGGCTTGTTGTAGCTGCCGCTGTCGATGTCCACCATCTCGCGCAGCAGCGCGACCATCGCGTCCTGCTGGGTCGCGAGCCAAGCGGTGATCTGGGATTCGGTGGTCATTGTGCAACCTCGTTCAGGGCTGAATATCCAGGATGACAGATAAGGACGAGCTTCACCTCGTCCACGACAGTGTAACAGCGCAATGGGTTCCGGCACGCGATCCCAGATCAGCGGGCACGCCTCATCGAGAGGGACCATTCGCCCTGCACCGAAAGCCGCGGCCTCAGCGAATTCGTGCGATCCATCGTCACCCAAGCTCCGCCACTGGCACAGGTTCCACCAACTCGACCACCCGTGCCGCCCGCAATACCAGATCATCGCGGTACTGCGCCGCCACGAGCTGCACCGCGTTCGGCAACCCGTTCGCACGCTGCCCGAGCGGCATGCTGAGCGCCGGCTGGCGCGTCAGGTTGAAGGTGAACGTCCAGGGCGCCCATTCTCGCCACAGCGCCTGCACCGGATCGAAGGTCGGCGCGCCCGCCAGCGGCGGCCCCGCCGGAACCGCCGGGCATAGCACCAGATCGAAGCGCTGGTGCAGCCGTGCCATCGCGTGCCCGGCGGCGACGCGCATTGCGTCCGCCTCCATGAACTCGACCGCGCTCATGCCACCCAGCCGCTGGGCCACGACATGAATACCGGGATCAAGCAACGCGCGCTGATCCTCCGGCAGCGACGACACCAGCCGCGCCAACGCCGCCCCCCAGACGCGGGAGAACACCGCGCTGGTATCGGGCAGGCGCGCCTCGACCTCGTCCAGTTCCGCGCCGGCGTCGGCCAAAATCGTCGCCGCGCGCTCCACCGCGGCGACGCCGTCGTCGTCCACCGGCGCATCAAACCCCGGCCGGCGCAGCACGCCGATGCGCAGGCCCGCAACCCCGTCCTCGATCCCCTCACGCCAGTCGCGCGCATCATCGGGAATGCAGAACGGATCGCGCAGGTCGTAGCGCGCCAGCGCCGAGAACATCAGCGCCGCGTCTCGCACCGTGCGCGTCATCGGCCCCAGTACGGCAACCGCCGAGAACACGCCCTGCGGCCATTGCGGCACACGTCCGTAGCTCGGCTTCAGCCCCACCAGCCCGCACCAAGCCGCCGGGATGCGGATCGATCCACCGGCATCGGTGCCGATATGCAATGGTCCAAAACCCGCCGCGCCCGCCGCACCAGCGCCCGACGATGATCCGCCCGTCGTGTATTCCGGGTTCCACGGATTGCGTGTGATGCCATGCAGTGGGCAATCGCCAGGCGACTTCCAGCCGAACTCAGTGGTGGTGGTCTTCCCCACGATCACCGCGCCCGCCGCCTTCAACCCGACCACGCTCGGCGCGTCCTCGGCCGCGGGTGTGGGATCGGTGGTGCGGCTGCCGCGCCGCGTCGGCAACCCCGCGACATCCACCAGGTCCTTCACCGTGCAGGGCACGCCATCCAGCAGCCCCAGCGGCCGCCCGGCAGCCCAGCGCGCCGCGCTCTCCCCGGCCGCGTCGAGCGCGCGCGGGTTCAGCACGGCGAAGGCATTGAGCTGCGGATTGAGGCGCGCGATGCGCTCGGTCACCGCCTGCAGCACCTCCACCGGGCTCAGCGCGCAGCGCGCGTACAGCGCCAGCATTTCCTCGGCGGTCAGCAACGCGGGGTCCATGGCCTCTTCCCGGCAGGTGGCGATCCGGCGCAGCATGGAACCAGCCCGCGGCAGTGGGAACCCCGAAACAGGAGCGCAGCGATGAGCGGAACCAAGAAGCACCCTGATGGCGAGCCCTGGCAGTGGCCCGAGGCGACCTGGCGCCAGATCGTCGGCCGTGCCCGCGCCGGCCGCAGCATGCGCCCGAAATCCTGGCCCAACGCGGCGCGCTGCGCGGTGGCGCTCAGCTTCGATGCCGATCACGAAACGATTCCGCTACGCGATGGTGATGAAAGCCCGATGCGCATCAGCCAGGGCCAGTACGGCAACCGCCAGGCGGTACCGCGCATCCGTGCGCTGATGCAGAAGGAGGCGATCCCGACCACGTTCTTCTATCCCGCCGTCTCCGCGATGCTGCATCGGGAGGAGGTGCGCGGCGTCGCCGAGGATGGCCACGAAATCGGCATCCATTCCTGGATCCACGAGGCGAACACCACGCTGCCGTACGAAGCCGAGCGCGACCTGACCTTCCGCGCCGCCGAGATGCTGGCCAGCATCTCCGGCCGCGATCCGGTTGGCATGCGCACCGCGAGCTGGGACTTCTCGGTCAATACGCTGGAGATCGAGAAGGAGATGGGCCTGCTCTACGACAGCTCGCTGATGGCGGACGATGATCCGTATGAACTGATGGATGCGGGGGAGCCGACGGGGATTATCGAGCTGCCACCGGAATGGATTCGTGATGATGCGATCTATTTCAATTTCGTGCGGTTCTCGGCGTTGCGGCCGTATACGCCGCCGTCAGGCGTGGCAGAGATCTTCACCGCCGAGTTCGATGGCGCGTGGGAGGAAGGCGGGATGTTCCTGTTGACCATGCACCCGCACGTGACCGGTCATCGTTCGCGCATGCCGATCCTGGCGAATCTCATCAAGCATATGAAGGCGAAAGGGGCGTGCTGGTTCGCCACCCACGCGCAGATCGCGCAGTGGTGCAAAGACAACACCTGACCACCGCGCCACTCGCCGGACATACCGGCGAATGGTCAGTGCTCCATAATGTGCTTGTGCAAGTCCTGCGTGAGTGAGTCGACCCGCTCGGTCAACGCCATTACGGCTTCAGTGATTTTCGTGTTCTGGTCGAGCATCTGCACAATCAACGCGGTCTGTTGCGCGGCTGCCGCCTGTCTTTCCTCACTGATGCGATGCAGATCCTCGCGATGTTCCGCATCGGCAATAGCATGGGCCTTGTCGCGATCGGCCTGCCGCGTCTGAGCCAGCAAAATGAGCGGCGCGGCGTAAGCCGCCTGCAGGCTGAACGCCAGGTTCAGTAGAATAAAGGGATATTCGTCGAACACCCACAAATGGGCGATGTTGATCGCGATCCACAGGGTGACAATGATCGTCTGCGCGATCAGGAATACAGGCGTGCCGAAGAAGCGGGCAAAGCCTTCGGCCTTCAGGGCGAACCAATCGTTGCCAAATGTCGAAGACAGATGCATCGCCGGCAGATGGAACCGTAATGCATGCGCCTTGCGGGCGGCGCCGGTCGCAGAATTCAGCCCGGCAGACGTCGACATCACCGCTCTCCTTTTCGCGCGACGGGATGCGCGTCAGCCGCCATCACGCGCTAGATCGGATCATATCCCGTCAGCATCAAGCACACTGAGACGATTCGGTATTAGCCCCCCTGCGCCACCGCGCCAGACCAGGGCGACGCCGCGTCGCTGATCCCGCTGCGCGTGCCATCCGCGTGCTGTACGATCGCATTCGGGCACGCGAAATTGATCGGCACCGCGCTGTGATCCACAACTTCCAGCGCACCATCCTTCGCCAGCGCGTCCAGCACCTCGGCCGGCAGCCGCCGGTCGGCACTGACATTGTCGACGCTGGAGACATCGATGCGCGGATGGTGCGCGGCAGTGTCCACATCCATGCCGAAATCGGCGATGAACGTCATCAACTGGAACACCGACGCCATGATGCGCCGCCCACCCGAGGCGCCAGCCGCCAGGAACGGCCGGCCGCCCTCCGTCAGCATGATCGGCAGCATGTTGCACAGCGGTCGCTTGCCCGGCGCGATCGAGTTCGGCGAGCCCGGCCGCGGGTCGAACCACATCATGCCGTTGTTCAGCAGCACGCCGGTTTTCGGCAGCAGCACACGGCTGCCCATCGACGACATCAGCGTGGTGGTCACCGCCACGGTCGTGCCTTCCGCGTCGCACACTGTCAGATGTGTGGTGCAGCTCTCGGCACTGTCCGGTTCGCTCTCGCCCAGACCCGACAGGCGTTCGGCGTAGGCCGCCTTCATCGCCCTGGCCAAAGCGACATACCACGCCGCCGATGGCGCCTTGCCGCCATAGGGCGCGTCCTTCATCTGTTCCAGAACCGACATCAACGTCGGCGCGGCGGTCAGCCCGCCGGTGAGCTGCAAGGTGCGGCCACGCCAGCCGACCTCGGTCGCCATCCAGGTGCGCGCCTGGCACCCACGCAGGTCCTCCGCCGATACAACACCGCCCAGCGCCTGGATATCAGCGACAACCGCAGCAGCCACATCTCCCTCATAGAAGTCGCGCAGCCCGACCCGGCCCAACCGTTCCAGGGTCGATGCGAGATTGCCCTGCCGGAAGAACCCGGGCGTGCCCTGATATGGCGGCACCGGTGGCAACCCGTTTGGCAGATAGACCTTCGCCGTCTCCGGATACTTGCGGATCACCGACGCCGAGTTGGAGATCTTCACCGCTGTGTACCAGTCCTGCGGCAGCCCCCGTTTCGCGATCGCAATAGCCGGCGCGATCACGTCCGCCAGCGGCAGCCGGCCCCAATGCCGGTGCAGATGGTTATAGCCGGCGACCGAGGCCGGGATTGCCACCGACAGCGGGCCATGGATGTTGATGTCGCCCTCGACCTCAGGCCAGGCGAACAGGTCGGTGGTCATCCTCCCGGTCAGCTTGTAGCGCACCGGATCGGTGGCGCGCGGCGCGCGTGGCCCGAAATCCACCACCTCGACCTTCGACTGCCCGGCACGATGCACCAGCGCGAATCCGATGCCGCCCAATCCCGAGTTCCACGGCTCCGCCGTCGACAGCGCCAGCGCCGTCGCCACCGCCGCATCCACCGCATTGCCGCCGGCATCCAGCACCGCCACGCCCGCCTCGGCCGCGCCCTTGACCTGCGACACCACGACGCCCCGCTTGCCAGTGGCGGACGGCTTGCTGACCACCCAGTTCTGCGTGACGTGCGGCGGTGGTGTGTACTGCATCATCGATCTCCTGTTGTGCGCCGGATGCTCCGCCGATCGCTGTCCCATGGCAACCCGCCCACCGTGGACGACCGCGGGCCGCACCGCGCGGGACGATCCGCCCACCAGTTCTGGTCCGGCTCAATCATGGCGGGTCTGTGCCATCACTGTTGGTACGGAAGATGCCGCTTCACAACCGCCCCGACCAAATCGATATCTTTCACCAATATTCACATCGCGCGCCGAACAATACCGCTCAACACCTGCAACCATCCCGTCTCGTATGGCTGACGCGATCAAGGGGGCGGGGAGATATGCGGCATCAGCGGGTGTATGCGGTTCGTCGCGCGCTCCCTTGCTCTCGCACTGCAGACGGGAGCGTATCGATGCACCTGATCTGGCGGCGCCTTGCCTCGATTTGCCTCTCTGCGATGATCCTCACCATCCTGACCAGCCACGCCGAGGCCCATGTGAAATGGTTGTGCGGGGCGGTGGACGTCAGCACGCCGCCGCTCGCGCTGGCCGCGGTCCTATCGCCGACATTGCTGGTGGTGGGCGCGGCATCGATGGCGCTGGTATCGGCCGGCGGCCTGCTCGACACGCTGGCCTTGCGCCGCTGGCCGGCCTTGCTTCGGCGCGGGCGGACGTCCGAGATGCTCGAGGAGTCGCTGATCCGCTTCGGCGTGGGGTTCTACCTGGTCCTGCTGTGGGGCAGGATCGGCGTGGCACCGTGGGGCATAGCCCGCGAGGGGGCGGCGCTGACACCGGAACTCCTTGTGCAAGGCCCGTGGCTCGCCTGGCTGCAGCTCGCCACCGCGGCCATGGTTGTGTTTCGGCGCACCTGTCCGCTCGGCGCGCTCGGAATGTTCGCATTGTACGGGGTCGGGGTGGTCCATTACGGCCTGTTTCACATGACGGACGACACGATCTTTCTCGGGCTGGCGGGCTGTCTCGCGCTCAGCCACCCGTTCTTCGACCGGCGCCCGACACGGCAGCAATGGCGGGTACCACTGGTCGCAGCGACGCTCGGCTTCAGCCTGATGTGGACCGGCATTGAAAAATTCCCGTACCCCGCCTGGGCCGCCATCATCCTCGCTGCCCACCCCATCATCACGCTCAGCTTCCCGGGCTCTTTCGTCGCCGTGGCCGCGGGATTCGTCGAATTCAGCGTGGCCTTCTCCCTGTTGGTCGGACGCAGCCTGCTGCGCGTCGACGCGTCGACGCGGCGATCGTGATCGTTGTGCTGTTGGCAGCGATTCCGCAATTCGGTGCATTGGACACAGTCGGCCACATCCCATTCGTGCCGATGCTGCTGGTCCTGGTGCTGCACGGGCCATCGCGTCTGCGGCAGGCCGCTTATCCGCGACGCGCGAGCGCCCACCACCGCGGCATGGACCGGTGCGCTGCATATCCTGTCCTTCGCGACGGCGACGGAGTTGTACTACGGGCGGCAGAAGGCGGGCACCTGGCCCGGATAGGGGCGACAGAGGTGCCGCCCGATCTCGTGCGCGCCCATCGAGGCCAGCACGTGCAACAGCCCCCCAGGATACGCCTCGCCCGCAATGCGGCACCGGCCCAGGGGCGCAGCGACGCAGGTGAAGGCCGTTCGGCGCAGCGGCTCAGAGTTCACTTGACAGGCGAGGTGCCCAGCATCGTGGGGTCGGCCCGACGTCGGAGGCGGTTGCCGTTCCCTCGGCCTTGACCCGGCCTGCCCGCGCCCTTAGCGTCTCGACCGTGCTGTAGGGCGCATCAGCCAGGTGGCTGGACGGGCAATGCCCGCCTACGTGTCGTCAACCGTCACGTGTTCATGCCCAATCTCGAGAACCTTCGAAAACAGGCCAAGCGCTATCTCCGCTGGCATCGTGCGCGGCACCATCCGGTCGCGGCGCAGATCAGGGATTTGCTGCCACGCTATCGTGATCTCACCGATCACCAAGTGCTGGCCAGCGGCTTTCACCTGAGCGATGCGCAGGAGCTGGTCGCACGCAAGCTGGGGTTCGAGGACTGGGCGGCGCTCCAGAAAGGACTTCCTATCATGAACAGCCCAACCCCTGAGACCACGACACGGCCGCTGTTGCTCGGCGCCGAGCCGCAGCTCTTTGTCAGCGACATCGACGCGTCGATCGCGTTCTACCACGACAAGCTCGGCTTCACGGTCACGTTCAGCTATGGCGCGCCGCCGTTCTATGCCCAGGTTGTCCGCGATGCCGCGCGCCTCAACCTACGCTGCGTCGCCGCGCCGGTCGTCGATCCGCGGGCGCGCGACCAGGATGATCTGCTGGCCGCGTCGATCACCGTGGAAGACGCCAAACCGCTGTTTCTGGAGCTGCAGGCCACGGGTGTCACGTTCCACCAGATGCTGCGCACGGAGCCGTGGGGCGCACGCACTTTCATAGTGCGCGACCCGGACGGGAACCTGATTCTGTTCGCCGGCAAGGGAGGATAGCGCGACTCACCTGGCCCGCACGGCCGTAATGATCATGCGCATCCCCAGCGTGCCGGTCGCGGGCACGATGGCGAGCGAGATGAAAGGCACACGCGGATCGCGGCACAGTCGCGGATGTTGAAGCAGGCGCATGCGGCATGCTGCACTCCGAAATGGTCCGTGCAAACCAGCCAGGAGCGCGTCTGATGCCAAAGCATGTCTTGCGTCCCAGAAACCTGTCGTTTCAGCCGCGACCGACCTATCCCTATTCGCCGGGCGCGAGCGCTGGCGGCTGGGTGCTCACCGCCGGCCAGGTGGCGTGGGACGAGCGCGGGGAGATCGTCGGCCGCGGCGATGTGCGTGCGCAGACGCGGCAGGTGCTGCGGAATGTCCTCTCGATCCTGCGCGAGGCGGGTGCCGGGCCGGAGGACGTGCTGAAATGCAACGTCTATCTGGCGGACATGCGGGACTTCCAGGTGATGAACGAAGTGTTCGCCGAGACCTTCCCGACCGATCCGCCAGCGCGCACCACGGTACAGGCGGCGTTGGCCGAGCCCGCGATGCTGGTGGAGATTGAGGCGATCGCCTTCACCGGCAGCACTTGACGCGCGTCCCGAATCGCAGCGCTATCCGAACCGTTCCACGCGGAAGTGCGGGTTCACGGCCTCGCCGCGCAGGATCGAATCGGCGGTGATGCGGCCGAGCACGGGCCCCAGCGTATAGCCATTGGCACTGACCGTGTTGAAGAAGCCCGGCAGGCCCGGCACCTCGCCCAGGATCGGCGCGCGATCGATGGCTGAATTAATTCCGGTCCAGGATCGGACGAACGCCAGTCCGTGTAACGCCGGCAGTACCTGCGCGCACACCGACAGATTGCCCTCGATACTCCGGCGCAACGCGTGCGTGCGTCCCGTGCCGGAATCGAAATGGCCGAACCAGCCGCCGCCGATCAGGAAGCCACCGCTCGCCTGCTGCTTCAACGACAGATGTCGGTTGGCCAACGCAATCAGGTGCTGCGTCAGCGGCGGTGCCGGCTCGGTCACGATCACCTGCTGCACGGTGCCGGCAACCGGCAGATCCATCCCCACCATACAGCCAATCCGCGCCGCCCAGGGGCCGGTCGCATTCACCACACGGCCCGCGACGATATCACCCCGCGACGTCGTCACGCGCCAGGCCGCGCCGTCGCGCGCGATGGCCCGCACCTCGGCGCTGGTCAGCAATCGCGCGCCATGCTGTTGCGCCAATCGCCGCACCGCCAAGGTGCCGCGCAGCGGATCGCCGTAGCCCTCGGCCGGAACGAAATCGGCGCCTGCCAGACCTTCGGCCAACGCCGGCGCCAGATCGCGCAGCTCATTCGCACCGAGCACATGGCTTTCCGTGCCCCAGCGCCGCTCCATCGCCGATTTCCGCCGCAACCATGCCATCTCGGCCTGATTCGAGGCCAGCATCAATCCGCCGTCCTGGCGGATCCCCAGCGACTCCCCCGCCTCGGCCGCGATCTCCTTCCACAGCGCGATCGAACGCGGCGCCAGCGGCAGCGTATACGCTGCCGGCCCGCCATCCTCCGGTGTCTCTTCATTGAAGTCGTAGGACAGCAATTGTGCGTGCAAGCTGCCGGCATTCGCAGTACTCGCGGCCATACCGGTTTCGTCACGATCTATCAGCAGCACATCGGCGCCATCACGCGCAAGGTAATAGGCGGTGCACAGCCCGGCCAGCCCGCCACCCATCACCAGGATGTCGGCGCGCCGGGTCTCGGTCCCCAGCGGCGCCATCGGATGCAGATGCGCCGGCATCGCGGGGGCCTTCAGCAGCGGCGCCTCGAACTCCTCAGCGGCGAACATCAATGGTGCCGCCGGCACCGGGCGCAACGGTGCCCGCGGCGCGGCAAAGCCCCAGTCATCCGGCAGGTTCGGCGCCAGCCGTGCCACCGTCGCGGCACAGAAACGACCCTGGCAGCGCCCCATGCCGGCGCGCGTCGCCTTCTTCAGCGCCGCGACGGAACCAAGACCGCTTGCGATCTCCTGGCGCAGCCGTCCGGCAGTGACCTCCTCGCAGCGGCAGACAATCGTATCGTCGGCGACCTGATCGGCGCGAAACGCCGGCGGTGTGAACACGCGCCATAGCGCATCCTGGAACGCCATCGCCCGCGCCAGCGCGGTGTGTACCGCCGCGTCTCCGGGCGCCGCAAAGCCCAGATCGCGCGCCGCCGCCAGCCCTGCCAGCCGGCCACGCGCCTGTGCGACGCGCGCGCCACCCAGCCGCGCGCCATCGCCGACCGCGTACACGCCGGCAACCGCGGTGCGGCCATCGTCGTCCGCCTCGGCCGCCAGATGACCGATGCCGGTTTCGATGAACCGATGCGGCACGCCTAGTGCGCGCGCCAATCCAACCTCGGGCTGGAAGCCCATGTTGAGTGCCACAACGTCGGTGGTCAGCACCTGCCCATCCGATAGGCACGCGCGCCGCACACGCCCCTCGCCCTCCAGCGTCGTGATCTGCGCGCGCCACAGCACCGGCACAGCCGCGCGCCTGAGGCGCGCGATCATCGACAGACCTTCCCAGGCCAGGTCGGGCGCTGCGCGGGCCAAACGTGCGACCTCCGCCAGCACGCCAATGCCTGGAAACGGTGCTGCCTCGATCACCGCCACCGGCTTCACACCGCAGGCCAGCAGCTCGCATGCCAGTTGCAAATTAAGTGGTCCGTTACCGGCGATCACGACGTGCTCGCCCGGGCACACGCGCTGCACCCGCACCAGCGTCTGCAATGCCCCGGTGGTCATCACGCCCGGCAGCGTCCACCCGGGCAGCGGCACCGGACGCTCATGCGCGCCGGGCGCCAGGATCAGGCGGCGCGGATGGAAGGTCGCGGCACGACCGCGCAGCAGCACGCCCAGCTCTTCGGGAGAGAAGCCGGCCCAGACAATTGCTTCGTTCTCGATCGTCACGCCAGCAGCCGCGGCGCGCGCAGCCAGCTCGCGGCCGAGCTGGAACTGCTTGTCGGGTGCGGCATCGGCGTGGCTGTCGGACAGCGCCTTGGCGTATTGCCCGCCGGTGCTGGCTCGCTCGTCCAGCAACACGACCGCGGCACCCGCTTCGGCCGCCGCGATCGCCGCCGATAGGCCGGCCGGGCCGCCGCCTACCACGAGTACGTCGCAGGACCGGTCTTCTGCGGCGTCAGAATCCGGCCGCGCGGCGAGCGGCGTCAGCACCGCGGGCATCCCGCTGGTAATGTCCATGCCGTCCGCGGCTTTCGCCATGCAGGCACGCTGACCGATCTTGCCGTCGATCGTCACCACGCAGTCGAAGCACGCGCCCATGCCGCAATGCAGTCCGCGCGGGGCGCCGCCCGGTGTCTGGCGGAATGTGACGATGCCGGCGGCGGACAACGCAGCCGCCACGGTCTCTCCGGCCAAGGCCGAAACGTCCTGTCCATCGAAGCGAATTCGGATTGGAGCGCCCTTGGCGCGGATGGTCTTGTGCGTGAGTCGCATGAGGTTGCGTTGCCGTGGTGCGCGGCACCATGCTGCGGCTCACAGCCCAACGCAACAGAGGACCCGCAAGATGCCCGACTTCGATCTGATCGTCCGCGGCGGTACCGTCGTGACGGCCTACGACACGTTCCGCGCCGATGTCGGCATCCGTGGCGGGAAAGTCGCGGCGCTGGCCGACACCTTGTCGGGCGGGCCGGAGCTGGATGCCGGCGGACTGCTGGTGATGCCGGGCGGGGTCGACACGCACTGCCATATCGAACAGCTGCGCGCCGGCGGCGGCGCCGATGAGGAAAGCTTCGTCACCGGCAGCACGTCGTGTCTGGCGGGCGGCACGACGTCGGTCATCACCTTCTCGGCACAGCACAAGGGTCATCCGATCAGTGAGACCCTGCCGGAGTATCGCAAGCGCGCAACACAGGCGATGGTCGATTACAGCTTCCACCAGATCATCACCAACCCGACGGATGAGGTGGTGAAAACCGAGATCCCGGAGCTGGTCGCATCCGGCATCCGCAGCCTGAAGGTGTTCCTGACCTACGAGCCCTCGCATCTCGATGACCGGCAATTCTTGCGCGTGCTGGCGGCGGCGCGGCGCACCGGCGCACTGGTGACGGTGCATTGCGAGAACTATGAGGCGATCGGCTGGCGTACTGAGGCACTGATGGAGGCCGGCCGCACGGCACCGAAATATCACGCCTGGTCGCGCCCACCGGTGGTGGAGCGCGAGGCAACCTACCGCGCCATCGCGCTGGCGGAGATGGTGGATCAGCCGATCCAGGTCTTTCATGTGTCGTGCTCGGAGGTGGCAGCCGAGATCGCGCGCGCACAGGCGCGGGGGCTGAAGGTGTGGGCAGAGACCTGTCCGCAGTATTTCGTTTTGGAAGCGAGCGACATGGACCGACCGGGGTTCGAGGGGGCGAAATTCATCTGCAGTCCCAGCCCGCGTGATGCCACCAGCCGTGAGGCACTGTGGGGCGACATCCATCGCGGGACGATCGACATCGTGTCATCAGATCACAGTGGGTCGAGCTACGAGGGCGAGGGCAAAGGCAAGAAGGTGCGCGGTGGCAATGCGCCGTTCCCGGTGATCCCGAACGGTGTGCCCGGCCTCGCGTCGCGCCTGCCGATCATGTTCAGCGAGGGCGTGTCGAAGGGGCGCATCGACGCCAACACCTTCGTACGCCTGATCGCCAGCAATCCGGCGAAGCTGTTCGGGCTGTATCCGCAGAAGGGCACGATCGCGCCGGGATCGGATGCCGACATCGTGCTGTGGGATCCGACAAAGCGGGTGACGATCACCAACGCGCTCATGCAGCATGTGATCGACTACACGCCGTATGAGGGCATGCAGCTCACTGGCTGGCCGGTGGCGACGGTGAAGGGCGGCAAGGTCGCGATGCGCAACGGCAAGGTGCAGGCCGAGCCGGGGACGGGGAAATTCCTGGCACGTGCGCCGTATGATCTGATCAAGCCGCGCGGTGTGCTGCCGTTCGACTTCGATGCCGCGCAATTCGCGTAGGATGGTGTAAAATAATTGCTACGTCTCCGGCACGATCCCCGCGACGTCGACGGCGCCCAGTTCACATAGCCGGCCTGTCAAACCTTCCACGACATGCGGTGCGAGACCAAAGAAGGGCTTGGATGCCGGGTCCGCGTGACCTTTGGCGCCGATAATGGCAAAAAATGGTGCATCTGTTCAATTGCCGCGCCGCTTCCAGCTCCGCATATCACGGCTCATAACATTCGGCGGGAGCACGGCGCTGACAATCGAGCGGGTGCGCCGCGCAACTTGTGGGCGTGGAGGCAATCGGTCATGTCGATGCGCTGCAGCGGCCGTTTTCCGCATCACACGCGGCATGGCCGCCGTTGAACTGCCGTCGTGCCGCGATCGTGGGACCGGGCGTGATCGTCACTATCGCGGGTGTTGGTAACCACCGGGATCCTGATCGGCAGGTCGTCGCTGTGTGGATGACCGCGCCGCAGGGCGCGCGGGCGCAGCACCCGGCAGGCCAGCCTTGATTTCTCACGGAGCAAGCCATGCGGATCGGATTTCTCGGACTGGGCAACATGGGCCGCGCGATGGCCGCACACCTCCTCAAGGGGGGGCATCGGATGCGCGTGTGGAACCGCTCGCCTGCTGCCGCGGCGCAGCTCGTGGCGATGGGCGCGGAGGCGGTCGCGACCCCAGCCGAGGCGTTCGACGCGGATGTTGCGTTCACCATGCTGGCCGACGACCGCGCGCTGCGAGACATCCTGATCGACAGCGGTCTGCTGGACCGCCTCGCGTCACCACTCATCCACGTCAACATGGCGACTATCTCGGTGGCGTTCGCCGGCGAGCTCGCATCTCTGTGGGCTTCGCGCGGCGTCGCCTATGTCTCGGCGCCCGTCATGGGGCGGCCGGACGCGGCGGCGGCAGCCAGGCTGAACATCCTCGCCGCCGGGCCGCATGGCGCGGTCGAGACGGTGCTGCCTCTGCTCGCGCTGATGGGTCAGAAGACGTGGCGGTTCGGCGAACAGGCCCGGCTCGCCAATGCGGTGAAGCTGACGGTGAACTTCACGCTCGCCGCAGCGGTGGAAACCCTTGCCGAGGCAATCGTGCTGGCCGAAGCCCATGGCGTCGCCCGACAACAACTCTTCGACCTGCTCACCAGCACGCTGTTGCCAGGGCCCGTGTATCAGGGCTACGGCGACCTGATCGTGCGACAGCGTTATGAACCCGCGGGGTTCAAAGCGGCACTCTGCCTCAAGGATGTGCACCTGGCGCTCGCGGCCGCCGAGGCGGCCGCGGTGCCGTTGCCGATCGGCGCGGCGGTGCGCGGCAGTCTGACGGATGCGGTTGCCCACGACGAAGGCGAAATGGATCTCGCGGTGCTCGGCCGGGTGGCGGCGCGTCGTGCCGGACGCTGAGCCAGCCAAGCGCGTACATCAATCGCACCATCGTCACACAGCGCAACAAGTTGAGCCAGACTTGGGCCGATCCGGGCATCGCCCCCCGATACCGACCCCCTAATCCCGCTCTGGCTGTGGGGCCTTGACAGGTTGCGTTCGGAGCGGCCGAGGACGCATGTACAAACATGCGCCGCACGGCGCCCAGCTTTCTGCGAGGTCCCCATGCTCGACAATCCACCGCTGCTCACAATTCATCGCAACATCCGCCGTCCCGATTCCGCGTTGATCGCGCAGTTCCGCGGCGCACAGACGTCACACTTGGTCGACGCGATGGACGGTCGCGGCGCGCTGGATTGGCGCATCAAACCACTCGATCCCAGCAACGCGACCTTCGCTGGCCCGGCGCTGACCGCCTTCGCCTATCCGGCCGATATCGTGGCGCTGTTCGGTGCGCTGCAGGAAGCGCAGCCAGGCGACGTGGTGGTGATGGCACACGACGCCTTCACCCGCACCGCGGTGATCGGTGATCTCGCGGCTGGCCTGCTGCGCAACAAAGGCGTCGCCGCCTTCGTCACGGACGGGCTGGCGCGCGATCGAGCCGGCATCGTTGCGACCGGACTGCCGCTGTTCTGCCAGGGCGTGGTGCCGAACTCCCCCGCGATGAATGGGCCCGGCGTAGTTGGCGCACCGATCACGCTCGGCGATGTGACTGTGCGCCCTGGCGACGTGGTGGTGGGCGACGCCGATGGTGTCGTCATTGTGCCACAGGAACGGCTGGAGAACGTGCTGGAACGTCTCGCCCGCGTACGCGCCGCCGAGGCGCGCACCGAACAATTGGTGCGCGACGGTGCCACCATGCTGGACGGGCCACGCCGCCTGCTCGCGCAGGCCACCATTATCGACTAGGCTGGGCGCGAGGCCTTGGAGGAATCGTCCCATGATTGGCGTCGACTGGGGCACCAGCGCGTTCCGCGCCTTCCGCATCGCGCGCGACGGCAGCATCCGCGATCGACGTGCTGGCCCACGCGGCATCCTGAACGTCGTGGACAACCGTTTCGCCGAAACGTTGCGGGAGGAGATCGGTCTATGGCTCGCGGCGGGCGACGATCATGTGCTGCTGTCCGGCATGATCGGCAGCCGCCAGGGCTGGCATGAGGCGCCGTACCTGCCCTGCCCCGCCGGCCCCGCCGACATCGCCGCTGCGCTAACCGACATTCCATTCGATTGGGGTCAGGTGAAGCTGGTTCCCGGCCTGATCACCGCGGACGAAGCCAGCGTGCCGGAAGTGATGCGCGGCGAGGAGACACAGATCATCGGCTGCCTGACCGCGCTCGGTGAAGCCGGCCTCGCCTGCCTGCCGGGCAGCCACTCGAAATGGGCGCGCGTCGAGGCCGGGCGCATCACCAGCTTCACCACGCATCTGACCGGCGAGGCCTTCGCCGCTTTGCGTGGCCACACCATCCTGGGCCGCATGATGCGCGATGGCGCGATCGATCCGGCACGGTTCGATGAAGGCGTGGCGCGTGCCGCCGATGCGGGCGGGCTGCTGCACCACGTGTTCGGTGCCCGCACGCTGGCACTGACCGGGCGGATGCCGGACACCGACACAGCGTCATATCTGTCCGGCATCCTGATCGGGCACGAAGTGCGGGCCGCGTTGGATCACCAGCACGGCGAGGTGGTCCAACTGATCGGCGCGCCGGACCTCACGGCCCTCTACGCGCGCGCGATCGAGGCCTGCGGCTGCTACGCGGAACGGCATGATGGCGAGGCTGCCGCGCACGGGCTCGCGGCGATCGGATCGCACGCGGCATGGCAGTAGGCGGTGTGTTCAGCCGATGTCGCTGACCTCGTTTCTGACGCGTTGCCCGCTGATCGCCATCCTGCGTGGCGTGCACCCCGATGAGGTGACCGCAATCGCCGCTGTGCTGGAGGCAGCCGGCATCGCGATCATCGAGGTGCCGCTGAACTCGCCGGACCCGATCACCTCCATTGCCATGCTCGCGCGCAGCTTCGGCGATCGTCTGCTGATCGGCGCCGGCACTGTGATGACCGAGGCGCAGGTCGCTGCTATCGCCCAGGCGGGCGGCAAGCTGGTCGTCACGCCGCATGCCGATGCCGCCATCACAAGCGCTGCCAAGGCGCAAGGTCTGATTGCGGTTCCCGGCTGCTTCACGCCCACTGAAGCCTTCGCGATGCTCGCCGCCGGCGCCGATGCGCTCAAGCTGTTCCCGTCGGAGGCCGCCAGCCCGGCGGTGCTACGCGCGCTGCGGGCCGTGCTGCCATCCGGCACCCAGGTCCTGCCGGTCGGCGGCATCGATGCCGGCAACATCCCCGCGTGGCACGCGGCTGGGGCCGCTGGGTTCGGTATCGGTTCGGCGATCTATAAGCCAGGCGACACGCCCGAGATTGTGGCCCGAAAAGCGCACGCCCTGGTGGCCGCCCTGCCGCGCGATCGGCACCACTGACGCCGGCGCCAAACGCAGGCTTAACAGCCCTTCGTCGCGCACCAGCGCCTCGGTTCCCAGCATCAACTGTAAGGTCCACACGGCGATGATGCCCTGGACCACGCCCTGAAACCGCAGCAATCGGTTGGTTTCCGGCCAGGTGATCAGCAGCACCCAGCCCGCGGCCAGCCCCACCATCGCCCCGCCGAGATGCGCGCCGCAATCGATACGCACGCGCGCCGCCGCGGGCAGCAGCAGCGGGATCAGGATACGGAAGGTCCGCGCCTGCACGCGCGATCGCGCATCACCCTCAGGCCGCCGGATGCTCAGCACCGGGATGGCAGCAAATAGCGCCATGATGGCACCCGACGCGCCGACCGACAGCGTATCCGGCGGATTCGCCGCCATCGACATGATCGACCCGCCGAACCCGCCCAGGATGAAAATCGCCAGCATCCAGCAGCGTCCGGCCAACCGTTCCAGGATGCGCCCGGCCATCAGCAACGTGACACTGTTGGCGACAATATGCGCGACATTGCCGTGCCGCAGCGGCGCCAAAAACACGCGGTACCACTCGCCATTCACCAACACGGCATCGCGGTCCAGCGCGCCCAGATCATGCAGCGTTGCCACGGTGAGCTGGGCCGAACGGCCGTGCAGCGCAATCGCGCGCAGATGCACTCGCAGGAACACCAGGACCAGGTCGCAGATCATCGGATGGGTGAGCCAAGGGCGAGTGAAGCCCTGCACGCCGAACACCGCCGCCGCCTCCAGCGTAGGCCAGGTGCGGATCGAACGCATCGCGTAGGGCCGCGCGATGTCCAGCTGCTCCATCAGCTCGGTCAGTGGCACGCAGAAGACATCGGAAATGACGAAACGCGACCGCCCGCGCAGATTGCCACTGACCTCGGTGCCGACGATACTGGCCGCGGCGGTACAGCCACGCGACACATGACGCGGCCCAGTCACGATGAATGCCGCCAAGACTTGACCAGCGCGCCGTCTGCGTGCCGACGAACGTCTCCAGCCAAACCTCGTCGACGCTTGCTCACAGGCGCGGCAGATCGACGGCCACGGCGGCCAACGCCGACAGTCCAAACACCAGGCAGGCGATGGCGACGGCCAGCGGCGACAACGCCCGCGGGTCGCGTTCAGTGGTTGTCCGCACAGTCCGCAATGCCGGCAGGCCGAGCCACGCCGCGGCGGACATACCGACCAGCGCGGCCACCACCATCTTCCACCGCTGCGGATGGTAGCAGAACACCGCCGGCGGCTCGGGTTCGAAGCGCTGCGCGACCATGTAGCCTCCGACATGGAGCATACGACGATGCGGATACAAATTCGTTGCAAAGGGCCAATTGCGCCGCAGGTGTCGGCACACTGGTGGGTTCGCCCCGGACCGGGGGTGACCACAGGCGTCTCGCCTGCTGACGCGCCCGGGTGCTAAGACCGCCTCAGCCGCCATCCCTGGGAGGATACGCGATGACCGACCCGGTGCCCTTCCGGCCCTATACACCAGGCACGCAGCCGCCGAACGATTCGCCCGCCTATATGGGCACCATCAAGCGCCATCCGAACCAGGCGCCGGTCAAGCTGCCGCACACCATCGCCGAGACCACCGGCCCCGGCTTCACGCCGGCGCATTTCCCGGTGCAGACCGACCTGACGATGGCCACCGGCAAGCCGGCGCTGGGCGAGCGCATCATCGTCGCCGGCACCATCACCGATCAATCCGGCCGCCCGGTACCCAACACGATGATCGAGATCTGGCAGTGCAACGCGACCGGCCGCTACGACCACCCGGGCGACCAGCACGACGCCCCACTGGATCCGAATTTTCACGGCAATGGCCGTGTGTTCACCGATGAACAGGGTCGTTACAGGTTCCTGACCATCCGTCCCGGTGCCTATCCCTGGCCGAACCACAAGAACGCCTGGCGACCGAACCACATCCATTTCTCCTACTTCGGTCCGGCCTTCGCCACGCGGCTGGTCACCCAGATGTATTTCCCGGGTGACCCCTTGCTGGCGTTCGATCCGATCTTCAACGCCGTGCCGGACGAGGCCGCCCGCAACCGCCTGATCGCTCAGTTCGATCTCGACATCACCGAGCAGGACTGGGCGCTGGGCTATCGTTTCGATGTTGTGTTACGGGGGCGCGACGCCACGCCGATGGGACATTGAGCATGGCCGCTACGACCGCCAGCCAGACGATCGGACCGTACTGGCACCTGATCGAGGACAAGTCTTGGTCCGACCTGACGCGTTTTGGCGCTCGGGGCGAACGTGTCGTGCTGACCGGCCGTGTGGTGGACGGCGATGGTGCGCCGTTCCCCGAGGTGTGCGTGGAGCTGTGGCAGGCTGATCCGCCCACGTCCGAGATCTTCCAGGGCTTCGGCCGCGCGGCAACCGACAAGAACGGCGAGTATCGTTTCACCACGATCAAGCCCGGTCCGGTGCCGGGGCGCGGCAACACCCAGCAGGCGCCGCATTTCGCACTGACCATCCTGGGGCGCGGGCTGATGCACCATCTGGTGACGCGCGCCTATTTCCAGGGCGATCCGTGCAATGCCGCTGACCCACTGTTGAGTTCCATCGAGGATGTCGAGCGGCGCGGCACGCTGATCGCGAAGCCGGATGGTCTGAGCACATGGCGGCTGGATATTCGACTGCAGGGCAGCCTACATGGGACCGATATCGAAACGGTGTTCCTGGACGTTTAGCCTGCCGTTCTTCGTAGCAACACTGCGAGGCGTGGATGCCGTGGCCTAGGTGTTTAGTCCCGGCATCACGTCTCTAGGACGTTACCCCAATGCCCACCAACCCAGCCGACGGCCCGATCCTTGGCGTGCTCTACGGTTCCGACGCCATGCGCGCGGTGTTCGACGAGACGGCCTACTTCCAGCGGATGCTGGATGTCGAGGCCGCGTTGGCGCGCGTGCAGGCGCGGCTGGGCATCATCCCGGCCGAAGCCGCGGAGGCGATCACCCAGGCAGCGCAATTCGACAAGCTTGACCCGGCCGAACTCGCCGCCAGCGCGCGGAATGTCGGCTATCCCGTGGTCGGCCTGGTCGCTGGCCTGTCCCGCGCTGCTGGCACCCATGGCGGCTGGACGCATTGGGGTGCGACCACACAGGACATCATGGACACGGCGACGGTGATGCAGGCGCGCGAGGGTCTGGCCCTGGTCCGCGCGGCGCTTTGCACCATGATCGCCGCCCTTGTATCGCAGGCCGATCGCCAGCGCGCCACGGTGATGGCCGGACGGACCCATCTGCAACAGGCCCTGCCCACCAGCTTCGGCCTGAAATGCGCCACCTGGGCCATGCCACTCATCTCCCACGTGGAACGTCTCGATCAGCTCCGCCCGCGCCTGGAACGCGTCAGCTTCGGGGGCGCGGCCGGCACGCTTGCCTCGCTCGGCGATCAGGGCATCGCGGTGATGGAAGGCCTGGCGAGCGAACTCGGCCTCGGCGCGTCGCCCGCGCCCTGGCATGTCTGCCGCGACTCGCTTGCCGAAACGATGTCGCTGCTTGGCCTGATCTGCGGCAGCCTCGCCAAGCTGGCGACCGATACCACCCTGCTGGCGCAGACCGAGGTGGGCGAGATGGCCGAGCCCTACGTCGCCGGCCGCGGTGCCTCTTCGACCATGCCGCAGAAGCGCAATCCGATCGCCTCGGAGTACGTGCTGGCCGCCGCACGCGCAGTGCAGGCGTTGGTGCCGGTGATGCAGGGCGCAATGGCGCAAGACCATGAACGCGCCACCGGTCCCTGGCAGGCCGAAATGCTCGCCCTGCCACAGGGATTCGTGCTGACCCATGGTGCACTGCTGCATGCCAGTGCGATCGCCGAGGGTATGGTGGTCGATGCCGCCCGGATGCGCCGCAACCTTGACCTGACCGGTGGGCTGATCGTGGCCGAGGCGGTGATGATGGGCCTCGCGCCGCATCTCGGCCGTGGCGAGGCACATCACGTGGTGAAGCACGCGTGCGACGTCGCGCTGCGCGAGTCCATTCCGCTGATGGATGCATTGGCGCGCGATCCGGCAGTGGCCACGCGGTTGGACCGTGCGGCGATCGCGCGCCTAACCGATCCCGCGCTCTATCTTGGCAGCACCGATACGTTTATTGACCGAGTGCTTGCAGCGGCGCGCGACGTGGCGCCTTCCTGACTCTGCGGAATCTGAAATTCCCTTCATCCGGCCTTTACCCCACCGTGGGTGCGTTGCGAGCGGTATCATTTGCGTCTAGGGTCCCGCCATCGTTGCGGCAGTCTCCCCTACGGGCCGGCTCCCTACGTTTGCCCTGCTGTCCGATCCGGGCGGTGGGCCAATGATTGAGCGGCCGGATGGACTCAACCTTTCGGTGACTGGTTTTGTGGCCGTCTAATCACCTGGCCGCAACGCTTTCACTTGCGCGCCCTATGGTGCGCGAGCGAGCGGAGCACTGCCGCGTTCGGGCATGGCCCTTATTGCCCCACCCACGATGACGAATCAGCCACGTCAATGGCTGAGCAAAGGAGAAGAGACGTATGAGCAGACAGAGTGAATCGGGGGCGCATCGCATGTCGCGCCGCCAAGCGCTGAAAATTGGCGCCACGGCCGCGGCCCTGCCGCTGGTACACATCCGCACAGGCCGAGCCGCCGGCACGCTGGCCGCAGGCTTTTGGGATCACTGGGTGCCGGGCTGCGACGATGTGCTGAAGAAGCAGGTCGATACCTGGGCTGCCAAGAATCAGGTGGAGGTCACGTCCGACTTCCTGACCAGCGGCAACGGCAAGTTGCAGCTCACGCCAGCCGCCGAGACCCAGGCCAAAACCGGTCATGACATCATGACCTTCATCTCGTGGGACATTCAGAACTACCGCGACCACATGGACCCGGTGGACGAACAGATGGCGCGGCTGCAGGCCGCGAATGGCACCGTCAACGATGTCAGTACGTACCTCGGCAAGAATAAAGGGCATTGGATCGCGATCCCATCCAGCAACGGCACCCAGACCAAGCCCCCCTGCGCGCGGATCAGTTGGTTCAAGAAAAACGGCCTCGACCTGACCGAGATGTATCCGGCGAAGGATGAGAAGAACGCGTTGCAGGACAAGTGGACCTGGGACGAGTTCATGCGATACGCCGAGCTGGCACAGAAAGACGGCATTACCTTCGGCCTGGGCATGGGCGGCGGCCTGAACACCGACGCCACGGATACGCACGGCGCGCTGTTCAAGGCGTTCGGCGCGGAGCTGGTCGATAAGGACGCCAACATCAAGCTGAAGTCCGACGCCGTCATGCAGGTGATGGAATTCGCCCAGAAACTGGTGAAATTCTATCCCGATGACGCGGTCAGCTACGACGACGCCTCGAACAACCGCGCGTTGATCTCTGGCAAGTCGGCGCTGATCTTCAACCCACCGTCGGCTTGGGCAGTCGCCAAGCGCGATGCCCCGCAGGTGGCAGCGGATTGCTGGACCTTCCCCGCACCGTCTGGTCCGAAGGGCCGCTTCGTCCCGACGCAGGCTTACTTCTGGGGCGTCTACAGTTTCAGCAAGAACAAGAGCGCGGCGAAGGACCTGCTGGAGTACCTGATGCAGCGTGAGAATGTCGAAGTGCGCGACAACGCGTCGTCCGGCTATGACCTGCCGCCCTACGCGAAGCTGAATGACTTCAAGATCTGGGAAGAGGTGGAGCCGCCGAAGGGCACCGTCTACAACTACCCTATCCGCGCCTCGAGCGGGCAGGTGCCGTCTCTGACCGGCACCGAGGCATCACCCGATGTTGCGGTGCAGATCTATAACCGTGCCGTGCACAACCAGATGCTGGCGCGGTTGAAGCAAGGCCAGACGATCCCTCAGGTCCTTGCCTGGGCGCAGGACGAGCTGGAAGGCTATACGCGCTGACGCCAGCGCGTGGGCGGGGGCCGTGTGCCCCCGCCGCGTCCTTGGTCTGGCCGGACCCAGCGGCGCCAGAACGGGCGTTGCGCTGCGGTCCAGTTCTGTTGGAAACTATGACGTCGCACCGTGGGTCGGCCTGCTTCGACACACGGCAATAATCGCCAACGGCATGCATCGCGGGCGAATCACGGGGCCTAATGCGTCTGCCGGACATTCCGGCGAGCGGGGGGATCGACATGAAAACCATGCGGCGCGGCGCGCCGTTCCATGCCAGTGACCGAGATATGAGCTGCCGCCAGGATCATGTGGGACTGGCCGCGCGTTCTCGCGTCTTGCGTTCCCGCGGCGTTGGCGGCGGCTCCACGGGACTACGACGACAACCCGATGTGAGGGCGCCGCGACCGCCCGACGGAGGACTTCATGGCTGACGGCACCAGCATTCCCGCCGACGTTCTTGTGGGCGCCACGCCGGCACGATCCACCGGCGGCCTGAAACGGCTGGCGCACCGCCGCTCGACCATCGGCTTCCTGATGTGCCTGCCGCTGATCCTGATGATCGCAGGATTGGTGATCTATCCGGCGTTCTACGCGATCTATCTCAGCATGCTGAACAAGAAGATGACGGCCTTCGTCGGGCTGGGGAACTTCGCCTTCCTGCTGAAGCGCAACACGTTCCAGTTGGTGATATTCCAAAGCTGCCTGTTCGCGATCACGGCGGTGGTGTTCAAGGCGTTGATCGGCTTCGTCCTGGCGCATCTGATGCACAACATTCCGGGCAAGAACCAGCGCATCTGGCGCGGCTTGCTGCTGGTGCCATGGGTGATTCCGCTGGCACTGTCCACGCTGACCTGGTGGTGGATGTTCGATCCGTCCTACTCCGCGTTCAATTGGGTGCTGAACGAACTGGGCTTCAAATCGGTACCCTGGCTCGGCGTCGGTTGGATCGCGCGGTTCTGTACCATCACGGTGAACGTGTGGTT
>DATHNE010000252.1:0-10672 GCA_035486355.1 Acetobacteraceae bacterium
GATGCCGCCCAAATCTCGGGCTCGAACTCCTGCGACAGGTTGATCACCTTGGCGTAGCAGCCGCCCTCGAAGTTGAACGTGCCGGCATCGCTCCAACCGTGCTCGTCATCACCGATCAACCGCCGATGCGGATCGGACGACAGCGTGGTCTTCCCGGTTCCCGACAAGCCGAAGAACAGCGCCACATCGCCCTGAGGTCCGATATTGGCGCTGCAGTGCATGGGCAGCACGCCCTTCGCGGGCAGCAGCCAGTTCATCACGGTGAAGATCGACTTCTTCACCTCGCCGGCATACTCGCTGCCAGCGATCACGATCAGCTTCTGCTCGAAGCTCAGCGCGATCGCGGTGCTGGTGCGGACGCCGTCCACGGCTGGGTCGGCCTGGAAATGTGGCGCATGCAGGATCACGTAGTCAGGCTCGAAGCCGGGCAAATCTTCCGCCGGCGGGCGAATGAACATGCTGCGCGCGAACAGCGCGTTCCACGCCGCAGTGGTCACCAGTCGCACCCGCACCCGATGCGCCGGATCAGCCCCGGCATACAGATCCTGGGTGAACAACTCCTGGCCTTGCAGATAGGCGCGCACGCGCGCGGCCAGCAGGGTGAATTTCTGCGGCGCCAGCTTCTGGTTGACCTTGCCCCACCATACATCGGCGGTGACGGACGGCTCATCGACCACGAATTTGTCCTGCACTGACCGCCCGGTGTGCACGCCCGTGTTCACGATAAGCGCCCCATCAGCCGAAAGCCGGCCCTCGTTGCGGCGCACGGCGGCGGCGACAAGCTCCGGCATCGGCAGATTGGCCAGAACGGGACGAGAGGCATGCACCCCAGCCCCGCTCAGCGCCGCGGTGGCACGGTGTTTCCAGGTCTGGTGGGTCGGGTGCGTGTCGGCGGCAAGGGTCAACGCGCTGGCTCCTGCAAGTCGGGGATCGGATTGGGCTGAAGAGCGGCCAATCTACCCGCCGGTAGCCCGCCTGTGCCACCCCGCCACTTCGCATGTGCGAGAGGCACAGGGATGTGACCCGGGGATGTGACCGGCAGGTGACCATCGAACGGGCCTGCGCTATGACGCCCGGCAGAGGAGATCCCGGTCTTGAACCACCCGATCAAGCCCAACAGCCTGCGCAATGGCCCGGATGGCCGCGGCCGCTTCGGCGACTATGGCGGGCGCTTTGTCGCCGAGACGCTGATGCCGCTGATCCTGGAAGTCGAGCAGGCCTACAACGCGGCCAAGGCCGACCCGGCGTTCGCCGCCGACCTGCAAAAGCACCTGACGCATTATGTTGGCCGTCCCAGCCCGCTGTGGTTCGCCGCGCGCCTGACCGAAGAGCTCGACGGCGCGAAGATCTATTTCAAGCGAGACGAGCTGAACCACACCGGGAGCCACAAGGCGAACAACTGCATGGGCCAGATCCTGCTGGCCCGGCGGATGGGGAAGACGCGCATCATCGCCGAGACTGGCGCGGGCCAGCACGGCGTGGCGACAGCGACGATGTGTGCGCTGTTTGGCCTGCCGTGCACCGTTTACATGGGCGCCACCGACGTTGAGCGGCAGAAGCCCAATGTGTTTCGCATGCGGTTGCTGGGTGCCGAGGTAAAACCGGTGACCTCCGGCGCTGGCACGCTGAAGGACGCGATGAACGAGGCGCTGCGCGACTGGGTCGCGAACGTCACGGATACGTATTATCTGATCGGCACGGTCGCCGGCCCGCATCCCTATCCCGCGATGGTGCGCGACTTCCAATCCGTGATCGGCGATGAGGCAAAGGCGCAACTGCACGAGGCCGAGGGGCGGCTGCCGGACGCGGCGGTAGCCTGTATCGGTGGCGGATCGAATGCGATGGGGCTGTTCCATCCCTTCCTCGATGATCCGACGGTGCGCCTGATCGGTGTGGAGGCCGGCGGCCATGGCATTGAAACCGGCGAGCATGCCGCCAGCCTGACCGGCGGCCGGCCCGGCGTGCTGCATGGGAACAAGACGTATCTGCTGCAGGACGACGATGGGCAGATCATCGAGGCGCACTCGATCAGCGCCGGGCTGGATTATCCCGGCATCGGGCCGGAGCATTCCTGGCTGCACGATATCGGCCGGGTGGAATATGTGTCGGCGACCGACAAGGAAGCGTTGGCGGCGTTCCAGCTTTGCACGCGGACCGAGGGGATCATTCCGGCCTTGGAACCGGCACACGCGCTGGCGCATGTGACCAAGCTCGCGCCCACCATGACGAAGGATCAAATCATCCTGATGAATCTCTGCGGCCGCGGCGACAAGGACATCTTCACCGTCGCGGAACATCTGGGAATGCCGATGTGAGCCGCATCGCCACCCGCTTCGCCGCGCTCAAGAAGGAGGGCCGCGGCGCCCTCATCCCATTCCTGGAAGCCTGGGATCCGGATGGCGCCACCTCGATGGCATTGCTGCGCGGCATGCCCGCCGCCGGCGCCGACCTGATCGAGATCGGTATGCCGTTCACCGATCCAATGGCGGACGGTCCGATCATCCAGGCCGCCGGCAAACGCGCGTTGAAAACCGGTGTGAAGCTCGCCCGCGTGCTGGCCATGGTGCGCGACTTCCGCGCCGAGGACGATGCAACCCCGATCATCCTGATGGGCTATCTCAATCCGATCCTGTCCTATGGCATCGAACGCTTCTGCAACGATGCTGCGGGCGCCGGCGTGGACGGTCTGATCATCGTCGACCTGCCGACCGAGGAAGCCGACATGCTGTTGCCCTTCGCGGCTGCGCGCGACATCGACGTGATCCGCCTGGTCGCGCCCACGACCGACGACAAGCGCCTGCCGCACGTGCTCGAAGGCAGCTCCGGCTTCGTCTACTACGTCTCGATCACCGGCATCACCGGTACGCGCGCGGCCAGCACCGACCATCTGGAAGAAGCGATTCCGCGCATCCGCAAGGCGACCGATCTGCCGATCGCGATCGGCTTTGGTGTGCGCTCGCCGGCGCAGGCCGCCGCGGCGTCACGCATCGCGGATGCCGCGGTGGTCGCCTCAGCGCTGATCGATACGCTGGCGGGAAATCTGGACGAGACTGGCAAGGCAAAGCCCGACGCGGTGCGCAAGGTGCTGGATCAGGTGCGCGCTCTGGCCGAGGCGGTGCGCGGTGCGAGGGTTCCGGCATGAACTGGCTGACCGAATTCGTTCGTCCGAAGATCCGCACACTGTTCACACGGCGGGAGGTGCAGGACAATCTCTGGCATCAATGCCCCGCCTGCCAGCAAATGATCTTCCAGCGCGATCTGATCGCCAACCTGAAGGTCTGCACTCATTGTGATCATCATATGCGCGGCCGCGCGACCGAGCGGCTGGAGTGGACGTTTGATGCGGGCTTCACCCGGATCGAGCTGCCCAAGGCGGTGGTGGATCCGCTGCGGTTCCGTGACACAAAGCGCTATTCGGACCGGCTGAAGGATGCGCGCGAGAAGACCCATCTGGATGACGCGATCGCGGTCGCACACGGAACGATCGGCGGCCATCGCGCCGTGGTGGCAGCGATGGAGTTCGCGTTCATCGGCGGCTCGATGGGCGCGGCGGTGGGCGATGGCATCGTCGCCGCGGCGCGGCTCGCGGTGTTGCAGGAAGCGCCTCTGATCGTGTTCACCGCCTCGGGTGGTGCACGCATGCAGGAGGGCGCGATCAGCCTGATGCAGATGCCGCGCACGGTGATCGCGACACGATTGGTGAAGGATGTGGGTCTGCCCTTCATCGTGGTGCTGACCGATCCCACCACCGGCGGCGTCACCGCCAGCTTCGCCATGCTGGGCGACATCCAGATCGCCGAGCCCGGCGCGATGATCGGCTTCGCCGGGCAGCGGGTGATCGAGCAGACGGTGCGGGAGAAATTGCCGGACGGGTTCCAGACCGCGGAATACATGCTGGCGCACGGTATCGTTGACATGGTGGTGAAGCGGACGGATCTGAAGGCGACGCTGACACGTCTGATCGGATTGCTGCGCGTGAAGGAATCGGCCGCGGCGTGAACGTGTCCCGGCGGTGTTCCCCGGCATGAGGAATCGGCACAATGACCTCCAGTCGCATCGAGGGCGTGATCGCTCGTCTGCACGGGCTGCATCCCCGCCTGATCGATTTGAGCCTGGATCGATTGCAGACGCTGCTCGCCAAGCTCGGTAATCCAGAACGGCGTTTGCCGTCAGTGATCCATGTCGGAGGTACTAACGGCAAGGGCAGCACCTGCGCCTTCCTACGCGCGATGGCTGAGGCGGCGGGGCTGCGCGTGCACGTCTATACCTCGCCGCATCTCGTGCGCTTCAACGAGCGCATTCGGATCGCAGGCGATCTGGTCTCCGACACGGCGCTGGCCGACGCAATGGAACATGTCGAGCGAACCAATGGTGGTGCGCCGATTACGGTGTTCGAGGTGATCACCGCGGTGGCCTTCCATCTGTTCGCACAGACACCCGCAGACCTCTGCGTGCTGGAGGTCGGGTTGGGCGGGCGTGGCGATGCCACCAATGTCGTCGCGAGACCGGCCGCCTGTGCCATCACCTCGATCTCGCTCGATCATCGCGAGATGCTGGGCGACACGCTGGAGCTGATCGCGGCGGAGAAAGCGGGCATCATGAAGCCGGGCGTGCCGGTGGCGATCGGTGCACAGCCGGACGCGGTGACCGCCGTACTGCTGGAAAATGCGCGCCGTATCGGCGCGCGCGTGTGGCTGCGCGATCACGACTGGGCAGTGGCGCCGGAAGCGGTCGGATTTCGTTTCGTTGACGTTGATGGGCGCCTGATGGTCCCGCCGCCATCGCTGCCAGGTGCACATCAACTCGACAACGCCGGCATCGCAATCGCGGCACTGCGCGCGTCTGGACTGGCCGTCAGTGACGAAGCGATTGCCGTCGGCATCGCCGCAGCTGAATGGCCCGCAAGGCTGCAACGTCTGCATGGTCGCCTGGCGCGCTCGCTGCCCCCGGGGTGGGAGCTGTGGCTGGACGGCGGACACAATCCGGGAGCCGGCGAGGCGCTGGCGACGCATCTGGCGACCTGGCGTGATCGGCCGATCCATCTGATCGTTGGCATGAAGGACAGCAAGGACGCGGTTGGCTTCCTGCGGCCGCTGCTGCCGCACGCCGCGACATTGTGGGCCGTGGCGGAGCCGGGGCAGCATTCCGCCTTGCCGGTGGAGGCAATCATTGCCGCCTCGGGTGGCGTTGCCCGGGCGGGCCCGCATGTCGCCGATGCCCTTGGCGCGATCGCGCGCGAACCTGGACCGGCGCGCGTGCTGATCTGCGGCACGCTCTATCTGGCAGGCGAAGTGCTGAAGACGGAATAATCTTCGGCGCTTATCCCAGTCCGTGCGTGCGCGAATACGCACTCGCCGCCGGTGACTGCCACCCCGCCAACACGCCCTCACGTGGGCGAAAGATCTCGACCTGCAGCGGATAGCACCTGGCCGCGTCGTCGGAATGGCTGGCGCCGCAATCCCCGCCGGGGCACGCTGACAGCGCGCCCAAAAGGTCGATCTCGGCAAAGAATTCGATGAAGTCACCTGGCCGCACCGGACTCGCCTTCATGAAATACTGATGCGTGTCATGCGTGAAGCCGGTGCACATGAAGACGTTCAGCACATCATGCACGAGCAGCTCGGCGTCCGTGACCTTCATGCCGCGCTCGGCCGCCAGTGCCCGGCTCAGATTGGAATGACAGCAGTGATGATATTCCGATCCCTTCAGCAGCAGATTCGTATAGGGATCGCAACGGGTCCCGATCACGTCGTGCACACCACCCCCATCCGCATCCCAACCGTACCAGTCCAGCGTGTCATGCGTGATGGTCGCCAGCGGACGCAGGCGCGGCAACGTGCTCCATAGCCGGTCGCCGGTGCTGACATGCGTCGCATGCAGCGCGCGCGTCTTGCCGCTGAAGAACCGCTCCGACAGATCGTGCGCGTTCCACAGATTGAGGTCGCCGACCTGCGGCCCCTCAATGCTAACAATGCGGAACAAATGCCCCGCCGGCACAGTGAAGGCACGTCCCTCTCGCGGCGAGACCGTCAGTTCCGACAGCTTGGTCATCCCGGCGCGCGCGGCTGCATAGAAGTCCGCATCGAAGCGCGGCAATCCCTCGACCGGATAGCACACCACGGGCTTCACCCGCCGCCGCTCCACCGCATCAGACGGTGCCGTCGTTGAGCCTAACCGGTTCATGATCCCTCCTCGCCGCTGGTGACAAACTGGCCGGGGTCGCGATATCACGCGTCCAACAATCACGCGTCCAACTCTGGCGCGAACCGGTGCCCACGCCTAGGTTAGCTTGCGTATGCTGACCGACCTGCCAAACGTTCTGACCCTCTCTCGCATCGCCGCGATTCCCCTGCTGGTGGTGCTGACCGTATGGCACACCCCCGCCACCGACCTCGCCGCCTGCATCCTGTTCAGCACCGCCGCGATTACCGACTGGCTCGATGGCCACCTCGCCCGCCGGCGCCGCCAGCAATCCGACCTCGGCCGCATGCTCGATCCGATCGCCGACAAGCTGCTGGTCGGCGCCACGCTGATGCTGCTGGTGGGGGAGCGCCGGCTCAGCACCTGGGGCCTCTACCCCGCCATCGTCATCATGCTGCGCGAGATCCTGGTCAGCGGGCTGCGCGAATACCTCGCCGGCATCCGCATCGGCCTGCCGGTGACGAAACTTGCCAAATGGAAAACCGGCTTTCAGATGGGGGCACTCGGCACGCTACTCGCCGGCAACTCCGGCGCGATGGTCCTGCACCTGTCCTTCCTGCCGGTCAGCCTGATTGGCGAGGCCATGTTGTGGGTGGCCGCGGCGCTGACCCTGGTGACCGGTTGGGACTACCTCACCGCCGGCCTGCGTCACACCACACGCGCCGCCCCACGGGGCGCGGACGCGATTCCGCCTGGCCCGTAACCGCACCGTGCGCGTCCTTGGCATCGTCGGCTGGTCCGGCAGCGGCAAGACCACGCTGCTCACCGCGGTGATCCCGCTGTTGCGCGCACACGGCGTCAGTGTCTCCACGGTCAAGCACGCGCATCACGGCTTCGACATGGACCGACCGGGCAAGGATACGTTCCGCCACCGCGAGGCCGGCGCGCGGGAGGTGCTGGTGGCCACCGCGACCCGCTGGGCGCTGCTGCACGAGGTGGACGGTCCCGAGCCAGCGTTGCCCACTCTGCTGGCCCGCTTGCAGCCGGTGGATCTGGTGCTGGTGGAAGGGTTCAAGACCCACGAATTCCCCAAACTCGAGGTGCACCGCCCGGCTCTCGGTAAGCCGCCGATCTGGACCGAGTGGCCCGACGTCGCCGCCGTGGCTACCGACACGCCCCTGCCGGACTGCCCGCGGTCGACCCTGCCACTGAACGATCCCGCCGCGATCGCCGCTTGGATCGTGTCATTCGCGCGAACACCGCAAGCCGCATGAGCAGGGTGCTCGCGCGCACGCACCAGGTCCCGCATCGCTTCATGGCCCCGATCCGGGACCCAAACCGCCGTCAGCTCGCCCGCGCGAGGCAGCTTCGCCAGACTGATCGCGTCGCGCCGGTTGGTCTTCACTTGCTCACCCGGCCGCTTGGGGATCAGCGACGGTGCCACCACCGTGCAGTCCTCGCCCAGCGCCACGATATGACGGTAAAACGCGTCGCCCGTCGGACCGGCCTCGTAGCAGAAATGCAACCGCACCCCAGGTTCGCCAGCTTCTGATCAGCGCCGTCACCGATCCAGGACGGGAACTGATATCCCCGTAAAACCGCACATCGCCGTTGCGCCCAGCGTCAGCCAAAGCCACCGAAATCTCCAATTTCGACGCATCCAATCCAACAAAGACCTCGCCATACTCCTCCACGGTTCGCCGCCTTAGGTAGCGGGCTCGGCTCCGGCCCATCCAGAGCAACCCCCGATCTTTACTTGCTGCAGGGCGGGCCGCCTTCGAAGGCGAACATACGGTCTTGAGCGAATGCCGCCGCGGGGGCACATTCCGCCCGGGCACGCCAACCGTGCGCCGGCCGCCGGAGACCGGCCCCTTCTCAACCCGTCCCGCTGGGAGCCTCGCCGCATGCGGCCTATTGCGTTACTCACACTATTGCTGACGCTGACCGGCTGCGGTGGGGGGTACAACACCTGGCATGATCTGCCGTTCAGCACCGGCTCGAACCCCAACCTGCCACCCGGCAACAGCGAAAACATCCGCCGGGTGATGGGCGAGACGGCAAATGTCGAGCCGCTCGCCACCGAGCCAGGAGATGTGTGGCCCGGGCCGATCCAGCCTCCGCCGACCTTGGAGGACCTGGAGACCCAAGGCGGCTCGACAACCGGACAGCCGATGCCGCCAGTTGGCAGTAGCACACCGCCCATGCCCAGCTCGGTCCCCAACATGCCCACGCTGCCCTCCCAGGCCCCGTCGGCAACCTTGCCAGGGCAATCCAGCGTCACCGGCATCCCCAGCGGGCAGGCACCGCAGCCCGGGCAGGTGGTACCCACCAACCAGGGCCTCGGTGTGACCACCGGCGGCACGACAAAATACCAGACCATCGTCACGCCTGGGGGCGGGCAGTCGATCGTGGTGCCGAACGGCAATGGCACCAGCACCGTCATCCATCCCGACGGCACGGTGGAAACCGTGCCCACCCCCAAGTGATGCGGTTTGCATGGCGGATGACGCACGCGCGCCCCTGACCATTCTGTGGTTCGCCTGGTTGCGGGAACGCACCGGGACTGCCGAGGAACGCCTGAGCCCGCCCGCCGACGTCGCGACGGTCGGCGCGTTGGTCGACTGGCTCACCGCCTCCAGCCCGCGCCGTGCCGCGGCGTTGCAGACCCGCAATACGGTGCGCTGCGCGGTGAACCAGGACTTCGCCGGCCCCGACACGCCGATCCGTCCGGGGGACGAGGTCGCCTTCTTCCCACCTGTGACCGGCGGGTGAGGCGATGGCGACCGTCCGCGTGCAAACGCAGGATTTCGATGTCGGGGCCGAGTATCGCGCGCTGACCGAGGGCCACAGCGATATCGGTGGCATCGGCTGCTTTATCGGCACCGTGCGCGCCAATGCCGTAGGCCCCCAGCTCACGGCGCTGACGCTGGAGCACTATCCGGGCATGACCGAGCGCGCCATCTCCGCCATCGTCACGGAAGCCGAGCGGCGCTGGACACTGCTGGGCTGCACGGTGATCCACCGGGTCGGTTCCATGCGGCCCGGTGAGAACATCGTGCTGGTGCTGGCAGCCTCGCCCCATCGCCAGGCGGCACTGGACGCGACAGCCTTCCTGATTGATTGGCTGAAGACCAAGGCGCCGTTCTGGAAGCAGGAGGCTTTTGCCGACGGCACCGCAACCTGGGTGGATGCCCGCGAGGCCGACGATGCCGCCGCCGCGCGATGGCAGAACTCGTAAGGCGGGATCGCGCAGTATCCCACGATTTCGTGACGCTAGCGGAATGCTGGCTAGTCCGCCTGACGCGTCATCCCGCCAGGATCGCGTTGATCTGCTGCGTCACGTCGTCGATCCCTGCCATGCCGTCCACAGTGCGCAAGGCGCCCTGCGCCGCGTAGTGCGGCAGGATCGGCGCGGTCTGGCGGTGATACGCCTCCAGACGCGCCTTGACGGTCTCACGGTTGTCATCCGGGCGGCGGGTGAAGGTGTGCGCCCCGCATTTGTCGCAGACGCCGGGCACTTTCGTCGGCTGGAATGTATCGTGATACCCCGCGCCGCAATTGGCGCAGGTGAAGCGGCCAGCAATGCGGTCGACCAGCGCCGCGTCGTCCACCTTCAGCTCAATCAGCGCGTTCAGCTTCAGATGCTTTTCCGCCAGCAGCCGGTCCAACGCCTTGGCCTGCGGCACCGTGCGCGGGAACCCATCGAGAACGAAGCCCTTGGCGCAGTCCGGCTGACCCATCCGGCCGCCCAGCATGCGGATGATGATGTCATCCGACACCAGATGGCCCGATTCCATCACCGCCTTGGCCTCGCGGCCGATCGGCGTGCCGGCGGCCACCTCGGCGCGCAACATATCGCCTGTCGAAATTTGCGCGATACCGAAACGGTCCTGCAAACGCTTCGCCTGCGTGCCCTTCCCTGCGCCGGGAGGGCCCAATAGGATCAGGATCATCTCCGCCCTTTCGTCCGGGTCTTGCGAATCAGACCTTCGTATTGATGCGCGAGCAGATGGGACTGGATCTGCGTCACGGTGTCCATGGTGACCGATACCACGATCAGGATCGATGTGCCACCGAAATAGAACGGCAGCCCATAGTCGGTGATCAGGATCTGCGGCAGCAGACAGACCGCCACCAGGTAGATGCCACCCACCGTGGTCAACCGTGTCAGCACACGGTCAAAATACTCGGCGGTCGCGATGCCAGGGCGGATGCCCGGGATGAAGCCACCGTATTTCTTCAGGTTGTCCGCCGTCTCCTCGGGATTGAACACCACGGCGGTGTAGAAATACGAGAAGAAAATGATCATCGCCGCATACAGCCCGAGGTACAACGGCTGCCCCGGCGCCAGCCCCGTGCCAATGAACTGCAGCCAGCCCGGGCCACCGCCCTGGGAGAACCCGGCGATCGTCGCTGGAATCAGCAAAATGGAGCTGGCGAAAATCGGCGGGATCACGCCCGAGGTGTTGAGCTTCAGCGGCATATGCGTCGAGTCGCCGCCGAACATCCGGTTGCCTACCTGGCGCTTTGG
>DATHNE010000253.1:0-12957 GCA_035486355.1 Acetobacteraceae bacterium
GCCCACGGCGCATGCCGGCGGCGGCGAGGCCAATCGGTCCCAGGAACTCGATTGCGCCCACGGTGCCCAGCGGCAATCGCGCGATCGCCAGATAGAAACAACTGTTCATTGCCGCCAGCACGATGCCCAACGCCACCACCACCAGCCGGTCGCGCAGTGATAGCGCGCGGGCGTAACGCCAGGGCCGGCGCCAGACGCCGAAGACGATGGCCGCGCTAGCGATCCGCAGCCACGCCACACCAAGCGGTGCCACGCGCGCGAACAACAACACCGCAAAAGACGGGCCGAGATAGTGGAACAGCGCGCTGACCAGGAAGAACGCGTGCGGTGGCACACCATCGGCGACGCGCTGGGCCGGTGGGGCAGGGGCGAGGATGGCGCGGCTTTGCATGGCTGGAAGGATGAAGGTTGGGCCTGCCGATGGAAATATGAAGTCAAAAGTGGTATTTGATTTCTGCCTTCGATCTGAAGGGGATTCGGACAATGCACCTTCAAGTCGCCATCCCGCTGCGCGACACTAAAAACCTCGAGCTGTTGCGCCTGTTGCAGCGCGACCCACGCGCCGCCGTGGCAGATCTGGCGCGCGGTGTCGGCATGTCCGCCCCGGCGGTGCGCGAGCGCCTGCAACGGCTGGAGGAAGCCGGCATCATCACCGGCACGACGCTGGAACTTGACGCCGCCGCGCTTGGCTATCCGGTGCTGGCCTTCGTCCGTCTGCGCCCCGCGCCCGGGCAATTGCAAAAGATCATCGACCTGGCAAAACGCACGCCGCAGGTGATCGAATGCCATCGTGTCACCGGCGAGGACTGTTTCGTGCTGAAATTGCGGATTGCTGCGATCAAGCAGCTCGATACGGTACTGGATCGGTTTCTTGCGTTCGGTCAGACCACGACCTCGATCGTGCAATCCACTCCGGTGTCGCCGCGTGCGCTACCCTTGCCGGATGAAGCGCCGGGCTTGCGGGCATCGGCGTGACCGCCCATGACGCCGATATGGGAGTAAACGGTCCTTACCGGATGCCGTTCGGGGACAAGGACTACACCGCGCCGTCGGTGTTCCGGCCGGAGAACCTGTTGCGTGAGGCACGTCGGCAGAAGCGGCGACTGACGGATTCCATCCCCGAGATTTGCGTGCTGGACCCGGACGGCGACCTGGTGCGCCTGCTGCGGACCGAGGGGCGCGCGCAGCTCTGTCCCACCTGGGCCTGCTATCACACCGACCTGTATCGCTTCGAACACGAAGGCGAGAGGTTCGGCGTCCTCGGCTGCGCGGTCGGAGCCTCCTTCGCCGTGCTCGTGGCGGAGCAGATGTTTGCCTCCGGCTGCGGCTTGCTTGTCAGCATCACCTCGGCCGGGCAGGTGCAACAAACCGGTCCCACGCCCTATTTCATCCTGATCAATCGCGCATTGCGCGATGAGGGTACCAGCCACCACTATCTGCCCCCCGCGCTCTTCGCCGCGGCCGATCCCGCGCTGATGGCGCCGATCATGGCCGCTGCCACCGCAACGTCGTTGACGGTGTTCGAAGGCACCACCTGGACGACCGACGCGCCGTTCCGCGAGACCCAGGCGGCGATCGATCAGGCGCGCGGCCATGGTGCACTCGCGGTCGAGATGGAAGCCGCGGCGCTTTACGCCTTCGCCCGTGCGCGCAACAAACCGGTGGTCTGCTTCGCGCACGTGACCAACCAAATGGCGCAGATCGAGGGAGACTTCGAGAAAGGCGAGGGCAACGGCGCGCACGATGCGCTCACGCTGCTTGCCGCCACGGCGCGCGCCTGGCGCGCACTGGAGCGATCGTCATGAGACCCAACCCATGGTACGATGTTCTGGCCTTCCTCACTAAACCCGATTGGCCGACGCCCGTGTTCTGGCTGCTGCTGGTGGGAAGCTGCGTGATCGCGTTCATGGCGCGGCGACGTGTCCCGACGCAACGAACGGCGCGGCATCTCGGTATCTGGATCGTGCGCCTCGTCATCGGTGCGATGTGGTGGGAACAATCACTGTGGAAGATCCCACCGAACGAGGACGGGCTGATCTACTGGATGCGGCAGATGGTCGATCATGCCTCGATCGCGCTGCAGAGCGATCTCGTCAGCACCATCGTGTTGCCGCACATCAGTATCTTCGGTCCGCTGGTCTACCTGATCGAGGTCGCGATCGGCGTCTCGCTGATGCTGGGTGTGTTCACGCGGCTGGGTGCGCTGCTGGGCACGGCCATGGCGCTCAACCTGTGGCTTGGCCTGTATTCCGCGCCGGGCGAATGGCCGTGGACCTACTTCTTCCTGATCACCATCCAGATCCTGTTCGTGATCGACCCGCCCGGCGGCAGCCTTGGCGTGGACACCTTGCTTGACCCTGTCCGATCGCGTGCCTAGCGTACCCAGTGACTTATAAAGCGGCCCGCAAGCGCCGCGTGTGACGGAGGATCCAGCCCATGGCCTACACGATCACAGCCATGACCGCGCACACCGGCGCCGAAGTCTGTGGCGTCGATTTGCGTGAACCGATTGATGCCGACACGCACGCCGCGATCAATCAGGCTTTCGTCAAGCATCACGTCCTGGTGATCCGTGACCAGGACTACACGCCCACCCAGTTCAAGACTGCAGCCCAGGTGTTTGGGGTGCTGCAACAGCACGACAAGAAGGAACATCACGTTCCCGGTCACCCGGACGTCTACTACGTCTCCAACGATGAGATCGTGAACGGCAAGCGGATTATTCCGGGGGAGACGTTCCACACCGACCACTCCAACCATCCGCGTCCACCGAAGGCGACGACCCTGTTCGCGGTGCAACTGCCATCGCGCGGCGGTGACACGCATTATGTCAATATGCACCACGCCTATGATGATCTGCCGCGGGCGATGAAGGACCGGATCAAGGGCCTGCGGGCAATGCACGTATATCAGAGCAAATACAGTCCGCGTACGCTCGGCAAGATCGATGAGGCGAGCCTGCGCGATGTGCCGCCGCCTGGTATTCATCCGCTGGTGCAGCGCCATCCGGAGAATCACCGCCTGGCGCTGTATCTCAATCCCGTGCGCATGGAAGCGATCGAGGGCATGGCGGACGATGATGCCCTGGTGCTGATTCGGGAGTTGATGGCACATGCCACGCAGCCGATCTACGAGTACCGGCATCAGTGGCGCCCGGGCGACATGGTGATCTGGGACAACCGCAGCGTGATGCACCAGGCCAACACGAACTACGACATGAGCGAGCGGCGGTACCTCTATCGCCTCATGCTGCAAGGGACTGTGCCGGTCCCAGCCTGAGGGCCTGCGTCAGCCGCCTCTACGACCTCGTCCGGGTCCGAAACGGCGCCAACCACCCCATCGTCGCGTCCGGTTCCGCATCCGTCGATGGCAGGTACGGCTTGATATCCAACAGCATCGTGCCATCCACGCAATCCAAATAACGCACCTTCAGCCGATCCGCCCCGTCCATCCCATCGAACGCCACCACAGACAGCCCGATCGGGTTCGGCCGATGCGGCGCGCGCGTGGTGAACAGCCCGCGCTCGACATCATCGAACGGCGGCTTGAAGCGCAGCCGCGGCATCTTCGCCTGACCCAGCCAGTAGAGCAGGATCAGATGCGAGAACCCCTCGATATCCTTCAGCCCGTCGATGAAATCCGCAAATACCTGCACCGTGCAAACCGGCGGCGGATCCGGCTGCCGCCCATTGCGCGGACAGGTCTCGATCGTCGTCCACGGTGTGTGCAACACGCCGATTGGCCGCAAAGTGAAGCTGCCGCTCATGCGTGCGGCCGCAGCACCTGGCGCAACACCGATCCGTCCGCCAGCTTGTCGAAGCCTTCGTTGATCTGCTCGAAGCCGACGAACCCACTGCGCAGCTTCTGCACCGGCAGCTTGCCGCGCCTGTACAGGTTGATGAACCGAGGAATGTCACGCCGCGGCACGCAGCTCCCCATATAGCTGCCACGGATGCTCTTCTCCTCGGTTACCAGCGCGCCATGCAGGTAGCTGAACTGAGCGGTGCTGGCTGGCAACCCGGCGCTGACCACCATGCCACCGCGCGCGGTCACGCCGTAGGCCAGGGTCATCGCCGGGATGGAACCCGCGGTTTCGATCACATAATCCAAACCACCATCCGTCGCATCCTTCACCGCCTTCACAACATCCTCGTTCCCGGCCAGGAACGTGTCCGTCGCCCCCAGTTCCTTCGCGATGCGCAGCTTCTCCGGGTTGATGTCGATCGCCACGATCCGCTCGGCGCCCGCCACCACGCCGCCCAGCAGCGCGTTCATCCCCACACCACCCAGACCCACCACCGCCATCTGCCCGCCCGGCGGCACCTGCGCCGTGTTCAACACCGCGCCCACGCCAGTGACGACGGCGCAGCCAAAGATCGCCGCGTCTTCCAGCGGCACGTCGTCATCAATGCGGATCAGCGCGTTCTCCATCACCACCGCGTACTGCGCGAACACCGACAGCCCGCTGTAGTGATGCAGCAACTCCCCATTCAATCGCAGCCGCCGGGCGCCGGAGGTCAACGTCCCCTCGGCCCGCGCGGTGAAGCTGCTCATGCACAGGTTCGGCCGCCCGTTGTTGCAGTAGCGGCAATCCCCACAGCTGGAGACGAACACGCTCACCACATGGTCGCCCGGCTGGAACGCGGTCACGCCGGGCCCGACCTGCTCCACGATCCCAGCGGCTTCATGGCCGGGAATGGACGGCAGCTTGCGCGGCCGCAAATTCTCGATCGTCGACAAATCCGAATGACAGAGCCCGGCGCCGATGATCTTGTACAGCACCTCGCCTGGCCCGGGCGGATCGAGATCAACCTGCTCGATCGTCATCGGCTTGCTGGTCGCATAAGGGCGCGGCAGGCCCTGCGTGCGCAGCACGGCGGCGGTCATCTTCATGCGGCGTATCTCCCAAGCTTCAGGATAGATCGTCGCTCCGGATGAAGCGCACGCCAAGCCCCGCCAGCAGCGTATGGGCATCATCCAACGTGGTGCGCCCCGCCGTGGTCGGCAGGCCAATGCCGCGGCAGGCATCCTCGATCAGCGTCACATCGTAGCCCAGGCGGACCGCATCTTCGGCTGACCAGGCGACACAGAAATCTGTCGCCAGCCCGACCAGGAAGAGGCGGCGGAATCCGCGATGCCGCAGCCAACCGTCCAATCCCGTTGCCGTGGCGCGATCGTTCTCGAAGAACGTCGAGTAACTATCGATCGCAGGATGGAACCCCTTGCGGATGATCACCTCGACCCTCGTCAGATCGATTGCGGGATGAATCGCCGCGTTGGTGCTGCCCTGCAACGCGTGATCCGGCCACAGGGTTTGCGTTCCATACGCGACCTCGATCGGTTCAAACGGTTGCCGCCCGGGATGCGCGCTGGCGAATGACATGTGCCCTGGGGGGTGCCAGTCCTGCGTGGCGAAGGCATGCGCGAACACGCCCGCCAGCAACCGGTTGATCACCGGCACCACGGCATCGCCGTCGGCCACCGGCAGCTCGCCCCCCGGCATGAAGGTCGGCTGCACATCCACCAGGCCCAGGATCGCGTCGTCGCCGAACATGCGCTGCTCCTTCGCACCAGCTCCGCCGATTGTATCAACGGCACGGGCTGATAGTCTGCCGCCGCGTTGACCCGGGAGGAACCACGATGGCCTTGCATTACGTCACGCAACAGAAGCCCATCACCGACGCGCTGCGACGCACGGTGGTTGAAGACCTGCCGGAAATCGAGCAGATCGAAAACCTCGCACTGCGCACCAAGGCGATCGAGGCCTGGGCTTTCGCCCTGGCCCATTCCAGCTTCGGCCGTATCAGCGACATCGAACCCGGCGGCAATCCCGGGATGAACGTGCTGAAGCGCGGCAGCCAGGCCGACCATCTGCGCGGTGTCGCGCGGCTAGCGCTGCAGATCACGGATACGTTCATCGCACAGCGGCCCGAAGTGCGGATCGATCGCGACGTCGTGCTGACCGGTGCGCTGTGCCACGACGTCGGCAAGCCGTATGAGTTCGATTCTGTGAACATTGCCCGCTGGGCCGATGATCCGTCGGCCACCGGCCAGCCGACGCTGCGCCACACGGTGTTCGGCACCTATGTGTGCCTCGCGGTGGGCCTGCCGGAGGAGATCGCACATATCGCCTGCGCGCATTCGCTCGAGGGACAGCATATCGGCGTGTCGACCGAGTGCATGATCGTTCGCCATGCGGACCATGCGTATTGGTCGGTGGCTGGGGCGCTGGGTCTGCTGACACCGGAATCTCTGCGCCCGAACGCGATCCTGCGGGTACGGAAACTGGCCACCGAGGTCGCGCAAGCCGCGGAGTGACAGCCACTGTCGTTGCGAGGAGCGAAGCGAGGCGGCAATCTCGAGCCTGTGTGGCACCAGATCGCTTCGTCGCTTCGCGCCTCGCATTGCATGACAAGAGAGCTGTCAGGCGATTGTCTCCGGCGGAACAAATACCTTCCACCGTCCCACGACCTCTGCCTGCGCGCCATACCCCTGCAATGCATCCGCGGCGCGTCCGATCAGCTCGCTGAACCGCATTCCACGCGCGGCAAGCCACGCGTCCAGCTCCGCGATTACGCGCGCCAGCCCGCCAAACCCCTCGTGCATCACCACAGAGCACAGTTCTGTTGCTGACGCGCCCACCAACGCCATGCGCACCACATCCTCCCCGCTGCGCACCCCGTTCGTCCCCAGCAATGGAAACGCCTCGCCCACCGCGCGCCGGCTCAACGCCAGGAACCGGCACACGATTGGCAACGCCCATCCGCCACCATACGCCGCGGACGTCCCCAACACCGGCGCCAGGGTCTCCAGATCCGGCACCACTGCCATGAACCGCCCCATCATGCATACGGCATCGGCGCCCTCCTGCTTCGCCGCCACCGCCAGCGCTGGCAAATTCGACGACAACCCCGTCAGCTTCACCCACAACTGCATTCCTGCGGTCGCCGCGCGCACCTGGGCCACCAGCTCTGTTAGCCGTTCCGGATCCGTCTCCTGCGCGATCGCCCCTGGCGTGGCCTCCGACGCATGCGGCGCGCCGACGTTCAGCTCGAACACCCGCAACCCGGCCTTCCGCGCCAGCCCGGCGATCTCCACCGCGCCATCCGCCCCAGCCAGCACGATCGAGGCGGCAACGAACTGCCCATTGCGTGCGGCGTCGCGATCGAGCGCGGCGATCGCGCCAAACCACTCCGCGGCATCGCGTTGCGCGAGACCAGACCGGTTGAATAACGAAACCCCGTGCCGCACCGGTGCACCCGACGCATCCAGCTCCACGTAGTCCGCGCGATCGAGTTGTGCCGCCGCCTCCGGCCGTTCATTCACGGATTTCGCGATCACCCCCGCCACCCCGGCACGCAAGGCCGCGCGAATCCCGGCCTCGGTCATCACCGGCTCGCCCGACGCGCAGATCACCGGATTGCGTAGCCTCAGGCCGCCGATCCGCGTCGCCAACCGCTCGTTCATCGTCCCGCTCCCACGTTGTCAGCAGGCTGCCCCGCCACTAGGGTCCGCCGCAACACCCGGGAACGGAGACGCCACACATGACAACGCCCCCCGTGATGACCGCTGGCGAGGCCATCGTGGCCAGCCTGGTGGCCAACGGCATCGACACGATCTTCTGCCTGCCAGGCGTGCAGAACGACTACCTGTTCGATGCGCTGCACGGCGCCGGCGACAAGATCCGTCCGATCCACACGCGCCATGAACAGGGCGCCGGCTACATGGCGCTGGGCAAGGCGATGGCGAGCGGCAAGCCCGCCGCCTACACGGTGGTGCCCGGCCCCGGCTTCCTCAACACCACCGCGGCGTTGTGTACCGCCTACGCCACCAACGCGCCGGTGTTGGCGATTATCGGTCAGATCGCGCAGGGCTCCATCGGTCGCGGCTACGGTCATCTGCACGAGCTGCCCGATCAGCTCGCGATCATGCGGCTGCTGACCAAGCACGCAGACCGCATCCGCGCACCACATGAGGCGCCGCTGAAGGTCACCGAGGCGTTCCGTCAGCTCCAGTCCGGCCGGCCACGTCCGGTGGCGCTGGAATGCGCGCTGGACGTGCTGGCGCGCCGCGCGCCGGTGCACATTCCCGGCGCCGCCGCGGCCGACATCGCCGAGATTGATCCCGATGCCATCGCCCGCGCCGCGAAACTGCTGGGCGAGGCGCAGGCGCCGCTGATCATCGTGGGCGGTGGCGCGCAGCACGCTAGTGCCGAGGTCACCGCGATCGCCGAGCTGCTACAGGCGCCAGTGGTGGCGCATCGCATGGGGCAGGGCATCGTCGACGCGCGTCATCCATTGGCCGCCAACGTGCTGATGGGCCACAAGCTGTGGGGCAAGGCCGATGTGGTGCTGGCCGTCGGCACACGGTTGCAGGTGCAGTTGCAGCAATGGGGCACGGATGCGGCGTTGAAGGTGGTGCGGATCGATGCGGACGCGGACGAACTCGACCGCATCGCGCGCCCCACCATCGGCATCACCGCCGACGCCGCCGACGCGCTGCGCCTGTTGCGCAACGCACTGCCCGCGCATAATCGTCGTCGTGAGTCCCGCACCGCCGAGATCGCCGACCTGCGGGCCGAGCAGCAGCAGGTCACCGCGATCCTGCAGCCGCAGATCGGCTATCTGGACGCGATCCGCGCGGAGCTGCCAGAGGACGGCATCTTCGTCGATGAGCTGACCCAGCTCGGCTACGCGGCGCGGCTGGTGTTTCCGGTCTATCGTCCGCGCACGTTCATTTCGCCTGGGTATCAGGGCACGTTGGGATGGGGCGTTGCCACGGCGATCGGCGTGAAAGTCGCGCGGCCGGACGTGCCGGTGGTCGCGGTGTCGGGCGACGGCGGCTTCCTGTTCAATGCGCAGGAGCTGGCGACGGCCGTGCAGCAGCGCATTCCAGTGGTCATCGTGCTGGTGAACGACGGCGCCTATGGTAACGTCCGCCGCATCCAGGCGGAATCGTTCGGCAACCGGCTCATTGCCTCCGACCTGCGCAATCCGGACTTCCAGAAGTTTGTCGACAGCTTCGGCGCGCTGGCGTTGCGTGCGACCTCACCAGCGGAGCTGCGGCAGGCGCTGCGCACAGCGTTCAAGTCGGACGTGCCGGCAGTGATCGAGGTCCCCGCGGGCGTCATGGCGGATCCCTGGCCGCTGATGCGCCAGCCGCCGTCACGCCGATAGCAACCCTTCTCCGGCGGCGCGTTCTGGAAAGGTGCAACCGCGCGAGAAGGACGACGGCCATACCCACGCCGACGCGAAAGCCGCGGCCGTTGCCGGCGGTGACGCCGCAACCGGGGCTGCCCGGTCAGCGGGCGTCGTTGCCGCAGGGCGTGCTGAGCAAGCCGTATTTCGGGCCGCCGGGCGAGGAGAACCGCGATCCGCCGGAAAACCCGCCCTCGGAGCGCCGCAGTATCATGCAGTAGCATGAGGACGCGGCGAGGCCGAAACGCCGGGACCGTGAGGCCGGGCTATCCATTCTCGAACGGGCAGGTGCTGCCGGTTGGCGTGTCAACCTGCAGTCGCACCTGGGCCACACCACCCCGCCGCATGCCGAGCTGCATCGCGGCTGCACTCGACAGGTCGATAACGCGGTTCTTGGCGAACGGACCGCGGTCGTCGATCCGCACCACGACCGTCTGCCCGGTGTCGACCACGGTCACGTGCACCCGTGTCCCAATCGGCAGGGTGCGATGCGCGGCGACCATCGCACCGGGTGACGGTGCCTCGCCGGTCGCTGTAGTCTGGTGTGCCACGCGATACCAGGACGCCAGGCCGGTCTGCTCGCAAGGCTGGGGAGGGGCAGGGGGCGCGACGGCCTGCTGGCGCGGCGTGGAGCAGGCGGTGACGGCCAGAACAGGAAGGACCCAATATAGCCTCATGTTTCCAATGGGCGATCGCGCGGATGGCGAAATGATGACCAGCCGCGACGCCGGACATCACGCTATGGTGCGTCGGGATCACCACTGCGCGATCCACTGATCGGGAGGCGCGGCATGGGCAAGGGGCAGTTGGGGGCATTCACCGACGGTGTGATCGCGATCATCATCACCACCATGGTGCTGAACCTGAAGGTACCGGTGACCGCCACGCTGTCCCGGTTGGCCGCAAGCGGCACATGAACAGGGTGGTGCTGTGGGCCAATCTGTTCCTGCTGTTCGGCTGTCTCTGGTGCCGTTCGTGATGTGGTGGATCGATGCGGTGGGGTTCCTCGCACTGCCCTTGGCACCGTACGGGTTCGTGCTGCTGATGAGCGGGCGGGCTATTGGCCGCTGGAGCACTGCATCATTGCTGCGGATGGTCGGAGCGGCGGTCTGGCGACAGCGATCGAGCGGGACCGGAAGGCAAGCTGTCGCTGCCAGGGTGTGTTGCTGCGATGGTGCTGGCGTTCGTCAACGTGTGGCCGGCAGTCGCGATCTATGTCGGGATCACAATCATGTGGCAGATCCCAGATCGGCGCATCGAACGGCATCTGGTCCGCGTTGGCGGGGAAGGCGAGGGGTGAAACCCATCGTCGCCCGATCACGAACGCAACGGCGGGCGGCCGTTACCGTACCGCCTGCACGCGGGCCTTCGCGCGTTCCTTGCCCTTGATTCCGATTTCGATCTCACGCGCCCTGGCATTCTCCCGGTCCGCACTGCGTACAAACCCATCGGCCGCGACATCGTCGCCTTGCGCGCGATTGCTCGCCGCACGCTGAAGTTCGGCGATCGCATTGGACCGGTGCTGCGCCACCTGTTTCCGACCGGTAATGACTTCGTCGTCGATCGCCGCAATGGCGCGGCCATACCGTCGCCCACCGGTGGTGGGGGCGGAGGCGGCAGCACGCCAGCGGTGTTCGGCGAGATAGGGAATTCGATCACGCCCTCAAGGATCATGCAGATGAGAGCACAGGTCTTCAACGATCCGCCGGCGGCCACGCACATCTCGATGCATTTTTCTGCCCGGCGGTGTGAAGCACCGGCGGCCAGGGTTGTTTATCTGGCCAGCCAGGCGGCGGATCTTTCGGCCATGGCAACGGGCTGGCAGCGCCCTTGGTTGGCTTGGCGTCGGACATGATTTCCCCCATGCCTGTGGGCGCGCCTGACGGTGCACCGCAAGCTGCAAATTATTGCGAATTAGCAGCAAGTAGCGCCGGCGCGTCACGCAGATGCAAACATGAGTTGCATGTCTCACGCGACTGTGCTCGCAACCGCGATCGACACCCGGCATTGGCCACCATCGCCAGGTCGCGTACCATGCGTGCCGACGGGGGATCCAATGGCACGCGACAAGATCAGGATCGGCTGTGGCGCCGGCTTCGCGGATGACCGCATCCCGCCCGGCGTGGAGATCGTCGAGCGCGGCGACCTCGACTACCTCGCCATGGAATGCCTGGCCGAGCGGACCATCGCCCGCGAAACCCTCGATCGCGCCAAGGACCCGGCCAAGGGCTACACGCCGGTGTTGCTGGAGCGCATGGAAGCGATCATGCCCCCGGCCCTGCAACGCGGGGTGAAGGTCGTCACCAACATGGGCGCCGCCAACCCGATGGGCGCTGCGCGTGTGCTGCGCCAGCACGCACCTGACTGGGGTTGCCCTGCCTATACCTGCGCCGTCGTGCAGGGCGACGAGGTCACCGACATCATGCGCGCGCACCCGGAGCTGCCGCTGATGGAAGACGGCGCGCCGCTGGAATCGTTGCTGCCGCGCATGGCCTCGGCCAACGCCTATCTCGGTGCCGATGTGGTTGCGCAAGGCTTCGCCACCGGCGCCGACCTGGTGATCACCGGCCGCGTCGCCGACCCCGCGCTGTTCCTCGGCCCGATGCTGCACGCGTTCGGCTGGTCGTATGACGACTACCCCAAGCTCGCCAACGGCACGCTCGCTGGCCATCTGCTGGAATGTTCCGGTCAGCTCACCGGCGGCTGCTTCGCCGATCCCGGCAAGAAGGAGGTCGAGGACCTCGCCGGTCTCGGCTATCCGCTCGCCGATGTCTGGGCCGACGGCCGCGTCGAGGTCTCGAAAACCCCCGGCTCCGGTGGGCGCCTCGACATCGCAACATGCACCGAACAATTGCTCTACGAAATGCACGACCCCGCCGCCTACATCACACCCGACTGCGTGCTGGACGCCTCTGGCGTAACGTTCCGGCAGGTTGACAACGACCGCGTCGCCCTGACCGGCGCGCGGGGCAAGCCGCGCACGCCCACCTACAAGGTCGTGATCGGCTATTTCGACGGCTACATGGGCAGCGGCGAGATGGGCTTCGCCGGCATCAACGCCGTGGCGCGCGCCAAGCTGGGGATCGAGGTGGTGCAGGAACGCCTGCGCCGCCGCGGCCTGACGTACGACGAAATGCGCATCGACCTGATCGGCATGAACTCGCTGCACGGCAACGACGCGTCGCTTTGCCCGGAGCCCTACGAGGTGCGGCTGCGCATCGCCGCGCGCACGCCCGACAAAAAGGCTGCCGAAGCGGTCGGCGCCGAGGTGCGCAGCCTGCACATGCAGGGCCCCACCGGCGCCGGTGGCGGCGTCAATTTCGGTGCCCGTCAGATCCTGGCGGTGAAATCGGTGCTGATCCCGCGTGACTGGGTACGGCCGGAGATCATCGTGGAGCGCGCCGCATGAGCGTGCCTGTCTACGATCTGGCGCATGCCCGCGCGGGCGACAAGGGTAACACCTCGAACATCTCGGTGACCGCCTATAGCGAGGCGGGCTGGCAGGTGCTGCGCCGCGAGCTGACGCCGGAGCTGGTGCTGGCGCGGTTCCGGCATCTGACGCCGGGGCCGGTGCGGCGGTATGAGCTGCCGCAGCTGCGGGCGCTGAACTTCGTGATCGAGAACGCGCTGGGGGGCGGGGTGACGCGCTCGCTGGCGATCGACCCGCACGGCAAGAGCCTGAGCGCGCTGATGCTGACCATTGTGCTGCCAGGGCACAATGAGGGGGAGGGGTAGGGCGAGTTTAACAGGTACACGGGGT
>DATHNE010000254.1:0-4891 GCA_035486355.1 Acetobacteraceae bacterium
TGACTACGTACTTGATCCGGATGTCAGGCGGCGCAATGGCGATCTGCCGTAGCCGATGTTCGGACAGGATATGCATCGCGTCCACGATGACGTCCCGCCCGTCTTCTAGGACCTTTGAGCTGGCGGCCCGGACCTTGCGGAAGATGCCAGCCTGGCTTCCAGGGGTCTCACCATCAGGACTTATTTCTTTTCTGATTTCGTCCGAAGAGACGACCCCGATTCCTTGCTCCACCGACCAGGTCGACTTCCCCGCTCCGGAGGGCCCAACCGTCAAAATCATCGTCTGACCGCAGCGCGGCCAGTTCCAGCCAGGCACGTCGCCCTCGATCAGATCACGGTGGTTTTCGTAATAATCCGAGATCCTGGCGAGTTGATCTGGTCTGATGACACCAGGATGCGCAACCGCGTTCCGACAGAGGTACGTCGGTGAATGCCCGGGACAAGCCCGGCCATGACGACATTGGAAACAGCGTGCCTAAACCCTACGACTTCTTCGTCTGGTCTGGCTTCGGCGAATCCGGCCGGATCGTCACCTTGCGGCCGTCGGCGAGATCGACCTGCGGGTTCAGGATCACCTTGTCGCCCGCGGCGACGCCCTCGCTGACCTCTACCGAGGTGCCGAAATCGCGCACCACCGTGACATTGCGGATCCGCGCGGTGTCGTTCTCGACCACTGCAACGGAAAGCCCGTTGCGGTTGAAGATGATCGCCTCCGACGGCACGATCAGCGACGGCGTCTTGCGCGGGATCTTCAATTCCACCCGGCAGTACATCCCCGGCGACAGCGCGCGGTCCGGGTTGGGCACGTCGATCTCGGTCAGGAGCGTGCGGGTGCCGGGCTGCAGCGCGTCGGCGATGCGGGCGACGCTCCCGGAGAAGTCGCGGCCCGGGATTTCCGGCACGCGCACCACCGCCTGCGTGCCCGGCACGACGCCGATGGCGTCGTCCTGCGGCACGTAGAGCTGGATGCGGATGACGTCCGCATGCAGCAGTGCGAACAGAAAGGTGCCGCTGGCGGCGTCCGCCTGCACCAGGCTGCCGACGTCGATGTTGCGCTGGGTGATGACGCCGTCGAACGGCGCCACCACGCGCTGATACACCCTCTGCTGGTTCAGCACCCGCAGCTGCGCCTCCTGGGCGACGATGTTGGCGGTCGCGACCCCCACCGCAGCTTCGCGCGACTGCAGGGTCAGGCGGTCGGTGTCGCCCTGCTGCGCAGTGGTCCAGCCCTGCTGCACCAGCTTGCGGTCGCGGTCCCAGGTCACCTGGGCGAGGTCGCGGTTGGCCTTTGCCTGCTCGAGGCTGGCGCGTAGCTGCGTCAGTGTGCCTTCCGCCTGCGCGATCTGGTGCTCGATCTCAGGCGCAGTAATCTCGACGAGAAGATCGCCGGCCTTCACCCGGCTCCCGATATCGACATTGCGCTTGGAGATGTAGCCGCTGGCGCGGGCATAGATATTGGCCTGCTCGAAGGCTTCCGTGGTGCCTGGCCAGCTCGCGATGCGGAACGGATCGCTAGCGCGCACCGCCGCGGTCCGCACCGAAGGCACGGAGTCGCGCCGCGCCTCTGCGGTCGCCATTACCTCGGCGTGCAGCGTGTAGTGCTTCCAGAAGCCATAGCCCAGCGCGCCGGCGAGAACGGCGATGACCACGAAGGCCAGGATGGTGCGGCCGGCGTTGCCTTTCGATTGCGTGGACGTCTGCACGGACTGGTGATCAACCGGGTGTTCGTGCACCGGGACGCCGTTGTCCGGGGGCGGGGCGAGCTCGTTCATACCGGGTCCTCTGCGAAGACGCCCTGCGCGGGCTTGCCGTCGTTGCCCTTGCGCAGCAGCGCGAAAAGGTAGGGTACCACAAAAAGGGTGGTCGGGGTGGCGAACAGCAGCCCACCGATCACAGCACGGGCCAGCGCCGCGTTCTGTTCCTCGCCCGGGCCGCCGATCGCCATCGGGATCATGCCGACGATCATCGCGGTCGCCGTCATCAGCACCGGGCGGATGCGGGTGCGGCCCGAGGCGATCGCCGCCTCGAACGCAGTGTGGCCGGCGAGCTGCTGCTCGCGGGCGAAGGTCACCAGCAGGATCGAGTTCGCCGAGGCGACGCCGATCGCCATGATCGCGCCCATCAGCGAGGGCACGCTCAGTGTGGTGTTGGTGATGTAGAGCATCGTGACGATGCCGCAGAAGGTCGCCGGCAGCGCGAGGATCACCACGAACGGGTCACCCCAGGTCTGATAGTTTACTACCATCAAGAGGTAAACAAACACCGCTGCGAACAGGATGCCGATGCCGAGGTCGCGGAACGCCGAGTTCATGCTGTCGATCTGGCCCACCACCTCGGTCCGGTTCCCGGCGGTCAGCTGAGGCTTGTACTGGTCGATCACCTTTTGGATCTCGGTCTGAAGCGAGCCGAGGTCGCGGCCGTCGGCATTGGCGTAGATCTCGTATAGCGGCTGCACGTTGGCCTGGTTGGTGTTAGTGGCGATCGAGTCGCGCTTCAGCGTGGCGACGTTGCTGAGCAACCCTGGCACCGGACTGCCATTGTTGCCGACCGCGAACTTAGTCACCGGGGTGTTCTTCAGGTCGTTGAAGGTGTCGGTGCGATATTCGGGCGTCTGCACCGCGAGATAGTAGGGTGTCCCGTTGGCTGGATCGGTCCAGAAATTTGGGGATACCTGCTGCGACGAGGCGAGCGAGGTGTTTAGGTTGAGCGCGATATCATTCACCGTCAATCCGAGCTGGCTGGCGCGGGCGCGGTCGATCTCCGCGAAGAGCTCCGGTCCGTTGATCTCCTGCTGCAGGTGCACGTCGGCAAGCCCTGGGATCGCCGCGATCTTCTGCTGCATTTCGCGCGCGATGCGCAGGTTGTTGGCGCGGTTGTAGCCCACCGTGCGCACATTGATCTGCGCCGGGATGCCGAAATTGAGGATTTGCGTCACCATGTCGGCGGCCTGAAAATAGAAGATGTTTTCCGGGAATTCCGCCGGTAGCACTTGGCGCAGCTTCTTGATGTAGGTCGCGGTCGGCTTGTGGTTGTCCTTCAGCGCCACCAGGATCACGCCGTCGTTGACGCCCATCGCGGTGCCGTCGCCGAAGGCGTAGTTGTAGGAGCGCGCCGGCAGGCCAATGTTGTCGACGATCAGGTCGCGCTCGTTTTCCGGGATTACCTCGCGGATCTTGTCTTCCACCTGCTGGAAGATCGCCTCCGTCTTGTCGATGCGCGTGCCGGCCGGCACCCGCACATGGAGCTGGATCTGGCCGCCGTCGATCAGCGGGAAGAAGTCGCGGCCGACGAAAAAGAACAGCGTGCCGCCGAGCGCCAGGATCAGCACCGCGATGCAAGGGATGATGAAGCGGTGCTTCAGCGCGCCAGTGAGGATCTCGGTGTAGGCCGTGCGCATCTTCTCGAAGCCTTGCTCGAACTTCGCAAACGCCCGCGCAAAGAAGCCGCTTTCGGCCTCCGCGCGGTGCCTCTCGCTCTTCAGCAGCAGCCCGATGGTGATCGGCGTCAGCGTCCGCGAGAACGCGTAGGACGCAAGCATCGCGAACACGACCGCGAGCCCAAGCGGTGTGAACAGGTACTTCGCCGGCCCGTGCAGGAACACCACCGAGGTGAACACACAGCTGATCGCGAGCGTGGATACCAGTGTCGGCACCGCGATTTCGGCGGCGCCGTGCAGCGTCGCCGAGGGCAGTGGCGTGTGCTCCTCGGTGAGCAGCCGGTGCGTGTTCTCGATCGTCACGGTGGAGTCGTCGACTAGGATGCCGATCGCCAGCGCGAGCCCGCCGAGCGTCATGGTGTTTATGGTCTCACCCATGAAATAGAGAATGACCAGCGAGGTGAGGATCGACAACGGGATCGAGATCATCACCACCAAGGTCGAGCGCCAGGAGCCGAGGAACAGGATGATCATCATCGCGGTGAGCACACCGGCGATGGCGCCTTCCTTCAAGAGCGCGACGATGGATGCCTTGACGAAGATGGACTGGTCGAACAGCTCCTTGATCGTCATGCCCGGGGGCGCGGCGGCACGCGAGGTGACGAGCGCGTCCTTCACCGCATTCACGACGGCGAGCGTGGAGGCGTTGCCGTTCTTGATGATGGAGAGCAGCACCGAGCGGTGGCCGTCGGTGCGCACCACGTTCTGCTGCACGGCGTTGCCGTCATGCACCTGGCCGATGTCCTTGACGAACACGGTGGCTCCGCCCGTGTACTTGATCGGGATGTTGTTGAGGTCGTCGATGGAGGTCGGAACCGCGTTGGTGCGCACGGTGAACTGGGTGTCGCCAATCTTGGCGAAGCCCGACGGCAGAGTCAGGTTTTGGGCGTTAACGGCGTTGACGACGTCGAGCGGGGTCAGCCCCTTGGCCTGCAGCTTGAGCGGGTCGATGTCGACCATGATCTGGCGGTACTTGCCGCCGGCTGGCGTCGGCAGCGTCACGCCGTGGATCGGGGCGAGTTGCTGGCGCAGGCGGTAGATGCCGTAGTCGTAGAGTTGCTGCTCGTTCAGCGTGTCGGACGAAAGCCCGATTTGCAGCACGGGCACGCTGGATGCATTGTACTGCACCACAACCGGCGCCTGGATGCCCGGCGGCATCAGCACGCGGATGAAGTTGGTGGCCGAGACGATCTGCGAAATCGCGAGGTCGAGGTTTACGTCCGGCTGGAAGAACACCTTCTGCACCGAGATGCCGTTCAACGTCTGGGCCTCGATGTCCTGAATGCCGTTGACGCTGGAGGACAGCGCGAACTGGCTGTAGGTCGTGACGCGCTGCTCCATCTCAGGCGTCGACAGCCCGGTGTACTGCCAGACGATGGTCACAACGGGGATGTTGATCTCAGGAAAGATGTCCGTCGGCATCGACACAATCGAGGTCGAGCCGAGGAACAGCAC
>DATHNE010000255.1:0-6770 GCA_035486355.1 Acetobacteraceae bacterium
GAACTCCGGCTGGAATACGCGGTCGGCCATCGCCTGGCAGCGGCGGATATAGCGGGGTTCGTCGGCGCGATAGTCGGCGACCGCATTGTGGATGGTGCGCAGATTGTCCCACAGTAGCACGTCGTGCTCGTGCCACACGTGCGCGTAACGGTATTTCGGCTGGGTCTGATGCGCGAACAGGAATTCCAACAGTGCATCACTTTCGTCGCGCGGTAATCCGTCGATTTTCGTGGCGTAGCCGGGATTGACGTAGAGCAGTTTCCGACCCGACAACGGGTGCGTCAGCACCATCTTCTGCGACACCGGTGGCTTGCTGCGGCGCTGCGCCTCGGTCAACGGCGCGCGGGTCGTGCCGTCGCCGGCACGGGCGCGCATCATCTCCCAGAACTTCTCGAAATCATGGGTCGCGGTCAGCGTTGCCAGCCGCGTCTGCAGCGCCCGCGGCAGGTCATCAAAGGCTGCCGCCATGTCGCAGAATTCGGTGCAACCCAGCACCCGGCCATCGCGCCGTGGCACCTTCAGCGCATACAGCACGTTCACGAACGCGATCGTCCGGCTGAAGCTCATATCGGTGTGCCAGTCCTGCCCCGCGTCGCCCAACCCGATCGGTTTCCCGTTCTCGATAACGTTCGACAGGATCATCACCTCGGGCTGGCCCGGCACCTGGAACGCGCCCGAGACATGCACCTCCAGCTCCCCGAACTGCCGGCTGAACGCGGCCTGCGCCGCGGGATCGAAATCCTGGTCCGGAAAACACAGCACCCCATAGGTGCCGATCGCACGCAGCACAAACCCCAGCGTCTCGCGTGTCAGCGGCCGCGCAAGATCGAGGCCGGTGATCCGCGCGCCAAGCGCATCGCCGATCGGCGTCACGGTCGGCCCGGATGGTTGCATTGCCGTTTTCCCTCTCCGTGCTGGCTGCGCTAGCATCGGCGCATGGCCAGGCTCAGTGTCAATCTCAACAAGGTCGCGCTGCTGCGCAACTCCCGTCACACTGGCGTGCCGGACGTGCGGCGTTTCGCGCGCATCGCGCTGGATGCTGGTGCGCTGGGGATCACGGTGCACCCGCGTCCGGATGAGCGGCATATCCGCGGGTCGGATGTGCCGGCGCTGGCCGAGCTGCTGCGGCCACTGCAGCCGCGGGTCGAGTTCAATATCGAGGGCTATCCGGACGGGCGGATGGCCGGCTTCCTGCGCGATGTGCGGCCCGCACAAGCGACGCTGGTGCCGGATGCGCCCGATGCGTTCACGTCGGAGGAAGGCTGGGAGCTCGATGCCGCGCAGATGTCGCTGGCGAAGCCCGCCATCGCGGCGGCGCAGGCGCTGGGCTGCCGCGTGGTGCTGTTCATCGATCCGGATCCCTCGGTGCCGGCGCGGGCGAAGGACGCGGGCGCGGACGGGGTGGAAATCTACACCGGCAGCTACGCCGCGGCGTTCCGCACCGGTACGCATGCCGCGCTGCTGGCGGCGATCGGTGAGACCGCGGCGCGCGCGCGCGACCTTGGGCTGGTGGTGAACGCGGGGCACGATCTCAACCTGCACAACATTCCGCCGCTGATGGCCGCGGTGCCGTTCCTGGCGGAAGCCTCGATCGGGCACGAGCTGACAGCGGACGCGCTGGGGACGGGCTTCGCCGCCACGGTCGCCGCGTATGCCAAGGCGTTGAGCCCTTCGTAGGGCGGCGTCGCGCAGCTATTCCGCCATCGCTACGAAGTGGCGGAATGCGAAGGGCATTTCGCCCTACCAGGTGGGGCGTTTTACCGCGGCCAGCAGTGCGGGGATGAACACCAGGCTCGCCGTCAGCGTGCAGCCGAGGCTGATCAGCAGCAGCTTGCCCATGCTGGCAGTGCCGGGATGCATCGATAGTGCCAACGAACCGAACGCGGTGCCCGTGGTCAGCGCCGAGAACAGAATCGCGCGCGCGGTCGCCGAGCCGAGGATCGCCGCCTGCCCGCTCCGCCAGTTCATCACGAAATAGATGTTAAATGACACGCCAACGCCCAACAAAAGGGGCAACGCAATGATGTTGGCGAAGTTCAGCGGCAACGGCAGCAACACCGCGACCAGCAACGTCAACAGCGACGACAACGTCAGCGGCGCCAGCACCAGCAACACATCCCGCACCCGCCGCAGCACGGCGAACAGAATGCAGGTGATTGCGATCACCGCGAGGATCGCCGCCGAGCGAAACGCCCCGGTGATGGTGTCGCTGGTGGCCTCGATCGTCACTGCCGACCCACCCGCGTCGGGTGCGACCTTCAGCACCTGATCGACGAACACGCGCAGCTCCCGACTGCTCTCGCCCGTCACCTTCGGCATCACCTGCACCCGGGCCTGGCCGTCCGGCAGCACCCAGTCGCGCGCCATATCCGGCGGCACATCCTTCGCCGTCACCGGCTGGGCCGACAGCACATCGTGGAGCTGCTCGAGCTCCTGCGGTAGGAAGCGCGTGAGCGCTGCCTCGGTGGCCAGCAGCGTCGCGTCCGGCGCGGCCTCCATCCGCCGCAGGTCGTCGCGAATGGCAAACAAAGGATGCCCCGCCGGCAGCTTGGCGACAGCAGGATCGATCTGCGACAGCGCGGTCTTCGCGGCGAGACGGATCTGCTCGGGCGTCACCGGCGCGACCTTGCTGGGCGCTTGCAGCGTCGGGGCCAGGATGTCGTCGGCATCGGCGATCAACGCGAGTTTTGCCTGCTGATCCTCCGGCACGAAGCTTTGCAGCGAGATCACCTGCGAAACGGTCGACAGCTTCTCCAGCTTCGTTGCCAGCGTCGCGGCGTCGGCGATGTTCGGGGAGAGGATGTCGATGCTGTAGGGGTTGGTCAGCGGCGAATCCATCAGGTCGCGCAGCGTGCGCATGGCCTCGGTGTTCGGGTTCTTGGTGTGCAGCGGATCAGAATCAAAACTCAGCCGCGGTGACACGGCGAGCGCGAGCAGCGCCAGGGCCGCGAACACGCCCAAGATCGGACCGCGCCGGCGCGCCACGACAGGATCGAGGCGCGCGGCCCAGGCGAAGCCGACCTCGGCGGCCTCGGCGCGCGGGCGGCACAGGCTGATGGCAGCCGGCAGAAAGGTCACGGTGCAGGCGAACGCGATCAGCATACCGACGCCGGCGATCAGGCCGAGTTCGGCCACGCCGGCGAACTTGGTCGGCACGAACGCGAGGAAGCCCGCGGCGGTGGCCAGCGAGGCGACCAGGATCTGCACCCCGGCCCGGCCAGAGGTTTGGCGCAACGCCTCGCCTGTATCGGGGAATTGAAACCGCCGCTCGCGGTAGCGGACGGAGAACTGAATGGCGAAGTCCACCGCGATGCCGACGAACAGGATGCCGAAGCCGACCGAGACGAGATTCAGCGTGCCGACCGCGACCGAGGCGAACAGCAGGGTCAGTAACAGCCCCAGGCCGAGCGTCAGCAGAATTGGCACGATCAGCCGCCAGCTGCGCACGGCCAGGAACAGCCACACGGTGATCAGCAGCACGCTGCCGATCAAACCCTCGACGGCGCCCTGGGCAACGGTGGCGAATTCCTCATCGGCGAGCGCGATCTGACCGGTAATCCGCACCCGCGCGTCGCCCGACTTCACGAAGGGCAGGTTGGCGATGACCGTGCGCATCGCTTGGGTGGCGGCGCCGCCGGGCTGCAGGGCGCCAAAATCCTGCCGCGGCTGCACCAGGACGAACCGGTATTGCCCGGCAAGGTCAGACAGGTTGCCGCCGAGCAAGCGCTGCCAGGACAACGGCTTGGGATGGCCGTCCAGCGCATCCGCCATCGCCTGGTGGAAAGCGCGCAACGCGGTGGCATAGGGCGCCAGGTCGACGCCGGCCTTGGTGACGCCCATGCCAAGCAATGCCAGGGCGGAGAACAGGCCGCGCGAGGTGGGGTCGGCGACGAGCTGGCCCAGGAACGGCTGCGCGTCGATGGTGTGGTCCAGCAGGCCGGACAGCTGCTTGGTGTCAAGAAAGAGCAGGCCTTCCTTGCGCAGGAAGGGTGACACGTCAGGTTGGCGCACTGTCAGGAAATGCGCCTTGTCCGCGGCGAGCGCCTGGGCGAGTGCGGCCGCCGTGGCATCGGTTTCCTCCGGCTCGCGTGCGTCGACCACCGCGACCAGCAGGTTGTTGAACTGCGGGAAATCCCGGTTGTACGCGATCGCACGCTGGCGCCAGGGCAGGCTGGCGGCGAACAAATCGTCGGTGTCGGTACTGACGCCGAGATGGCCAGACGCATACAGCGCGGAGAATCCAGCCAGCAGCGCGCCGATCAAACAGACCAGCACGGCGCGGCGATGGCAGAGCTCGGCCAGATGGGCGAGCAGGCGAGGGAGTTGCATCAAACTTTACGGAGGCTCCGACAGGTCTGGCCGTGGCACCCCGTGATAAGCGCTCGTTTGTGTCGGGTCTATGCCATCCGTGCTGTGTTGACACGGCTGTGAGCACGGGCGCATGGCCAGGAAAACGTCCCACCGGACCGGAGGAACCAACGATGTCCAGCGCCGCCGCCCAAGCGTCCCCCGCGCCGCGCACCCGTCCCCCATTCCGCGCCGATCATGTCGGCAGCCTGTTGCGCCCGGGCGAGCTGCGCGCGGCGCGCGCGGCACGCAAGGCCGGCACGATGAGCGCCGAGGCGCTGCGCGCGGTGGAGGACCGCTGCATCCCGGTGGCGATCCGCAAGCAGGAGGAGATCGGACTGCGCGCTGCGACCGACGGGGAGTATCGCCGCGCATATTGGCATTTCGACTTCGTGTCTGGCCTGGATGGGGTGGAACTGTACGAACCTGACCAGAAAGTGATGTTCAAGGGCAATCTGCCGCTGCCGCTCGCGCTGCGGGTCACCGGGCCGATCCGTTGGAACAAGCCGGTGATGGTGGACGACTACCGCTGTGTTGCCGCGCATGTCGCGACGGCGGTGCCAAAGCAGACCATCCCGTCGCCGAGCGTGGTGCATTTCCGCGGCGGGCGGCGGGCGATCGATGCGAAGACCTATCCGGATATGGACATGTTCTTCGTCGACCTGGCGACGGCGTATCAGGGCGCGGTGCAGAGCTTTGCCGCGGCGGGGTGCCGGTATCTGCAATTGGATGAGGTGAACATCGCCTATCTGTGCGACCCCGAACAGATTGCCGGGCTGGTGGCGCGCGGCGAGCATGTCGAGAACCTGCTGCAGATCTATGGCGACATGATCAACAAGGCGATCGACGGCCGGCCCGCCGACATGACGATCAGCATGCATCTGTGTCGCGGCAATTTCCGATCCCACTGGGTCGCCTCGGGCGGTTACGAGCCGGTGGCCGAGGTACTGTTCAACCAGATCAATGCCGATGCGTATTTCATGGAATACGACAGCGATCGGGCGGGCGGGTTCGAGCCGCTGCGGTTCGTGCCGCGTGGGCATAAGGTGGTGGTGCTGGGGCTGGTAACGTCGAAGACCGGTGAGCTGGAGACGAAGGACGAGCTGAAGCGGCGGATCGACGAGGCGGCGAAGTATCTGCCGCTGGAGCAGTTGGCGCTGTCGCCGCAGTGCGGGTTTGCGTCCACCGAGGAGGGGAATCTGCTGACCGAAGAGCAGCAATGGGCGAAGCTGCGCCTGTGTGTGGAGGTGGCGCGCGAGGTGTGGGGCAGCGTGTGAGCTTCACCGGTCACCCTTGCGTCTGGAAACAGTTATGACGAGGGCAATATGCCGCGCCGCCGGTCGGCGTCAGGCGTTCAACATATTCGCTACCAGAACAAAAATTACGACAGTCCCAGCAGCGCCGCGCCCTGTTCGTCCTTCAGTCCGATGCCAGTCAGTCGCAGCCGTCGCATCTCGGCGATCAGCCACAACAGCTTGTCCGCGGCGGCGTCCGGCGGCAGCCCCTCCGGCCGCACGTTTGAAATGCAGTTCCGTTCCGCATCCGTCCGACCGCGCAGCGGCTGCCAGGTAAGATAGATGCCCAGACTGTCGGCGGCGCTCAGCCCTGGGCGCTCGCCGATCAGCACCGCCACCGCCTCGGCCTGCAATGCCTCGCCAATCGCATCGCCGAGTGCCACGCGTCCCTGCGTCGCCAGCACCACCGGCGCGACCGGGATGCCCTGACGTTGCAGTGCCGGCACGGCCCGCATCAGCACGGCAGCCGCATGCCGTGCCACCGCGGTCGCCGACAGCCCGTCGCATACCACGAACGCGATCGCGCCCGGCTGCGCGACCAGCAGCGCCCGATCGGCGTCCAGCAATTGCCGCCCCAGGTCGGGACGCCGCAGATAGGTTTGCCGCTCCGGCGCCTGACTGTGCACCGTCACGCTGTTGATGCCACCCCCTCGCAACATCGTGGCCAGCGCCGCGAAATCCATTGCCGCATGCACCGCGTCCCGCGCTGCGGCATGCGCCGCCTGGAAGGCCAGATGCGCCCCGGTCGGCAGCCCATTGCCCGCCCGCCCCAGCGCCACGCGCGCAAATGTGAACCGCCGCAGGTCGCTCCAGCGCGCGGGAATCGGGTCAGTCATCGTGATGCAACCATCGCCGCGCACCGGCGTTTATGCGCGTGAGCCATATTGCAGGAGGTTTGTTATGGCCCCGACCAGGATCTTGCAGGCTGCGGCGATTGCCTTGGCCTCGGCTTTTGCCTTCGCGCCCGCCGCATTCGCGGCGAATGCCAGCGCGCCCTATAGCAACGTCGATCACAGCAATGACATGGGCAACGACACCGGCGATTCGAAAGTCGAGGGTCTGAACGCCCAGCAGCTCAACGAGAACTACCACGGCCCGCTGCAAATGCGTCCGCCGGCCAACTCGCAG
>DATHNE010000256.1:0-6035 GCA_035486355.1 Acetobacteraceae bacterium
TCGGCGGCGGCAACATCTTTCGCGGGGTTTCCGCGGCCGCCACCGGCATGGAGCGGGCTCAGGCTGATTATATTGGCATGCTGGCGACGGTGATGAATGCGCTGGCGATGCAGAGTGCGCTGGAAAAGCGCGATGTGCCGACGCGGGTGCAGTCGGCGATTCCGATGGCGTCGGTGTGCGAGCCGTATATCCGCCGGCGTGCCGAGCGACACATGGAGAAGGGCCGCGTGGTGATCTTTGCGGCGGGGACCGGCAATCCGTTCTTCACCACCGACACTGCGGCGGCGTTGCGGGCCAACGAGATGGGATGCCAGGCGCTGTTCAAGGGGACGCAGGTGGATGGGGTGTATTCCGCCGACCCGCGCAAGGTGCCGGATGCCGAACGTTATGACGAGCTGACATATCTCGACGTTCTGTCGCGGGACCTTCAGGTCATGGACGCCGCGGCGATCAGCCTGGCGCGGGAGAACCATCTGCCGATCGTGGTGTTCAACATCCATGCGCCGGGCGCCTTTGCCCAGGTGATGCGCGGCGAGGGACGGTTCACCCGGATCATCGAGCCGCAATGAGCAGAATGGAGGACGCGCATGGTAGCTGACCTCAACGCGTTGAAGCAGGACCTGACGCGACGGATGGATGGCGCGCTGGAGACGCTGAAGCGCGAATTCAATGGATTGCGCACGGGGCGTGCGCATCCTGGGCTGCTGGAGCCGGTGAAGGTGCACGCGTATGGCAGCGATGTGCCACTCAACCAGGTGGGCAATGTTGGCGTGCCGGAGGCGCGGATGCTGACGGTGCAGGTGTGGGACCGTTCGCTGGTGGGTGCGGTGGAGAAGGCGATTCGCGACTCGGGGTTGGGGCTGAATCCGGCGGCGGATGGGCAGTTGGTGCGGGTTCCGATCCCGCAGTTGACGACCGAACGCCGCAACGACCTGGCGAAGACGGCGCATAAATATGCCGAGAGCGCGCGCGTTGCGGTGCGCGGTGTGCGGCGCGACGGGATGGAGCAGATCAAGGGCTTCGAGAAGAAGCACGAGGTCGGTGAGGACGCGGCCAAGAACTGGACCGCCGAAGTGCAGAAACTGACCGATGCGTATGTCAAACGGGTGGATGAGGCGCTCGCTGAGAAGGAAAAGGACATTCGTCAGGTTTGACCCGGAGTCGAGTGCCGTATGTCCGTGAGCGCGCGGGACGTCGTTGATCGTGAGGCGACGGCCGTGTGTGCGGCCCGGGCGCCGCGTCATGTTGCCATCATCATGGACGGCAATGGCCGCTGGGCCGCGGCGCGGCGGTTGCCACGGATTGCCGGCCATCGCGAGGGCGCGCGGGCGGTGCGGCGCACGATCGAGGCCGCGATCAGGCATGGTGTGTCGTGGCTGACCATCTATGCGTTTTCCAGCGAGAACTGGCGTCGGCCGGCGGGCGAGGTGCTCGATCTGACAGGGCTGCTACGCCATTACCTGCGGACGGAAATCGCCGAGCTGGGCGCCAATGGCGTGCGGCTTCGTATCATTGGTGACCGGAGTCGCTTCGAGAACGATATCCAGGTCGACCTGGAGGAGGCCGAGCGGGCGACGGCGGCGAACACGCGGCTGAACTTGACGGTGGCATTGTCGTATGGCGCACGGGCGGAGATCGCCGCCGCCGCGCGGGCGATGGCGGATGCGGCGCAGGCCGGCGTGCTCGACCCTGATGGGAATGACGAGGCGGCGTTCGCGGGGTTTCTGTTCACCGCCGGCATGCCGGATCCCGATCTTTTGATCCGCACCTCGGGCGAGCAGCGGCTGTCCAACTTCCTGTTGTGGCAGGCGGCGTACGCCGAGCTGGTGTTTCTCGACGTGTTGTGGCCCGATTTTGATGAGGCGCATTTCGCCGCGGCATTGGCTGAGTATGCGCGGCGGGAGCGACGCTTTGGCGCCAGGCCAGCCTGACGCGCCGGCACGATGGCGGGACCTGCGCCGGCGGGCAATCTCGGCCGCGGTGCTGGCGCCGATTGCCCTGGCCTGCGTGTGGTTCGGCGGGATGGCCTTCGTTCTGTTGGTCGTGGCGGCGGCCGTGCTGGGTGTCGTGGAATGGGCCCGGTTGTGTCGGCCGAGGGGTGCGTGTGGCCTGTTGATCGGCGGCACGGCCTGGATTCTGCTGGCGGCGTTGGGGTTGTTGTGGGTGCGGGGCGACCCACTGGTGGGGCGCGCCAACCTGCTGTTCGTCATGCTGCTGGTCTGGGCGAGCGATATCGGCGCCTATCTGGTCGGACGGATGGTGGGTGGGCCGAAGCTGGCGTCGCGCATTTCGCCTGGAAAGACGTGGTCGGGGGCGGTGGGTGGGATCGCGGCTGCGGTCCTGGTTGGGGTCGCGGCGGACTGGGTGTTTCATGGTCATGCAGGATTTGGCTGGATCGCCGCCATGAGCATGGTGCTCTGCGCGATCGGCCAGTTGGGCGATCTGGCGGAGAGCTGGGCCAAACGCCACTTTGGCGTGAAGGATTCCGGCGCTTTGATCCCAGGTCACGGGGGCCTGCTGGACCGGCTTGACGCCCTGTTGGCGGTCGCGCCGTTTGTGGCGCTGCTGGCGTTGATGCTTGGTCGTGGTGTACTGTTCTGGGAATGAGCTCCAGCCCTCCGCGCTCCGTAACGGTCCTCGGTAGCACCGGAAGTATCGGCACCCAGACAATCGAGCTGCTGGCTGCGGAACCGCAACGGTTTCGTGTGCGGGCGCTTGTGGCCGGCCGCAATGCGACGCTGTTGGCCGAGCAGGCGATTGCGCTGAATGCCGAACGGGCGGTGATCAGCGACCCCGCTCAGTACCAGGCTCTCCGGCAGCTCCTGTCTGGCACTGACGTGGTGGTGGCCGCGGGGGCGGACGCCGTTGAAGAGGCAGCGGCGTTGCGGGTCGATTGGACGATGGCGGCCATCACTGGCGCGGTCGGCCTGGCACCGACGTTGGCGGCAATCCGGGGCGGCGGGTCGGTGGCATTGGCCAACAAGGAAGCGCTGGTTTGCGCCGGCAACGTGATGTTGCGCGCGGTCAAGGAAGCCGGAGCGACATTGTTGCCGGTCGATTCGGAACACAATGCCATCTTCCAGTCTCTGGCCGACGGCAATCGCGGGGCGGTCGAGAAGATCGTGCTGACGGCGTCGGGCGGGCCGTTTCGCACCGCCAGCCTCGAGGAAATGGCCGTCGCCTCGCCGGAAGCGGCGTTGAAGCACCCGGTGTGGTCGATGGGGGCGAAGATCAGCATCGATTCGGCCACCCTGATGAACAAGGGCCTGGAGGTGATCGAGGCGGCGCGGCTGTTCGGGCTGGCCGAGGAGCAGATCGAGGTCCTGGTGCACCCGCAATCCGTGATCCACGGCCTGGTCTGCTATCACGACGGCAGCTTCGTCGCGCAGCTCGGCTCGCCCGACATGCGCATCCCGATTGCGCACACGTTGGCCTGGCCGAAGCGGATGGCCACGCCGTCGCCGCGGCTGGATCTGGCGGCCTTGGCGCGGCTTGATTTTGCCAATCCGGACATGGATCGCTTCCCAGCGCTCCGCCTGGCGCGGGAAGCCTTGCGAGCGGGGGCGGGGGCTCCCACTATTCTGTCGGCCGCGAATGAAGTCGCGGTTGAAGCGTTTTTGCAACGCAGAATCGGGTTTTTGGACATCGTCGGGACCGTGTCCCGCGTCATGGACGCGATGGGGGCGCCGGCGGCGGACACACTCGATGACGTGATTGCCCTCGACCAGGCGGCTCGTCGCGCTGCCATAGGATTTGCTGCGGCGCGCGCCGCCTGAAGGAGCGGTTCCGTGTTCCATAATATACAGGGCGTCGTGCAGTCCGGATTGGCCTTTATCGTGGTCTTGGGTGTGCTCGTGTTCGTGCATGAGTTCGGCCATTACGCCGCGGCGCGCTGGCGGGGCGTGCACGTCGAGGTGTTCTCGATCGGATTCGGGCAGGCGCTGGCGAGCTGGACGGACAAGGTTGGTACCGTCTGGAAACTCGCGTGGTTGCCGCTGGGCGGCTATGTGAAGCTGCACGGTCTCGAGCGGCCGGACACGGTTTCACCTGAGGTCCGCGCGGGCTGGCTGCCGGGGCGCACCTTCCATGACAAGAGCGTGTTGTCCCGTGCGATCGTTGTCGCGGCGGGGCCGATTGCGAATTTCATCTTGGCGGCGGTGTTGTTCGCCGTGTTGTTCGCCAGTGTCGGCAAGCCTCTGGCCCTGCCGGTGGTGGCCGAAGTGGTGGCCGATTCGCCTGCCGCGGCCGCCGGCCTGCAGCCCTCGGATCGGATCGAAGCGATCGATGGAACGCCGACGCCGACATTCCTCGACGTGCAGCGGATCGTCAGCACGCACCCGGGCGACAAGCTGACGCTCACCATCAAGCGGGGCAGCGGCGAGCAGTCGGTGGTGGCGACCGTTGGCAGCCAATCCGCCGGGGGCGGGGCGCCGACGGGAATCCTGGGCATCCGTGGTGGGCAGGTGGAATACCACCGGCTGGATCCGATCACCGCCGTGGCTCAGGGGGTGGTACAGACTTGGCAGGTGACGCAGGAGACCGTCCAGGGCGTGGCGCAAATGCTGAGCGGCAAACGTGGGGCTGAAGAGCTGGGCGGGCCGCTGCGGATTGCACAGCTCTCCGGTCAGGTGGCCCAGCTTGGCTTGGCGAGCCTGATGTCGTTCATCGCCGTGCTGTCGGTCAATCTTGGTCTAATCAACATGTTTCCCATCCCGGTGCTGGATGGCGGACATCTGCTGTTCTATCTCGCCGAGGCGATCTATGGCCGGCCGGTGCCGGTGAAGGCGCAGGAGATCGGTTTCCGGGCCGGGCTGGCACTGCTGGCGGGATTGTTTGTGTTCGCTACGTGGAACGATCTGACCAATCTGGGGATCGTTCATTGGGTGGCGGGGCTGTTCGGCTAAGCGTGCGATGCGCCACGGCTCGATCGGAACCACTTTCTGCAGTGGGCAAGGTAATGGCGGCGCGTTCGGTGCGCTGCGTTGAGGTTTCTCCACATCGGCCGGGTCCGCAATGACGGTCACGGGGTTCACGCCGTCGGTGTCTCCCTGATTCCACAACCGCGCGACCGTGCGAAGTGCGTCACAGCCCGCTTGCAGGACCGCTGCTTCGGATCCCCGGGGTTTGATCTGGCACACGGCCGTAGTCCAACGCATCCAGATGGAGACCCCAGGCGTTGGTCGTGGCAATGATGTCGCTCGCCGGTATATTGGTACGTGTCTCTTGCGTCCTGGCGCCTTCCGAGCGAATTGTCTGCAGCAGAAAGTCGTGCAGTCAGAGATACTGTGTCGCTATCCCCTTGATATTTTGATTCTCCTTCTGAGTGAAGTAGAGATATTCTGTTTGATCTTCTGCCGCCCGATAATAATGCCCAGTCTTGAATTCCAGGTTGGCTCGATACCAATATGCGGAGGCCGTATAGGACTGTCGCGGCATCGATATGGTGGTGTCATAGTCCTCTTGCGCTGACGCATCGAAGCCCTCGAGCATCGCGGATGCGCCCCAACACCACATAGGTATCACCGTTCGACGGATTCCTTGCGAGCGCCATTGCGGCATAATCGCGCGCCTCATGGATCAACAGTGAACGTGCACCTGCAGACTGGATTGACGCGGCACCAATCAGGTCAAGATTCGCGGGGTTCAGGTTTGCAACATCGAAATCCGAGATACCAGCACGTTCCGCGACCGTATTCGCGTGCCCGAATTTCGCACGAGCGTGAGCGATGTCACCGCGATGCGCCAGAATGTTGCCCGTCATGTTGCGAGCGCGGGCGACATTTTCGTCGTCCGGGCTGCTCGTCGCCATGATACCCATCAGAAGCTCTCGAAGTTTGATGTCGTCCGTCTTCTGTTCGAAAACCAGATATGATGCGTACTGGAACGGCATCACCCGAAGTGCCAAATCCTATGATGCGCGATGGACGATGGCGTCGAACTCGTCCACGGTGAAAATCGAGGCGGTCAATAGAATGGCGCTGCTATTGGTGTGCAGATACCGGCGATATTGGCCGCGGGCGAATTCCATGATTTCG
>DATHNE010000257.1:0-28715 GCA_035486355.1 Acetobacteraceae bacterium
CGTGCCACAGCCGGAATGGCCCCAGTGGTCCCCGCCAACAGCACGCGCTCGGTCGGGGGCGTTGCCACCCATGCCTCCGCCTGGGCGTCCAGCAGCGCGATCTGCCGCGCTGCCGGGTTCATCAGCCCCTGCGCGTCCAGCCAGTCCGGCCAGGCCCGCGTGACAATTTCAAGAAACGTCAGTGTCGCAGCCCAATGCGCGGCAAATCGGTCATCGGCGGCACTGGGCAGACGATCGGCCAAATCGATTCCGGACCGTTCCGCCTCATCCATCAGCGCCGCCAGCGCCGCCGCCAGCGGCCACGCATGATCGATCGTGCGCGGCGCGCCATTGGCACCGTTCATCGCCAGGATCAGCCGGCTCAGCGCGGCCAGTCGCTGCGCTGGCTCTACCGCGGGCGGCAGGTCCAGCGCCCGGGTCAGCGCCAGCGGCGCCTCATCCAGCGCGCCGATCGCGACGATGCGCGGCAGCAGCAGCGCCCGCCCGCCGGAGACACGCAGGAACGCTTCGGCCAGCGCCCGCGCGGCACGGCGCGTGGGCAGCAGGATCAATCCGCGCGCCACCGCCAGGGGATCAGGGTCGGGTTGCAGCCATTCCGCGGCCACCGCGTCCAGGAACGGCAGGTGCGGCGGAACGGTGTAAAGATTCATCACCCTTCGCCGGTGCGCCGCAGATACAGGGCCGTTTCGGTGTCGGCAAGATCCGCCGGCGTCGACAGATGGAACCACAGCCCGTCATGCACCGCGGCGCGCAACCTGTCCGCGGCGATCGCGCGATCCCACAGCACGTTCATGCTGAATTTCCCCTCGGGCGCATCGGCGAACAGCGCGGGCGAGACGACCTGCAAGCCGGCATAGACGTAGGGCACGATCTCACGTTCAGTGCGGCGGCGCAGTCGGCCCCATTTGTCCATGGCGAAATCGCCGAACCCAACGTCGGCTTGTACCTGCACTGTGCGATGCACCAGCAGCACGACGTCGACCTCTTCGGGATCGAACTGATTTGCCAGGCGGCTTAGGGCAGGACGAGGGCCGTCCAGCCAGAAGGCGTCGCCATTCACGATGTAGAACGGTGCATCGCCCAGCAGGTCCAGCGCGGCCCGCACGCCGCCGCCGGTTTCCAGCAGATCGGCCTCGCGCCGCAGCACGATGTGCGGATATGCGCGCCCCGCGAGATGCGCCGCCACCCGATCGGCTTGCCAGAACGCGTTCACCACCACGGTTTCCACGCCGACCTCCCCCAGCCGATCGAGCGCGTGGTCGATCAGCGCGCGGCCGCCAAGTTCCAGCAGCGGCTTCGCCGTGTCGTCGGTCAGCGGCCGCATGCGCGTGCCGAGGCCGGCGGCGAGCAGCATGGCGGTGGTGGGGGTGGCGCTCATGCGGCGAGATCCGGCGGGTTGCAGCGGTGGGCAGGCGGTATCCAGCGATCCAGGGCGGCGGCGAGGGGGGCGGCGGCGGGTTGGCGCAGCGCGTCCTCCAGCAAGGCCCAGGTATGTGGGCCGTATGCCAGATACCCAGGGCGGTTGTCGCGCTGCGCAAGCCGCACCCACTGTCCGGCGACGCGCATATGGCGTTGCGCCGCGCACGCGGCATAGGCGGCGGTGAAGGTGGTCGGATCCAGCTCCGGCCGCGCGGCCAGGTAGCGTGCGACACTGCGCGTCCCGATAGCGGCCGGGATGACGCGCCGCGCGTCCTGCAACAGCGAGACAAGGTCATAAGCGGGGTGGCTGATCGCCGCACCCTGGAAATCGATCACGCCCACGCGTCGGACGCCGGCGCGATCGGGTAGCCACAGCAGGTTGCCGGCGAAGAAGTCGCGATGGGTGAAGGTGGGCGGACCGTCCGCCAAGGGTGTGAGTATGTCGACCAGTGCCGCACCGACATCGGCCCGCGCGGCATCCGGCGCGGGGCCGTGGAACGTCGCCGGCCACCACCAGTCGAATACCGTCGCCAGCGCGGTCTGGCGCATTGTCGCGGCATCCCACGCGGGTAGGTCCGGCGGCGGCGCGGCGCGATGCATGACCACCAGGGCGTCGATCGCGGTGTCGAACAGTTCCTCAACGTCATGGCCGGGCTTGTCCCGGCCATCTGTTGCGGCACCGTGCACGGTTGCTGGCCGGGACAAGTCCGGCCATGACGCCAGGACGTCGGCAGGCGGGAAAAGGGTGGGAAACAGCGCGTCGCCCAGATCCTCCTCGAGCACCAGTCCCGCCTCGGCGTCTGCCGCGATGATTTCCGGCGCCGACACGCCGATCCCCGACAGGTGTGCAGCGATCGTCAGGAACGGCCGCACATCCTCCGGCGGTGGCGCATCCATCAGCACCGCCGGCCGTGGCCCGTCGGTGAGCCGCAAATAGCGCCGGAAGCTGGCATCCTGTGCCAACGGCGCCGCCCGTGCCGCGCCGTACCCGGCGCGGGCGAGGAATACCGCGACAGCCTCATCGCGCGTCATGCCAGCTGCCCCAACCGATCCGGCCAGCCGGAGATCACGGCCCGCCGCGCGTCGCCTTCCTCCAGCGACAGCGCGATCACCAGCGCCGCAGCTGGTTGCCGCGCAGCCAGCCGCTCCGGCCATTCCACGAGGACGATATCGCCCTGCGCCTCGTCCCAGCCCAGCTCCGCCAGCGCCGCCGGCCCGTCCAGCCGCCACAGATCGTAGTGGTGCACCACGCCAACGCGCGTGTCGTAGCTCTGCACCAGGGTGAAACTGGGGCTGGGCACGTCGAGCCGCCGGTCCCGCGTCGCCGCGCGCAGGAAGCCCCGCGCGAACGCTGTCTTGCCGGCGCCCAGCGGGCCGGCCAGCAGGATCGCGTCCCCCGGACGGGCCAGCGCGGCGACGCGCGCGGCAAGGGCGTCGGTCGCGGCCAGGTCGGGCAGGAACAGGTCGAGCGTCATTCCGCGGACTCTGCCAGTGCGCCGGAGTCCAGAACAACCACGCCTCTTGCCCCCACGGCGCGGCACGGCTACGCGCGGCCCATGGCGCAGACGCTCGAGACCGATGTTGCGATCATTGGTGCCGGCCCGGTGGGGCTGTTCGCCGTGTTCGAGCTGGGGATGGTGAAGCTGTCCAGCGTGCTGATCGACGCGCTGGGCGAGGTCGGCGGCCAGTGCACGGCGCTGTATCCCGAGAAGCCGATCTACGATATTCCCGCCCACCCGGCGATCGAGGCATCGGAACTGGTGGCGCAACTGGAGCAGCAGATCGCGCCGTTCCATGCCCCGCGGCTGCTGGATCGGCGGATTGCATCGCTGGAGGGGGCGGCCGGGGCTTTCACGCTGAGCACGGACGCCGGCGACACCGTGCGCGCCAGGGCGGTGATCGTGGCAGCGGGCGCGGGCGCGTTCGGGCCGAACCGCCCGCCACTGGACGGGCTGGCCGCATTCGAGGCGACCGGCGCGGTGCAGTACTATGTGCGTCGGCGCGAGGCCTTGCGCGACAAGCGCGTGGTGATCGCCGGCGGCGGGGACTCGGCGGTGGATTGGGCGCTGGCGCTGAAGGAGATCGCCCGTGTCGCGGTGGTGCATCGGCGTCCGAAATTCCGCGCTGCGCCCGACAGTGCCGCGCAGTTGGAAGCGGCGGCGGCGCGCGGTGAGATCGAGATGGTGATCCCGTACCAGTTGCAAGCGCTGCACGGCGCCGCGGGGCAGTTGGAATCGGTGGAAGTCGCGACACTGCAAGGCGAGGCGAAGCGGCTGCCAGCCGACGTGCTGCTGGCGTTCTTCGGCCTGTCGATGGATTTGGGGCCGATCGCGGAATGGGGGCTGGCGCTGGAACGGCATCACATCACGATCGATCCGGCCACGTGCCAAACCAGCGTGCCAGGCGTATTCGCGATCGGCGACGTGGTGACTTATCCGGGCAAACTGAAGCTGATCCTGCAAGGCTTTAGCGAGGCTGCGGTCGCGGCACAGGCGATCTTCGGCGTCGTGCGTCCCGGGCAAGCGCTGCACTTCGAGTATTCAACGACGAAGGGCGTGCCGACGGTGTAACGACCGTACACCTCGCCCACGCAATGGGAGAGGTGTATTCAGACCGTGGCCACCGGCGTCGCCGGCGACCCGACCGCGCCGGGCAACCGCAGCGGCGGCGCCGTCAGCAGGAACCGGGCCCGCCCGTTCGCGCGCAGCCAATCGGCCAGCTCCGTCAGGTACCACATCTCGCCCAGATAAACGCCGAGCTTGAACAGACAATGCGCATGCAGCGGGAGTGTCGCGCAGTAATCATCCGCGCACGGCCGCGCCGGCGTCGCCTCCACCGCATAGTTGTCCGCCAGCAACGCCACCAACCCACTGTCGGTGATCCATTGTTGCAATTGCGGATCGCGGCCATCGAACGCTGACGTGGTGGCGAACAGCACCTTCGGATCGGGCCGCTTGTTCATATCCAGCAGCGCCTGCGCAAATCCGGTGCGGATACACACGAAATCGCCCTGCTCGATGATGACCTTGTCCTTCGCCAGGATCTCCATCAAATCCGCATACCCAACGATCCTGCCGGAACGCCCGTAATGCGCCTCCAGATCGATCATCACCGCGCGGCCCTGCACGCAGGACACCGCCATATTCTCCACGCCCAGATGCCGCGCGCCTGACGGCTGGTTCGTCGGCGTGGTGTTGCCCTGCGCATCGTAGATCACCGGCCCGACGATATCGCGCCCGGCACGAAATCCGTTGTAGAACACGTCCTCGGGCTTGCCGTCGCCATCGACGTCGAACATCTGCCCGACATGGGCCAGCGTGTCCCACTGCGTCGAGTATTGCAGTGTCAACACCACCTGATCATCGCAGACGATATCCAGCGCGGTGGGATCGTCGCAGCGCAGTGGATAGGTCATGTTCGGCTTGCCATTGCGCTGCGTCGGGCGCAGCTCCGGCGGCAGCCGGCGCGGATTGATCACGTTGCCGCCGGGATAATCCAGTGGCAGCGACAGGCAAAAGGTCTTGCCTACCTTCACCTCGGCGATGCCTTGCAGCACCTTCTGCGGCGTCACCAGATTGAGGCGGCCGAGCTCGTCGTCAGGCCCAAAATCACCCCAGGTGGAACCCTCGGGGCGGCGTGTCCAGCGCGGGTTGTCGGTCATATCACGCCGCCTGCGCAACGGTCAGCCCGTCGCCGGCCACCGTCGTCCGCCGCATGTCGCGCACCTGCGTGTCATCGAATCGCGTCACGCGGTGCATCAGCTGACGATTGTCCCACATCACCAGATCGCACTGCCGCCATTTGTGCGAGTAGGTGAATTGGGGCTGCGTCGCGTGCTCAACCAGGTCGCGGATGAAGGCGCGTGCCTCCGGCATCGGCCAGCCGATGATCGTGCCGATATGCGATGACAAATACAGCGACTTGCGCCCCGTCACTGGATGCGTTCGCACCAGCCGCTGGCGCACCGGCGTCATCATCTTGCGCTCCTCGTCCGTCAGCTCGGAAAACCCGAGTGTGCCGCGCGAGTAGATCAGGGAATGCTCGCAGATCAGGTCCTCGATCTCGGCCTTGGTGGCATGGTCCAGCGCATCATACGCCGCGCGCATGTCGGCAAACTCGGTGTGGCCGCCCTTGTCCACTATGATGCGGCCCGACAGCAGCGAGTATTTCGCCGGCACCGCGCGGAACGAGCTGTCGGAATGCCATAGCCGATTGCCGAGGTTGAACATCCGCGTGCGCGCATCGCGTGCCAACGGCTTGTGATCCTTGTCGAGGTTGGACACGTCGGCCATATAGGGATCCAACCGTCGATCCTGCCCCGTCGTGATATTTCCGCCTGCGGTATGTTCTAGCTCACCGAAATTCCGACTGAACGCCTTCTGCTGATCGTCGGTAAGGTGCTGATCGTGAAACACCAGGACCGCGTACCGGTCCATGCCGGCCTCGATCGCGGCAACTGCGGCCGGCGTCAAGGGCCGGGTGCTGTCAACGCCGGAAACCTCACCGGCGAACACGGAGGTGAGCTGGCGGATTGCGACAGGCATGGCGTTCCTCGCGACGACGACCATCGCGACGATAAGGCCTCCTCGCGAGCCTGTCATGCCACCTGGCGGTGGTTCCGTCGCATGCGTGGCTTCCGGCGGTCGCGCCTTGTTGCTGCCGACGAAATCGACGTGGATGCGGGTGGCATGCGCCGGCCCGATGGAATTGGGTGACGCAACCTGGCTGGCGCGAATCACGTTCCGCTGCCGGGCGGACTGAAGCAGCGGATGCGGCCGAGGTAGATCCACACCACAGCATGTCCGGCGGGGTGCACCGGATAGTCGCCGGTGGGTGTCCAGCTCAGACCGTCATCATGCATCCTGCATTGCGTCGCCCGCGTGTCGGCTGGGATCGGCGTCCATTTGCCGTCGAGCAGGACGGCCCAACCGAGCGGCGAGGCGCGATCCGGGCGCGCCTCAACGGGTCGTCCGTCCGCGACGTCGCAGCAGCCCCAGCATTCCGGCGTGCGGGCCGCGCGGTACCAGCCCGCCTCGGGCGAATTGGGATCGGCGCCGGGCGGCGGGCGGCCAAGCGCGTCGCCCGCCAGCCCGGTGACCAGTATCGCGACTGCGGCCGCGAGACCGGCGTGCCATGAGAACCGCACGCGAGGTCGTGATGTGCGCGGATGGCAAGGGAAAGCTGGCACTTGAGTCATGACTGCTCCTGCCCGACCCGTGGTCCCCCGGCCGGGGAAACGGATTGAACAGGCAAGAGTTCCCGCCGCGCGACGTCACATCGTCGCGCGTGTGAACCGTGCGTGATTACGCGGCCGCTGCTGGTACGGGCATGGCGCTGACACCGGTGCCCTTGATCGATGTGCGGCGCATATCGCGCACCTCGCGCAGATCGTCGAAGCGGCGCGCGCGATGCATGGTGGTGCGATTGTCCCACATCACCAGATCGTGCGTGCGCCAGGCATGGGCATAGACGAAGCGGGGCTGCGTCGCGTGCTCCATAAGGTCGCGGATGAAGGCGCGCGCCTCGGGTGTGGGCCAGCCAACGACGCCACCGATATGCGACGCCAGGTAAAGCGACGTCCGTCCAGTGACCGGATGTCGGCTAACCAGCCGGTGCTGCACCGGACGCAGCTTGTCGGCGTTGCCATCATCGCGCACCGCGAAGCCAATCTGTTCGCGTGAGAACACGATGGAGTGCACACAGACCAGATCCTCAATCTCGGCCTTGGTCGCATCGTCAAGCGCATCATAGGCTGCGCGCATATCGGCGAATTCGGTGTTGCCGCCTTTGCCCGGCACGATGCGCGCGTGCAGCAGCGTGTACCCCGCGCCATGCGCGCGGAATGACGCATCCGAATGCCACAGCCGATTGGCCAGCGCATACATCCGCTTCTCGTCGTCGCGTGCCCGCACCTGGTTCCGAGCATCGAGATTGGAAATGTCGCCCAGCTCCAGTCGGTCGCCGAGCCGGCGTTCTTCCGGCTTGCTCAACTGCCCAATCAGTGTCACCTCCAGCTCACCGAAATTGCGGCTGAAGGCGCATTGCTGTTCGTCGGTTAGCGGTTGATCGTGGAACACCAGCACAGCGTAACGGTCCATGCCGGACTCGATCGCCGCGACGTCGTCGCGCGATAGTGATCGCGTCAGATCGATGCCGGAGACCTCTCCCACGAAGTCGGATTGCACGGGCTGGATTGTCATAGCCATGGCAGTTTCTCCAATCATTCCGCCGCCTGCGCCACGGTGGGTGTGATGCCGGCGACGGTAGTACGGCGCATGTCGCGCGGCTTGTTGTTGTCGTACCGACGCACGCGATGCATCGTCACGCGGTTATCCCACATCACCAGATCGTACGGGCGCCAGTGATGCGCGTAGACGAACGCGCGCTGTGTCGCGTGCTCGGTCAGGTCGCGCAGGAAGGCGCGTGCTTCCGGCACTGGCCAGCCGATGATCAAACCGATATGCGAACCGAGATACAGTGATTTACGGCCGTCCGGATGCGTACGCACCAGTACTTGCCGCACTGGTTGCATGCTCGACCGCTCGGCCTCGGTCAGTTCGCCAAAGCCCATCAGTTCGCGCGAGTGGATCAGCGAATGTTCGCAGACCAGGTCATTGATCTCGGCTTTGGTTGCATCATCCAGCGCATCGTACGCGGCGCGCATGTCGGCAAATTCAGTCTCACCGCCCCGCTCTGCGACCATACGTCCGGACAGAATGGAGTACTTCGCCGGCACCGGTTTGAACGAGCTGTCAGAATGCCAGTACATGTTGCCGAGACTGTAGAGACGGCGGCGATTGTCACGCGCCAGCAGCGTGTTGTCGGTGCCGATATTGGAGACGTCGGCGAACGCCGGATGCAGGCGCTGCTCGCCGGGCTTTGAGATCCCGGTGCCGCCGGTGAACTCCAGCTCGCCAAAGGACTGGCTGAACGCAAGCTGTTGATCGTCCGTCAGGCGCTGATCGCGGAACACCAGGACGGCATAACGCTCGATCGCCGCTTCGATCGCGGCGAGGGTTTCGGCCGATAGCGGGCGCGTAGTGTTGATCCCGGACACTTCGGCGGCGAACAGCGGGTGGAGTGGCGCAGTGGTGATTGTCATGGACGCCTCGTTCGAGCGGTACTAGCGCCTGGGCCGCCGGTTGGCCAGATCACCACCTCCCCCTCCTCTTGCGGGAGCGGGTTGGGGGAGGGGGGTCATGCGCTAGCCAGCCAAATCCGCCACGAACCGATCGCGCCACCGATCCAGATTGTTCCGCCGCATGACGGTCAGCATGGCCGCATGCCGTTCGCAGCGTTCCTCGCGCGGCATCGACAGGCCCTGATTCAGCGCCTTCGCAATGCCGGCCTCATCATACGGATTGACCAGCAGTGCAGCGTCCAGCTCGTTCGCCGCCCCGGCGAACTGCGACAATACCAACACGCCCGGATCCTCGGGGTCCTGTGCGGCGACGTACTCTTTCGCCACCAGGTTCATCCCATCGCGAAGCGGAGTCACCAACCCGATTTGCGCCTCGGCGTATAACGGCATCAGCACGTTGCGCGGAAACCCTTTATTCAGGTACCGCAACGGCACCCAATCCACCTCGGCGAAGCGCCCGTTGATCCGGCCTGCCTCGCCCTCCAGCTCGCGCCGGATCTCCTGATAGGTCTGAATGTCAGCACGCGATGGCGGCGCGATCTGCATGAACGTCACATTGCTGTGCCAGGCGGGGAAATCCTGCAAGAAACGCTCGAACGAACAGAAGCGCTGCCGTAAGCCCTTTGAGTAATCTAGCCGGTCCACACTCAGGATCAGATTGTCCAACAGGCTCGCGCGCATGCGCGTTGCGGTGCGCCGATTGGTCGGTGTCTCGGCCTGCGCCCGCACCTCCGCAACATGCACACCGATCGGATACACCTCGGCATGCACCACCCGGTCGAACACGCGCAGCCGCATCCCATCCAGCTCGGTCCCACCGGCGCAGCGCACGACGTAATCCGCGAACGCCATGCGATCGTTTTTGGTCTGGAAGCCTAACAAATCATACTGGCACATCGCACGCACCAGCGCTTCATGCGACGGCACGGTCATCAGCACGGGCGGTGCCGGAAACGGCGTGTGCAAGAACAGCCCAATGCGATTGGTTTTGCCCTCGGCGCGCAATGCTTCGGCCAAACCCAGCAAATGATAGTCGTGTGCCCAGATCATGTCCGTGTCGTGCACAATCGTGGCGAGCGACCGCGCAAACAGCTCGTTCACCCGGCGATAGCCGGCGAACTCGGCCCAATCAAAATGCGACAGGCCGATCTGATAGTGCAACGCCGGCCACAGCGCGCCGTTGGCGAAGCCGCGGTAGTACTCGTCGTAATCCCGGCGCGACAGATCGACCGTGTACAGCGTGATCGCACCGACAGTCCGCTCGGGGTTCGGCGACGATTCCGCGCTGGCCGAGATCTCCCCACTCCAGCCGAACCAGGTGCCGCCTTTCGCCTTCAGTGCGTCCAGCACGCCGGCGGCAAGGCCACCGGCGGTGGGTTCGCCCTCCTGAATCGGCGCGACGCGATTGGACACCACCACCAGCCGGGACACGCGGACCCTCCCCTAGGCTGCGGCGGGAATGCCATCCATGCGTTGTTTGCGCAACAGTTCCCGGTATGGGCCGGGCCGGGCCGCCAGCTCATCGGGTGAACCATCGTCGACGATGCGGCCCTGATCCATCACGATGATGCGGTCGAAGCTCCTCAACGTGGACAACCGATGCGCGATCGCGATCACCGTGCGGCCACGCATCAACCGGTCAAGCGCCGCCTGGATTGCGAGCTCTGACTCACTGTCCAGCGCGCTGGTCGCCTCATCCAGCAGCAGGATCGGCGCGTTCTTGAGCAGCGCGCGCGCGATTGCCAGGCGTTGGCGCTGCCCCCCCGACAGCTTCACGCCGCGATCGCCGACGATGGTCTCGAATCCTTCCGGTAGCGCTTCGATAAAGTCGCGACAATGCGCCATTTCAGCTGCGGCTAGTACGTCGCTCTCACTGGCCTCCGGGCGCGCGTAGCGGATGTTCTCCAGCACGGTGCGGTGGAACAGGCTGACATCCTGCGGCACGATCGCCATCGCTTGGCGCAGGCTCTCCTGCGTGACGTCGCGGATGTCCTGCCCATCGACCAGCACGCGGCCGTCCTGCACGTCGTAGAAGCGTTGCAGCAGCGCCAGCACGGTGGACTTTCCGGCGCCGGACAGACCCACCAGCCCGACCCGTTGACCCGGCGCGATCGTCACATCGAACGTGCGCAGCACCGCGGGGCGGCCAGGATAGGCGAAGCGCACATGGTCGAATTCCACCCGCCCGGCACCCACTTTCAGCGGCTGTGCGTCCGCCCGGTCCGGCAGTTCGTGCGGCACCAGCAGGGCGCCGATCGCTTCCTCCAGCCGCGCCACGTGTTGCGTCAGGTCGACCAGCGCGACGGCCAGGTCACGGGTGCCATGCAAGATGGTAAAGGCCAGCGCGGTCAGCAGCACGATGTCGCCGACCGAGGCCTGCCCGCGCTGCCACAGCAGGATGCCCCAGCCGACCACGCCGGCGGTCAGCAGCGCGGTCATTACCGCATGGATCAGCCGCAACTTTTCCAGGTACAGCAGGCTGCGGCGGCGGGCCCCCATCTCCATCCCCACCGTTGTATCCAGCCGGCGCCGTTCGCGCAGCGTCGCACCGAACGCGCGCACCACGCCCATGTTGCCGATCACGTCCACCAGTTCGCCATCCACGCCCGCGGCGGCCGAGGCGAAGGCGCGGTGCCGCGGTGTGCCCCTGCGGGCCAGGGCGTAGATGATGGCGCCCAGGACCATCGCCATCAGCACCAGCACGCCGGCCATCAGCGGATTGACCGAGCCGATGAAGCCGATGGCGCACAGCACCGCGATACAGGGCGGCAGTACGTTCCACGACGTGGTGTTCTCTATCGTGAAGGCCGCGGTGGCACTGGCGCTGATGCGGCTGGCCAGCGCGCCCGGCAGACGCTCAGCGAAATAGCTGGGCGAATGGGAGGTCAGGTAGGCGAACATATCCCGGCGGATGTCACCGGTGACGGCGACAAATGTATGGGCAGCGGCCCAGCCGCCGATCCGCCACAGCAGGTTGTCGGCGGCGATCAGCCCGCACAGCACGGCGAAGGCCGCCCAGACGGCGGCCATGGCGGCCGGCGCGTGGGATGTCGTATTGCCGGTTGCGATCGCATCGATCAGCCGCTTCATGCCGTATTGTGTGGAAACACTGCATATCACCGCCGCCACGACCGAGATCAGCACGATCGCATGCCCGATCGGATGGCTGCGGACGTAGTGGCGCAGGAAGCGGAGGGGACTGCCAACAAGGCGCCGCATGGTGACTGGCGCCGCCGCGCGGAGGTCTGGGTGGCCTGGGTCGGTCCGCGTCACGAACGGCTCCTGTGGCTTCCGGAAAGATGCAAGGCGCGGCTGCCGGACCCGCGTTGGCCGCAATGCGACGGGCGAAAACGCCGATATTTCGCCACATTCACGATCTAGAACCCTAGACTCATAGACGCAGGCCAGGCGGTAAGTCAAGAACCAGAACAGCTTCGTCTTAATACTTTACTAGTCCAGGACGAAAGGGTCCTCATACTGATGCGTATCGCCCAAGTCTCTCCGCTGTTCGAGGCGGTGCCGCCTAAGCTGTACGGTGGTACCGAGCGGGTCGTTTATTCGCTGACCGAGGAACTGGTCGCGATGGGTCACGACGTGACACTGTTCGCCTCTGGCGATTCCATCACTTCCGCGAGGCTGGCGCCGATGCGCAAGGAAGCGCTGCGGCTGGACCCCACGGTAAAGGATTGGGTCGCCACCTATATGCGGATGATCGAGCTGATCTACCGCCGCGCCGATGAATTCGACATCATCCACTTCCACATCGATTACTTCCCGCTGGCGCTGTTTAGCCGTCAGCGCACGCCATTCCTGACTACGTTGCATGGCCGGCTGGACGTGACCGAATTCAAGGACATGTTCGAGCTGTACCCGGATGCGCCGTTCGTCTCGATCTCGAACAGCCAGCGCAAGCCGATCCCGAACCTGAACTGGGTGCGCACCGTGCTGCACGGCATGCCGGCCGGGCTGCTGACGCCGCAGGCGGTGACGCCGAGCTACTTCGCCTTCCTCGGCCGTATCTCGCCGGAGAAGGGCGTCGACAAGGCGATCCGTATCGCCGGACGCGCCGGGGTAAAGTTGAAGATCGCCGCCAAGGTCGACAAGGCCGACCAGGAATACTTCGACACCGAGATTAAGCCGCTGCTGTCGCAGGGGCATGTCGAGTTCATCGGCGAGATCGACGACGGCCAGAAGCCGGAATTCCTGTCGGGTGCGAAGGCGTTGCTGTTCCCGATCGATTGGCCGGAGCCGTTCGGCCTGGTGATGATCGAAGCAATGGCCTGCGGCACGCCGGTGATCGCGTTCAACTGCGGTTCGGTGCCCGAGGTGATGGATGACGGCCTGACCGGCTTCATCGTCAACAACGAGGACCAGGCGGTGGCCGCGATTGGCCGTCTGAACCAGCTGGACCGTGGCCGCGTGCGCCAGCAGTTCGATCGTCGCTTCACCGCGCGCCGCATGGCGCAGGATTACCTCGACCTGTACGGCGAACTCTGCCAGCCCGTCGCGCCGCGCCTGCGCGCCGTCGCCGGCTAATCCAAGGCGTTCGGAGGGTCGAGCGGAAGGTCGCGGTTCGCGGCTGAAACCCGCGAGGGGTTGAGGGGTGGAACGCCTGGCCTACTTTTGGATGCTTCGATCGCCTCGAGCGCCTTGAGTGGCTGACATGGGGGGCGGTGGTTGCTAACCCTGTCACGCGGGCGATATTCCCGCCCGGCAGGGAAACGCCCGAATGCCTTCACAGTCTGCGCGGAACGGCCTCAACTGGCTCAACTTCTTCATGGCGGCGGTGCAGACCGGGTTCGGTCCATTCATTGCCGTCTATCTGACCGAGCGCGGTTGGAGCCAGACAGAGATTGGCATTGCGCTGAGCATCGGCACGGCGTCGAGCCTGCTAAGCCAGCTTCCGGCTGGCATGCTGGTCGACTACGTCCACCACAAGCGCGGCCTGACCGCGGCGGCGCTAGGTCTGCTGGGTGTGTCCGCCCTGCTGCTGATCGCCTTGCCGGCCCAGGTCATGGCCTCGCGGGACATGGTCTGGGCGTCGCAGATCCTGCACGCCGCGGCGAGCGGCATTCTGGTTCCCGCGGTCGCCGTGCTAACACTGTCACTCTACGGCCATGACGCATTCGGCGCCCGGCTCGGCTTCAATGCCCGGTACCAGTCGCTCGGCAATGCGGTGGCTGCCGGCCTGCTCGGCGTGGTTGCCAGCATTCTGTCTAATGGCGCGGTCTTCGCGCTCACCGCCGCGCTGGTGATCCCCGCCCTGTGGGCGCTGCTGAGCATCGAACCGGCACCAGAGGCCCCGCCGGCCGATGGTCATCCGTCGATGCAACACCCGAGGGTGCTGCGCGAGGGGCCACACCGCCCCTGGTGCATCTTTCACTTTACCAGTCTGCATGTGTTCGCGATCTGCATGGTGCTGTTCTCCCTTGGCAACGCGGCGATGCTGCCGCTGGCGCTGAACGCCCTGACGAAACGCACGGGCGACGCTGGCCTTGTGGTTTCGGCGGCGATCATCGTGCCGCAGGTCATTGCTGCGGTGATCGCGCCGTGGATCGGCGGTGCTGCGCAACGCTTCGGCCGTCGGCCGGTGCTGCTGGCGGGATTCCTGGTACTGCCGCTGCGCGGGCTGCTGCTGGCGACGCAACCGGACGCCGCGCCGCTGGCGCTGATGCAATCGTTGGATGGCGTGAGCGCGGCGGTGTTCGGCATCATGATTCCGCTGGTCGCTGCCGACCTGACGAGCCAGACCGGCTACCTCAACCTGGCGATGAACTCGATCGGGCTGGCGGCGAATATTGGGGCCACCTTCAGCACCGTGTTGGGAGGGATGGTGGCTGACCAGTTCGGCATCTCCGCGGCATTGGTGGGCCTGTCGCTCTGCGGCTTCGCCGCCACGTTCCTGGTCTGGAGAGCCTTGCCGGAAACGCGCCCGGATCAGCGAGACCAAGCCCAACCCGCCGCAATGCCGGCCTGACCCCCCCTCTTGTCCTCCCCCTCTTGCCCTCGCCGCCCGGCTTGGGCCTGATGGCGCGCCAGATTGGGGAGAGACAGAATGCCGGAAGCACCACACCTGCAGGATCCCAGCGGGGACTACCAGACGCTGCAGGAGTTCATCCCCGAGGCGCGCAAGAAGCTGAACAGCAACACCTGGGGCTATCTGGTCGGCGCGACCGAGACCGAGACGACGATGCGGCGCAACCGCATGGCGCTGGATTCCATCGCGTTCCGCCCGCGGGTCTGCCGCGATGTTTCGAAAGTGGACACATCCACGACGTTCCTGAATATGGCGCTGCGCATGCCGGTGATGCTGGCGCCGGTGGGGTCGCTGGAATCGTTCCATCCCGGCGGCGGGGCGACGGCGGGGCGCGCCGCCTCGGCGTTCGGGGTGCCGATCATTGCGAGTTCCGTCACCAAGCCGGGGCTGGAGGAGATTGCCAAGGCGACACCCGGACCGAAGATCTTCCAGCTCTATGTGCGTGGCGACGACGCGTGGGTCGACGATGTGGTGCGTCGTGCGGTGGATGCGGGGTATGACGCGTTCGCCATTACCGTGGATACGGCCTCGTATTCACGGCGGGAGCGCGACATCGTGGCGCGCTTCGTCAAGCCGTGGCGGGCCACCGCCACCGGGCACGAATTCCAGGCCGGTTTCAGTTGGGACAATGTGCGCCGCTTCAAGGACCAGCACGCGATCCCGCTAATCCTGAAGGGCATTGCCACCGCCGAGGACGCCGCGCAGGCGGCCGAGCTGGGCGTGGATGTGGTGTATGTATCGAACCACGGCGGCCGGCAGTTGGATCACGGCCGCGGTTGCATGGACGTGCTGCCCGAGGTGCTGGACGCGGTGGGTGGTCGCGCGCGTGTGGTGGTCGATGGCAGCGTCGCGCGTGGCACCGACGTGGTGAAGGCGATCGCGATGGGCGCCGATGCCGTGGCGATCGGCCGGATGTATTGCTACGGCTTGGCCGCAGACGGCGAGGCGGGCGTGTATCGCGTGCTGGAGCTGCTGGAGACGGAGATTGCCATTGCGATGGCATTGCTGGGCGCGACGTCGTTGAAGGAACTTGACCGGTCGTTCCTGCATCTTGGCGCGCCGGTGGTGACGCAGGCGCACGTGCACAGCGCGTTCCCGCTGCTGTTTCCCACCCTGGAAGCGCCGCGCGGCTGAACCAACAAGAACAGGAGGAAACGATGCAAGGTGTGGTGTTCACCGGCGGACGTGAGCTGGAATTGATGCAGTTCCCGGATCCGACGCCAGGGCCAGATGAAGTCGTCATCGAAATGAAGGCTTCCGGCATGTGCGGCAGCGATCTGCACCAGTATCGCCGGCCGAAAGGTGGCGCGCGCGCGGCGACGGGGTTTCCGCAGAATCCCGATCCGGTGATCGCGGGGCATGAGCCGTGCGGTGTGGTGGTGGCGATCGGGTCAGGCGTGAACAGCAAGGAGGCGCGTGTTGGTGAGCGCGTGATGGTGCATCACTACCAGGGCTGCACGCAGTGCAATCATTGCCGCTCGGGCTGGCAGCAGCTGTGCCAGGAGGTGCCGGTGAAGGTGTACGGCGCCAATTCGCATGGCGGGCACGCGACATATCTGAAGGTGCCGGCGAATACCTTGGTGCCGTTGCCGGACGAGCTGTCGTTCTCGGCGGGTGCGGCGATTTCGTGCGGGTCTGGGACGGCGTACAGCGCGCTGCGCCGGATGAATTTGTCCGGAAACGACACGATCGCAGTATTTGGTCAGGGGCCAGTGGGGCTGGCCGGCACGCAATACGCCAAAGCGATGGGCGCGCGGGTGATCGCGCTGGATATCAGCGAGGCGCGGCTGAGCCGGGCGAAGGAGTTCGGCGCGGACGCGGTGGTCAATCCGGGTTCGAACGATCCGGTGCAGGCGATCAAGGACCTGACACACGGACGCTATGCGGATCTGACCTTGGATACGTCGAGTAATCCGGATGCGCGGCTGAATGCGATCAAGAGCACCAAGGTGTGGGGCACGATGTGCTTCGTGGGGGAGGGGGGGGACGTGAAAATTGACGTCAGCCCGCATCTGCTGCGCCGGCAGATGACACTGATTGCGTCGTGGACTTTCTCCAATATCATCCAGGCGGAGTGCGCGCGATTCTCGGTCGAGCGGAAGATCGATGTCGATGCGTTGTTCACACACAAGTGGACGCTGGAGCAGGCCGAGGAGGCGTACAAGCTGTTCGACAAACAGGCGGACGGCAAGGGCGTGTTCTTGATGTGACGGCGAACCACGTGAGCCGTCATGCCGGCGCAGGCCGGTATCCACGACTTGCCTGCGTGGCACACGGTAAGTCGCGGCGGTCGGGGCCAAGCCCCCGGGGATGATGTGATCACATGACCACGCCCCAACATCAGGTCGCCGACGTCTACCGTACTCTTGGCCGTGCGGGCTTGAATGCGGGCAGTTCCGGCAACGTCAGCGTCCGCACGCGACAGGGGATGGTCATCACCCCGTCGGGCTGCTCGGCCGAGACGATCGGCGACGCCGACGCGGTGAAGATGACGCTGGCTGGAAAGGTCCGCGGCAAGCGTCCCCCCTCCAGCGAGTGGTTCATGCACGCCGCGGTCTACCAAGCGTACCCCGACGCCCACGCGATCGTGCACACACATTCCGATGCCTGCACCGCACTCGCCTGCCTGAACGAAGCCTTGCCCGCCTTCCACTACCTGATCGTGCAGTTCGGCGGGGACGACGTCCGCTGTGCACCCTACGTCACGTTCGGCACGCCAGCGTTGGCCGAGCTCGCGGTCGCGGCACTCGCCGACCGCAGCGCCTGTCTGCTGGCGAATCACGGAATGATTGTCTACGGCCCGAACGCCGACGCGGCTCTGAGCGCGGCAATCACGCTGGAGGCACTGGCGCGCCAGTACCTGCTGGCCCGCGCGGCCGGCAAAGTGCAACTGCTCACCACGGCCGAAATGCAGGCGGCGCGCGAGCGGTTCAGAACCTATGGGTCGCGGGCGAAGTAGCTCTCGGCCGCATCAACTGTTATTGCGAGGAGCGTAAGCGACGGCGCAATCTGGTGCCACATAGGCTTGAGATGACTTCGTCGCTTACGCTCCTCGCAATGACAGAATAGCTTAGAAATTCGTGCACTGGCGCTGCAAGGCCAGCCCTACCGATTGTTGGTGAAATTCGGTCCGGTACCGGTCTATGACCTGATCCAGGCTCTGCCGTGTCTGATCGGTATCCGGTGCCGCGATAATCACCAGCTTCGTCGGTTCACGGCCGATCACACCGGTTCCCGGATTGCGCCATTGTCCCGTGGCATCCAGTTCGGTCAGCCCGTCCGGGAAAGCCCGGGTCAGCACCGCGCGTTCGAACGCCGCCCAGTCGGCATCTGTCACGGTCTGACCCAGCGTGCTCTGATACGCTGGTGCAATGCTGCGGCCAAAGAACAGTGTCGCCACCAGCATGCTGTGCCCGGCCGGGTCGCGGCAGGAGGGTGCCAGATCGGCGCAGCCGGCCAATGCCGCGCAGGCTGCTACTGCCGCTGCGACGCGGTGTTTACGCACCGCCCAACAGAGTCTCGGTCGCGACGTACGGCAGCGCAAGATCATGTGCCACCGCGGCGTAGTTCACATGTCCCGCGTGCACGTTCAGCCCGTTGCGCAGATGCGGATCATCCCGCAACGCGCGCTGCCAGCCCTTTTCTGCCAGCGCGATGACAAATGGCAGTGTCGCATTCGTCAGCGCGAACGTCGACGTACGCGCCACCGCCCCGGGCATGTTGGTGACGCAGTAATGCACGACGCCGTCCTCCACATAGGTCGGCGCGGAATGCGTGGTCGGCCGACTTGTCTCAAAGCAGCCGCCCTGGTCGATCGCGATATCCACCAGCACCGATCCCGGCCTCATCCGCTTCAGCAGCGCGCGCGACACCAGTTTCGGTGCGGCTGCGCCTGGCACCAGCACCGCGCCGATCACCAGGTCCGCGCCCAATACCGCCTGCTCGATCGCCTCGGCGGTGGCGAACTCCGTCGTCGCGCGTGGCCCGAACTGCAGGTCCAGCTCCTTCAACCGCGGCAGCGAGCGGTCCAGGATGATGACCGACGCCTCCAGCCCCACCGCCATGCGCGCCGCATTGGTGCCGGCAACACCGCCGCCGATCACCACCACACGCGCCGGCGGCACGCCAGGAACGCCGCCCAGCAGGATGCCGGCACCGCCCTGTTCCCGCTCCAGGCAATGCGCGCCGACCTGCACCGACATACGGCCCGCAACTTCACTCATCGGCGACAGCAGCGGCAGGCCGCCGGCGCGGTCGGTGACCGTTTCGTAGGCGATGCATGTGGCGCCGGAGTGCATCAGCCCCTCGGTCTGCGTCTTGTCGGCGGCGAGGTGCAGATAGGTGAACAGTACCTGCCCTGTGTGCAGCCGTGCGATCTCCTCTGGCTGCGGCTCCTTCACTTTCACGATCAGCTCGGCCTCGGCGAACACCGCGGGCGCGTCCGGGGCGATCATCGCGCCGGCGGCGCGATACACGTCATCGGAAATGCCGATCCCGGCCGCGGCACCCTGTTGTATGCAGACCTGATGACCGTGCTGCGCCAGTTCCCGCGCACCGGCCGGCGTCAGGCCGACGCGATACTCGTGGGCCTTGATCTCCTTCGGAACACCAATCCGCACCACAACCTCCTGCGCGAGTGACGCGCCAGTCTAGCCCATCGGCAGCGGGAACTGGCGCAGATAGGGCATGAAATCGTCTTCGACATCGATCTGCAATGTGGCCAACACGCGCACCACGGCATTGTAGAATGCAATGGTGATCGTCAGATCGACGACCTGCTCGTTGCCGAGCGCTTGCTGCAGTGCGGTAAAGGTAGCGGCTTCCATCTCCCCGCCGGTGGTCATCTCGCGCGCGGCCTGCAGCACCAAGCGCGTGAGCGCGTCGAGGCTGGTGGGCTTGCCCGCGGTGTCGTCGATCAGCGCCTGGATGTCGGCCGCGCTGACGCCGAAATCGAGGCCAAGCTTCACATGATGCGACCACTCATAGGGCGCGCGTGCCAGCCACCCGACCTGCAGGATTGCCAGCTCCCGCAACCGCATGTCGAGCTTGCTGCCATAACGGATGTAATCGCCCAGGCCATGGAACGCGCGTGCTGCCTTGGGCGAATTGACCAGCGCCTTGAACAGCGTGATTGGCCGCTTCAGCAGGTCGCGGTCAGCTTCAGTGAGATCAGCGGGCTCAAGATAGGGCACGCGGGCCATGGTAGTTTCCTTCCGACTAATTGGCTGGACAACCTACGTCTGTCATCGCGAGGAGCGAAGCGACACGGCGATCTCGTGGGTCGCTGGCACGAAATCGCGGCACGCCAGCAGCGCATTCAGTTCTCCGACGTGGTCATAGTCGGGCATCAGACGTTGCAGTGTGGCATCCTTGATCGTCGCGGGGTGGAAATAAATCTCGCTGATCCCGTTCGGCAGCACGCGTAACAGCCGTTGCACGCGGTCGGCGGTCATGTGGCCGCTCCAGGCAAGGCCGAAACAATGGTCGTTTGTCATCAGTCCCGCCGCCCGCGCCTGTCGTCGTAGCAACCCTGTCCAGCGATACAGTATGTGGTCGCCCAGGCCGACCCGTGTGCCGCAGGCAGCCAACACCGCCGACGGCTCGGCGGGGATACGGATCGCCGGCAAACCGAACTCCCGCCCGATGTTGATCATCAGGCGCCCCACCGTCGGGTGCAGGTGCATGTGCTTATGCGCGTCGGCATGATCCAGCCGCAGACCGGTGGCCGCGAAGGCGGCGAACTGAGCGCGAATCTCGGCGGCGAGCTGCCGACGTACGCCGGGGCGGACGAAGTAGTTCAGGCCGAGGCGCAACTGATCCGAGGGGAACTGCCCGTCCGCATCGACCAGGTTGGGAATCTCAGCGGGCGGCAGCACAGCGGGCCCTTCGATCGCCACCAGATGCAGCCCGACCCGCAGGTTCGGCAGCCCCCGCGCACGCCGTGCCGCATCGGCTGCGGCCGGCCCGGCCACCATCAAACTGGCGCTGGTCAGCGCGCCGTCACGATGGCCGCGTTCCACAGCCTCGTTCACGGATTCGGACAGGCCGAAATCATCGGCGGAGAAGATGACGCGCTGCATGCGGGGACGGTGGGATTGCAAGGGGGCGGACGCTATGGTGCTTCGTCCCCCAGGGCAACGGGCGGTTCGGATGGCGCGTTAGCATGCAGACCCTCACACACGACCTGATCCCGGTGCTGTGGCTGATCTGGCTGGCGTATTGGCTGGTCGCAAGCCTTCGCACCAAGCCGGTGCGACGGCGGGAAAGCCTGAGCTCGCGGCTATCGCACATCGTGCTGCTGGTTGTCGGGGTCGCGCTGCTGATGTCGCATCGCTTGGGCGGCCCGCTGCTGAATTTGCGCTTTCTCCCGGCGGCGATCTGGACGTTCTGGTTGGGGACCGCGCTCGTGGCCGCGGGTATTGCCCTCGCGATCTGGGCGCGGGTGCATCTGGCCGGCAACTGGAGCGGCACGGTGACCCTGAAAGAGGATCACAGCCTGACGCGTGATGGCCCGTATCGTTTCGTGCGACATCCCATCTACACCGGTATCCTGCTTGGGATCCTCGGGTCCGCGATCGCCGAAGGTGAATGGCGCGGGCTGGTCGGGCTGGGGCTGATCACGCTGTCCTTCCTGCGCAAGAGCACGATCGAGGAACAGTTCCTCACTGCGCAGTTCGGCGACGCCTACACGCGCTATCGCGCCGAGGTCGCCGCACTGATCCCGTGGCCGCGTCGATGACAACGATCGGCCAGATCCGCCGGCATGCGTTGCAGGCGTCGCTGTTGTCGCCCACCACGCTGGGCCGCGCGGTCGCGACGCTGGGCTTCGTGCAGGCCGACCCGATCCGGTCGCCGGCGCGCGCGCAAGACCTGATCTTGCGTCATCGTGTGACGGCCTATCGTGCGGGCGATCTGGATCGAGGCTTCGCACGGCTGCGGCTGGAGGAGGACTTCCTCTATGCCTATGGCTTCATGCCACGAGACACGTTCCAGTTATTGCACCCCCGGCACGATACCGCATGCCATGACGGGCGGCATGTACCGGAAGGTCTGGCCGCTGAGGTGTTGCATTTCGTCCGGTCGCGCAGGCTGACCCATCCGCGCGACCTCGCCGAGCGGTTCGGAACCGAGCGCGCGGTGAATGGCTGGGGCGGATTTTCCAAGGCGACAACGCGCGCTTTGCAAAGCCTGCACTATTACGGCCTGCTGCGCGTGGCACGGCGGCACGACGGCATTCGCGTCTACCAGGCAACGACACCGCACACCGCGACGCTCGGTCCGCGCGAGCGCACGCGGCGTCTCGTGCTGCTGGCCTGTCGCATCCTGGCGCCGATCTCGCAATCCAGCCTGGGCTCCACCTGCACGCTGATGACCCGCGGTGCGCCGGGCCTGGGACGGTTGCACGACACGGTGCGCACGCTGGTCGCGTCTGGCGAATTGGCGCGTGCCGAGCTGGATGGTGAGACCTATCTGTGGCCCGCGGACATGGCGGTGGAACCGCGTGAGACACGCCGGCAGGTACGCTTCCTCGCTCCGTTCGACCCGATCGTCTGGGACCGTCGGCGCTTCGAACATCTCTGGGGCTGGGCCTATCGCTTCGAGGCCTACACACCCGAAGCCAAGCGTCAGTTCGGCTACTACGCGATGCCGCTGTTGTGGGGCGATCGCGTGATCGGCTGGGTCAATCTGGCAAAACCAGACGGACGCTTGCAGGTCGAGGCAGGCTACATCGAGCGCGCGCCGAAAGGGCGCGATTTTCATCGTGCCTTCGATGCTGAAGTCGCACGAATGGAAGCCTTCCTAGGAGGCTAAACGATTCTATCGTCATTGCGAGCGCAGCGCCGAAGCAATCTCCTTCCGTTAACGCACGAGATTGCTTCGGCGCTGCGCTCCTCGCAATGCAGGTGGGGGTCGCCTCGGTCTAAGCCATCCGGTTGTCGATCAGCTCTGTCACCACCGCCGGATCGGCCAGCGTGGACGTATCACCCAAACTGTCCGTCTCGTTCGCCGCGATCTTGCGCAGGATACGCCGCATGATCTTGCCGCTGCGCGTCTTCGGCAGGCCCGGCGCCCACTGGATCGCGTCGGGCGAGGCAATCGGCCCGATCTCCTTGCGCACCCAGGCCACCAACTCCTTGCGCAGCGCCTCGGTCGGCTCCTCGCCGGCCTTCAGCGTCACGTAGGCGTAGATGCCCTGGCCCTTGATGTCGTGCGGGAAGCCCACCACAGCCGCCTCCGCGACTTTCGGATGCGCAACAAGCGCGCTCTCGACCTCGGCGGTGCCCATGCGGTGGCCAGACACATTGATCACGTCATCCACGCGTCCGGTGATCCAGTAGTACCCATCGGCGTCCCGCTTGGCGCCGTCGCCGGTGAAATACAGATCTTTGAACGTCGCGAAATAGGTCTGGATGAACCGCTCATGGTCGCCGAACACCGTGCGCATCTGGCCGGGCCAGGAATCGGCGATGCACAGATTGCCCTCGCACGCACCATGCAGCTCGTGTCCGTCACCATCGACGATCATCGGCTTCACGCCCGGCAGCGGCAGCGTCGCCGATCCCGGTTTCAACGCGGTGGCCCCTGGTAGCGGCGAGATCAGGATGCCGCCGGTTTCCGTCTGCCACCAGGTATCCACGATCGGGCAGCGATGCTCGCCCACCACGCGATCGTACCATAGCCACGCCTCAGGATTGATCGGTTCGCCAACCGAACCAAGAATCCGCAGGCTTCTGCGGCTGGTCTTCTCCACCGGTCCTTCGCCGTCGCGCATCAGCGCGCGGATCGCAGTGGGCGCCGTGTAGAAGATGTTGACCTTGTGCTTGTCGACCACCTGCCAGAAGCGGGAGCTGTCGGGATAGTTGGGGATGCCCTCGAACATCAGGGTGATGGCGCCGTTCGCCAGCGGACCGTACAGGATGTAGCTGTGGCCAGTGACCCAGCCGACGTCGGCGGTGCACCAATAGACCTCGCCTGGCCGGTAATCGAACACCTTCTCGTGCGTGTAGCTGGCCCACACCATGTAGCCGCCGGTGGTATGCAGTACGCCCTTCGGCTTGCCGGTGCTGCCCGAGGTGTACAGGATGAACAGCGGGTCCTCGGCGCTCATTTCGGCCGGAGGACAATCGGGTGACGCCTCGGCTGTCAACGCGGTGTAGTCATGGTCGCGGCCGTGCTTCATCTCGATCGTGCCGCCGGTGACCTTCACCACGATGACGTTCTTCACGCTCGGGCTGGATTTCAGTGCCTCGTCGGCATTCACCTTCAGTGCCACCTTGCGGCCGCCACGACGGCCTTCGTCGGCGGTGATCAACAGTGAGGAGTCGCAGTCCTGGACGCGGTTGGCAAGGCTGTCCGGGGAGAAGCCGCCGAACACCACGGAATGGATCGCGCCGATGCGCGCGCAGGCCAGCATCGCCACCGCGGCTTCCGGCACCATCGGCAGATAGATGGTGACGACATCGCCCTTGCCGACGCCCAGGATCTTCATCGCGTTGGCCAGGCGGCACACCTGCTCGTGCAATTGCTTGTAGGTGACATGCTTGCTGACCGATGGATCATCGCTTTCCCAGATGATCGCGGTCTGGTCGCCGCGCGTCGCCAGGTGGCGATCCAGGCAGGACACCGAGGCGTTCAGCGTGCCGTCCTCGAACCACTTGATCGAGACGTTGCCGGCGAAGCTGGTGTTCTTGATCTTTGTCGGCGCCTTCATCCAAGCGATGCGCTTGGCCTCCTCGGCCCAGAACCCGTCGGGATCGCGCGCCGCGCGCTCGTACTGGTCGCGGTATTGCGCCGCGGTCACGTGGGCCTGTGCCGCGACCTCCGGCTTCACCGGGAAAACCTCTGGGTGATGTGTATCTGGCATCGCGTGTTCCCTCGTGTTCTTGTGGTCGATGTGCCGGCGTTATAGTCCGGCGTCTTCCGGCACCAGCAGCATGCCGTCCTTGATCTGGATCATGACCGGTTCCAGGCGGTCGCCCTGGCAGGGCCCTCGCAGGCACAGGCCGTCGGCGATGCGGAATTCCGCGCCATGGGTGGCGCAGACGATACGGCGGCCGTCGTGGGAAAGGAAGCGATCGGGCATCCAGTCCAGCGGCACGCCCAGATGCGGGCAGGAGTTGACGTAGACCACGACGGTGTCGTCCTGCCGCACCGCGAACAACCCGGCGAAGCCGCCCGCGGCCGGCGGGAAGCCCTTGGAAGTGCCGCCCGGCAGGTCATCGAGTCGACAGAGCGTGCGCATCGGACGCGGGATCAGCTCTTCCATCCGCCCATCTGGCACAGCAGCTTCCAGTGCGCCGGCGTCACCGGCATCACCGACAGGCGCGACATGCGCACCAGGGCGAAGTCGGCCAGCGCCGGGGTGGCCTTGATGGTCGCCAGCGAGACCGGCTTTGGGATCGGGCCCACCGCCTCTAGGTCGACGCACACCCAGTCCGGCGAGTCTGCGGTGGGGTCGGGATAGGCCTCACGCGCCACGCGCGCGACGCCAACGATCTCTTTCCCGACATTGGAATGGTAGAAGAAGGCAAGGTCGCCTTTCTTCATGGCCTTCAGGTTGTTGCGGGCCAGGGCGTTGCGCACCCCGGTCCAGGGGCCGGTCTTGTCGGCGACCTGCTGATCCCAGGAATAGGCTTCGGGCTCGGACTTCACCAGCCAGTAAGCTTGGGCGGGCATGGGTCTCTCACGGATGTTGGGTCAGGCCGCCGATAGCATATCGCAGCCGAGGGGGCACCCTGGCGTCGTGCCTCGTGGCGTTCGCCGATCGGGTGACACTGGTGTGCGGCGGTTACGCTGCCGCATGTCCGGACGTTTCCGTCAGGCATCATGCATGACCCAACTGCGCGAGCAGGCTCGCCCACAGCCGGCAGACCTCCGCGGTGTTGTTCACGGCGGTCTCGACCATGACAAGTTTCGATGGCGGGTCAATGAAGACATACTGCCCCAGGATGCCGGTCACCGCGAACTGCCGTCGCGTGCCGGGTAGCAGCCATAGCAGGTAGCCATAGCCAGCCGAACCAGGTCGCGTCCTTCCTGGCGCCAGATAGGCATTCGAGAGGCGAACGGTCGTGGCATCGATCACCCATTGGGCCGGAATGATCTGATGGCCCTGCCGCGCACCATCATGTGCTAGCAGACGCCCGAGACGCGCATAGTCACGCAGCACAGCGTTGAAACCGAAATGCGACAGTTCAATTCCTTCCGCGTCCAACAACCAAGCGGCATCGGACGCCGCACCGATGGGTCCCCACACTTTCTCTTGCAGATACGCGGACGCAGACTTCTTGAGTGCGTAGCGGAGCATGACACCGCGCATGTCGGGTTCGATGCTGGCATAGAACCATCTGGTCCCGGGCGTCGCGATGCGTCGATTGAACTGGGTGATGCTGCCAATTGTTCCTTTCGGAAAAATCCAGGACCCTTCGACCATATCGTGCCTATAGGCGGTTGAGGTCTTGTCCGTTGTCCTCGTCTTCCCGAAATTCGACACCCGCAGACATATGAAGAAGATCGCGGATCGGCGTCCTTCCGTACTCGAAGCCCTTGACGCCCGGCACATAGGTCTCGGGCGTATCGTCGGCTGATCTGATCGCGCCATCCGCGATCGCGATGCCGATCAATACGCCCATGATTGACTTGACCATAGACTCGGAAATGAACCAGTGGCGATCGGTCCGGCCGTACTGGTATCGTTCAAAGACGATTTCATCATCTTTGGCAATCAACAGGCCGGTGACGGGATTGCGCGACATAATAATCTGTCACGGACGAAGGGGGTCCCCGGAACGAATAACGCATGTCAGCCTGACGACGTTTGAACAGCCAGGGTGATGTGGCGCGCGCGACCGGCCGGGTCGGAAACAGGGCCTCGCCGTGGCTGAAAGCGCCCACACGATATTTCAGCTCATAACGGTTGCCGTGCGGGCGCGCCCAGAACCCGGGCATAGGAAAGCCCGCGGACGCGCCGCAAAGGTCCGCGTCGGCACCGTGCGGGAAGTACTGGGGACCGTCGCGATTTGCTGGTACCGCGCTTTCGGGAGACTGTTGCGCGCGCGGTGTCGTTCCTCGCGGTGCCACATGGAGCGACGACAAGGCCCAGAAGGATGGGCGCGCCGGGAGATTGCGTCGTGTGAGCGTCCGGCCACCCGATCACCCTCTCCGATGCAGTCGTGGGGCATCACACCGCCAGCACCCCCGTCCCGGTCAGGAAGTTCAGCAGCATCCGCTCGGTGCCCGGCAGCGGCCGGTAATTCGCCAGCTTGGCCGGGTCGCGTCTGGCCCAAACGATGCCAAACAGATCCGCCGTTGCCTCGGGATGGAACTGTACGGAATACCAGTTGCCACCATGGTCCAGCGCCGCGGCGGGCAGGCCTGGCCGCGTCGCCAGCACTGTCGACCCGAGCGGCGGCGCCTCCACGCGGTCCCCGTTGCTGAAATGGAACGCAGCGTCCGGCGTGAACCCGTCGAACAGAAAGTGCCGCTCTGCCGCCGCGGTCCGTGTCACCGGGTACGATCCGGCGGTCACCCCGTGCGGGCTCACGCCGACGGTGCCGCCCTCCAGCACGCTCGCCAGTTGGTGCCCGCCGCAGATGCCGAACCAGGGCCGATCCGTCGCGCGCCAGCCGCGCAGGAAGTCCGCGGTCCGAAGCTGCCAGTCCTCATTGTCGTGCACCGAGGCGATGCTTCCCCCCAGGATCACCGCGTCGATGCCCTCGACCGCGGGCAGTGCCTCGCCGCGATCGACGCGCACGCTGCGATAGTCGATCCGCTCGTCGAGCCCGAGGCTCGACAGGCACAGCCGCATCCACACTGTCTCATCGTCCCCGCCGGGCAGGCGGCAGAAGATCCGGGCATCCTCGCCGCCTTTCAGCCCAAGCTGGGAGATGAACAGCACGGTGGGGCGGCGCCTCATGTCGGGAGTCCCGATCGGTTCACCCGAACGGATGCGGCCGATCGCGGCATTTGGCAACCGTTTCCGCCTATGCCATCCCCGGTCCCACGGCGTGCGGGGGCCAGGAGCGTCGTGGCGAAGCCGGTGGGATGTCCAAGCGGTACCGAAGCCTACGACGCCGAAGCCGATGCGCGCGTTCGGCAGTATGAGAGCATCGCCTTTGCCGATGTTCACAAGGCCATCCTGGGGCTATTGCGGCCGCCACCCGCGCGCGTGCTGGACATTGGTGCTGGCATCGGTCGGGATGCCGCGGGCTTTGCGGAGCTGGGCTACAGCGTCGCGGCGATCGAACCCACGGCGGTGCTGCGCCAGCATGCGATGCGTCTGCATCCGTCACCCGGCATCGAATGGCTCGATGACAGCCGGCCTGATCTTTCCGTCATCTCGGCGCATGGTGCGGCATGCGACGTCGTCATGCTGACCACTGTCTGGACGCACCTCGACGAGGTGCAACGCCGCCGCGCGATGCCGCGCGTCGCCGCGCTGGTACGGCCCGGCGGCGTGATGGCTCTGTCGCAGCGACATGGTCCGATCCCGGTCGGTCGCCGCATGTTCGATATCGCTGCCACCGAAACGATTGACCTGGCCAATTGTCATGGACTGACCTGCGTGCATCGCACGGAACACCGGGACGGCCTGTTGCGACGCCCCGGCGTCTCCTGGGACCGCCGCGCCGTTGTCAGGACCGCGGCATGACAGCCATTCGTCTGCTGCGTCGCATCGGTGCCATCATCTTCGACAGGCGATCTTCGTCGACGATCACGCACCGCATCGGTTCCATCCCTTGCGGCCGGTGATGAAACGAATATTCGCTTGGCGCGAGCGCGTCGCCCGCAGTACGTGGTCACGCGAGATCGAGGACCTGGCCGGGGCGGCTGGACGGCGCTTTTTCTGGCGCAAACACACCTGTTTCGGCGGGCTGTAGCAGACGGTCATCGCGGCATGGGTCTAGAGCGCGATCGCTTGAGGTGGAATCGCCATCAAGTATGAATTACGCGACAAAACAAAGGGCTAGGGCGGGATGACGTAAGTGGGGCAAAACCCCGGGCGAACCGCCGATCGGACACGGATTGATCCATGCCTGAACGGCGAGGAATGGCGGACTTCTCAGGGCGCGGTTGCATCGTCGTGCCAATGCTGCACCTGCGTGCCCGGGGTTTTGCCCC
>DATHNE010000258.1:0-4307 GCA_035486355.1 Acetobacteraceae bacterium
TGCGATCGCTCGCGTCATCGCCCCTCCCGTCTCCCAAAGCGACCGCGGCCAGCCAATCACAACTCACCGCGTCGGGGGAATCCCGCACGAGTCAAAAACCGCGGCGGTTGGTGTTACGCCACCACGTGCACCAGCGCCTCGCCCGCGCGTAGCCGGCGCAGATTCTCCATCACCACGTCACCGATCCGCCGCCGCACCGGCCCGCTGCCGATGCCCGCCAGATGCGGCGTGATGATCACATTTGGGCAGTTCCATAGCGGATGATCCGCCGCCGGTGGTTCCGGGTCTGTCACATCCAGCCCGACGCCCGCCAGATGTCCGCTGTGCAGCGCGGCCATCAGCGGCTCGGTCCGTACGATCGCCCCACGCGCGATGTTCACCAACACCGCGCCCTGTTTCATCGCCGCGATCGCCGCCGCGTCGATCATCCCGTTCGTCTCCTCGGTCAGCGCCGAGGCGATCACTACCGCATCCGCCCGCACCAACGCCGCATGCAGCTGGGTGGCGGGAAACACCTCATCGCACAATGGTTCCGGGCGGCCTGACTTCGACACGCCTAGCACATGCGCGCCGAACGCCTTGGCCCGCCGCGCCGTTTCGCGACCGATCCCACCCAGGCCGAGCACCACCACCGTGGCTTCCTCCAGCGTCGCCAGTGGCAGCGAAATCGCCCGGTCGAACTCATGTGCCGCCTGACGCTTGCTGTAGGCTGGCAGGCGGCGGATCAGCGCCAGCAGCAGCATCAACGCGTGCTCGGCCACCATCGGCCCGTGGCTTTGCCCCGCATTGGTCACCACCACGCCGTCCGGTTTGCCATGCGTGATCACGCTGTCGTAGCCGGCGGTGGTCAACTGCATCCAACGCAGCTTGTTGCCGTGCTGCTTGATCACTGGCGCCGACTGCGCGGTGTAGAAATGCCCCAGCATCACCATCGCGTCCGCCTCGGGCAGCAGCCGCGGCAGATCGTCGATGCTGCCCACGATCGGCATGCGCACATCGGGCAACGCGGCGACGCGCGCGGGCAGATAGTCGCGATCCATCGGCGCCCACAGCAGGACGATCTCATTCATGCGTTTCGAATCCCCCGTTTGGTCCGCGCCACTCTGCCTGCTCAGTGCGCCTTGATCCAGGCGACGATCGGCGGCACCACCTGGCCCTCGATGCCGTAATATCCATGTGGCGCCTGCGCCTCGCACGGCGCGCTGCGCGACATTCCCCCGGAGACCGTTATCAGCTCCTTCGCCGGCGCCGCGCGCAGCCGCGCTAATCCCGGCGCGGCATCCGCGAACGGGCTTTGGAAGCACCCATCGTTCTGGTTGTGCACTACCAGCGTCGGCACGCGAATGGTTTCAAGTGAGATCTGCGGAATTGCCACGCGCCACACTGTCGAGGTCAGAACCACGCCGGCGATCAGTGGCGGCCCCAGCCGCGCGCCCAGCGCGGCCGCCGAGATCGTGCCGCGGCTGGTGCCTACCAGCCAGACCGGCGCCGCCGCGCGCTGCCGCATCACGGCGATCACGGCGGTGACATCCTTGGCATGCTCGGCGCTCATGCGGAATGCGTCGGACATGCCATTCGATTGGTCCGACGGCGCATCAACCACCGCGACGGTCACGCCGCGCGCGGTGAATTGCGGGACAGTGCGCACCAGGAAATTGTTGCGGACCTTGCTCACCACGCCTGAGCCGCCCGGAAACAGCAGCAGCGTCGCGGCGGGAGTGGGCACGGCGGTGACGAATATCGTCTGCGTCACCCCGGGGCGCGTGCTGAGCGTGATCGCCTCCTCGGCCATCGCCGTGCGTCCAGCCAGCAGCAGCGCGGCCAGCAGGCCGACCCGTGCGATCAGCACCATAGCGGCCTTCCTCCCCAACGCGACACCGCGCACACTCGCGCCAAATCATTGCGGAGGAAAGCCATGACCACGCTCGACGACCTGCGGGCCACTGGCGCCCGCCAGCGCGAAGCGTTGTTCGGCGCCGACAACCCCGTGCCCGCCGGTCTCACGCGCCTGCTCGATGAAGCCGTCTATGGCGGCGTCTGGTCACGCCCCGGACTGCCGTTGCCGGACCGCATGCTGTGCACGCTCGGCGCGCTGTCGGTGTTCCCACGCTTGCGGGCGCTACGGCGGCACATCGGCGCGGCGCTCGATCTTGGCCTGACGCCACTCACCATTCGCGAAATCTTCATACAGACCGGCCTGTATGCCGGCTTCTCTGCCGCCGCGGAGACCATGGCACTGGCCGAAGAGATCTGCGCCGCGCGCGGCCTGTCGTTGCCGCCCGATCCTGACGGCAATGTCACACTGGAAGAGCTGACCCGTCGCGGCCGCGAACGCATGGAATCGCTGCACGGTGAGCGCAGCAAGGATGGCTATGCCGCGCCCACCAACGAGGTCGCCGGCGCACTGTATGGCCTGGCGATTCAATACGGCTACGGTGTGATCTGGTTTCGCGCCGGCCTGACGCCCCGCCAACGCGCATTGCTCGCCGTCGCCGCCTTCACCGCGCTGCGCCTGCCCGACCAGTTGCGCCGCTTTGGCCATTCCGCGCTGAACGTCGGCGCCACGCGCCCCGAGGTCGTGGAGGCCATTATCCAGACTGCCCCGTTCAGCGGCTTCCCGCCGGCGCTGAACGGCCTGGTCGCGCTGGGCGCCGACTTCCTGGGGTAGCAGCACCGGCCAAACACAACGAAGGCTCCGGGGCCTGCGCCCCGGAGCCTTCACATTGTCTGTGGGTGACGACGTCCGTCAGCCTTCAGGCGACCCCGCACGCATGCGCAGTGGAGATCCAGGCCACGGCCCTCGGCGCCGCGATCAAACAATGAGACACTGGATCACCTCCTTTCAGTTGTTGACGACCAAGGCGAGATTGCACATGTGCGACTCGCGCCGCAAGACAATAAATTGCCCGTCGGCGCCCCTTCGCGACCGATGATACCACCCCCGAACAGGACCTCGCCTTGTCGGGGTTCACCCCTCGCTCCTATGCTCCCGCCTCCCAGACAGGAGCACGGAATGCCCACCAGCCGCAGCCGCATCGTCGCGGAAGTCGATTTCACCCGGAACGGCCGCCAGCACGGCTTCCTGCGCCTGTTCCACTCCGTGCACAGCTCCGCCTACGGTTTCATCCCGATCCCGATCGTGGTGCTGAAGAACGGCGACGGCCCCACCGCGCTGTTCATCTCCGGCAACCACGGCGATGAGTACGAAGGCCAGGTCGCGCTGTGCAACCTCACGAAGTCGCTTGACCCCGCGCGTATCCGCGGCCGTGTCATCATCCTGCCGGCGGCGAACTTCCCGGCCGCCATCGCCGGCCGCCGCACCTCGCCAATCGACGAGGGCAACTTGAATCGCCTGTTCCCTGGCGATGCCGATGGAACGGTCACGCAACAGATTGCCTATTATATCGAAAACGACCTTATTCCGCTAGCTGACATGACCTGCGACCTGCATTCGGGTGGATCGTCCTTGATGTATGCGCCCGCGGTGCTATGCGGCGGTTACAGCCGCGATGCGGATATGTCGCCTCAGCTCGCCGCCCTGAAGGCCTTCGCCTCGCCGCTGGCGTACGTCGTGGAAGCCAACCAGGGCGGCGACCGCACATTGTCCGGCGGTTCGATCCGTCACGACGTGCTGGCGATCGGCACCGAACTCGGCGGCTCCGGCCATGTCACCCGTGCCGCGTTGCAGATTGCCGAGCGCGGCGTGAACAACTTGCTGGTGCATATGGGCATCCTGCCGGAGAGCGATCGCATCGCCTATGACGGCCCCACGCGCATCCTGGAGGTCGGCGGCGCCGACTACTACGTCTACACGCCGGAGAACGGGCTGTATGAGCCGCTGGTGGAGCTGGGCGACATGGTGAAGGCCGGCCAGCCCGCAGCGCGGATCCATTTCCCGGAGACCCCTTGGGCCGAGCCGGTCACCGCCAACTTCGCGCGCGATGGCTTCGTGCTGTGCAAGCGCATGCCCGGCCGCACCCTGCGTGGCGACTGTCTGTTCCATTTAGGCACCGATATGGCGTGAGTATCGGCCCCACCCTGCAGACCGACCGCCTGATCCTGCGGCCGCCCGGTGTCGAGGATTTCGGCGCCTGGGCGGCGTTCATGGCCGATCCGGAAGCGATGCGCCATCTCGGCGGCCCGCAGCGGGCATCCGGCGCGTGGCGCAGCCTGGCGATGATGACTGGCGCCTGGGTGATCAGCGGCTTCAGCAATTTCTCGGTGATTGAGAAAGCCTCAGGCCGCTGGATCGGCCGCTGCGGTCCCTGGCATCCAGAAGGCTGGCCCGGCCCCGAGATCGGCTGGGC
>DATHNE010000259.1:0-3450 GCA_035486355.1 Acetobacteraceae bacterium
GCATTGTTGACCAGCACGCCGATCGGTCCCAATGCCGCCGCCGCATCGGGCAGCAGCCGTGCCACTTCCGCCTCACGGGCAAGGTCCGCGCGCAGTGCCATCGTCGCACGGCCCAGGCGCTGGATGGCGGCACAGGTCGCCTCGGCCTCCGCCGTGTTCGTATGACTGTGCACGGCGACGGCAAATCCCGCCTCGGCCAGCCCGAGCGCCATCGCGCGCCCCAGGCGCCGCGCGGCCCCGGTGACCAGTGCAGTGCGCGGGATCGTTTGGGGGATGGCGGCCGCAAACGGAACCACTGGATCGGCCTAGCCGTTGCCCGATGGGTTGACCGGGCCCGGTGTCGCGACGTTGAACAGCGACTGGTCAAAGCTCCCACCGAGCTGAACGTTGTAGAGTGTCACCCGCGTCTCCTTGTGCTGCGCGTCCACCACGGTCCACTGTCGCAAGGTCAGTGGCGGCTCGGCAAAGATCAGCGTCAGCGTGCCATCGGAGGGGCTGGCGGTGCGCACCAGGCTCACCTGTAACTGGCCTGGCTCGCGCACCAGTTTGGTGACCGTTACGTCGCCCGACAGATGCACCTGCTCGGCCAACAGGATGCCCAGGGGCGTCCGCGACAGCGGGCCGGTGCTGGTCTGCCCCAGCTTGGTGTCCTGGAACACCAGCAGCCCATAATTGGCCACCAGGAGGAAGGGGGCGGGCGGATCGTACTGGAACCGCATACGGCCAGGGCGCTCCAGCCAGGCCGTGCCCTCGGACAGGCCACCGTCGGGGGCGACCTGCAGGAAATGCGCCTTCAGTGTGCGCAGCCCGTCGAGGTAGGTTTCGACCCGCGCGAGGTCAGCCTGGTCCTGGGCCGAGGGGTGAATGCCAAGCGTTGCGCCGCTCTGCGCCCAGGCCGGGCGAAGCGTGAGCAGCGCGGGTACCAGTGCCAGCAGGGAGCGACGTTGCATCGGCTTTACATGGCACCATGCCTGGGCCGGCGCCAGATCGAAGGCTATTCCGCCGCCACTGGGCGCGGTGCAGTCGCCGAACGGGCCCACAGCTCCGGTCGCAGTTCCTCCGGCCGGTCAGGAAAGAACAACGCGCAGCCCAGCGTGACGACAGAGAAAGCGGCCAGTACCAGCGTCACCAGGGTCAAGCTGCCGGTGCGTTCGTACAGCGTCGCCACCACCGGTGCGGCCGCTGCCGCACCCAGGAAGCCGACGAAGAATCGCACCGAGTAGATGCGCGCGCGCAGCGCCGGCGAAATGTAGCGCGCCGCCATCGTCTCGTTCACCGTCACCTGCCCGAACACCGAGGCGGCGACGGCACCTGCCAGCGGCAGCACCAGCCAGCCCTGGGCGTAGGACAACGCCACCATCGCGGGACACAGGATGATGCTGACCGGCAGGAATACGCGCTTCAAGGTGGTACGGTCGATCATGCGTCCGACGCTGAACTGCGTCAGCGCGCCGCACAGCGTGGCAAGGAAAGCGGCGGCCCCGACCAGCGGCAGGACGCGCGCGTCGCCACCCAGCCGCTCCTGCATCAGCTTCGGTAGCAGCAGGGTGAAGGCATTGAACACCAGCCCGGAGGCCGCGGCGATCAACAGCAACACGATCACCGCGCGGCGGACGAGGTGTTGGGGGATCGGCGGAAAGGTGCGATGGCCTCGGGCGGCCGCGGCATCGTGCCAAGGCTCGCGGACCCACAGCACGCCCAGCAAAGCGCACAGCCCGCCGGGCACGATGAAGGCTGCGCGCCAGCCGACCTGGTTGGCCAGGAAGGCGGTCACAACCGGGGCCAGCGCCACACCGATATTGCCGTAGACGCCGTTGATCCCGATGGCCCGACCCGGTTTGGCGCCGGCGGCCTCGACCAGCATCGAGGTGCCGATCGGGTGGTAGATCGCAGCGAACAGCCCAACTGCGGCCAGCGCCATCGCCAACATCGTGGCCCCCGGCGCAAAGCCGCAGGCGATCAGAGCGGCACCGGTTCCAAGGAAGAACACGCTCATCAGTGCCCTGCGCCCGACACGCTCGGCGATCCAGCCCTGTGGCAGGGAGAACAGGCCGTAGAACACGAACATCCCGGTGGCTAGCGCCAGGATCGGACCGTAATGCACCCCAAATGTCCCGCCTGGCCGCGCCATGGCCAGCACGGCGGTGGGCAGGATCAGCAGGCTGTAATGGGTCAGCGTGTGGGCGGCGTTGATGAAGCCCATCTGGCGGGCGGCACTCGACATCGGCGTTGTCCTGGGTTGGTTCCTGGCGTCGGCGTTGCCAGCAAGATAAGATGGCCGGACCACGACGTACTGACAAAGAATGTCGCAAAACAGCCAAACCGTACGGGCCCGGCTGCGCCCATTCGAGCAGGCACCGCGTCCCCTCGTGGGCTACGCCATCGACTACCACGAGGGCAACGACACCGGCTGGCACCTGCATCCTCGCGCGCAGTTGCTGCATGCGCTGGCGGGCGTGTTGCGCGTGCAGACCGAGACCGCTCAGTTCATCGTGCCGCCGGGCACCGGGTTATGGATGCCGGCGCGCACCCTGCATGTGACGCGCATGCCTGCCGGTTTGCGCATGCGGGCGCTGTTCCTGCGGGCCGACGCCGCGCGGGCCGGACCGGGCACGGCGACCGTCGTGGCCGTCTCGCCTCTGTTGCGGGAACTGATCCTGGCCGCATGCGAGGAACCGGTGGCGTGGGACGAACGCGGCCACGCGCGGCATATCGCCGCGTTGGCGCTGCACGAGATCCGTCGCGCCGCGACACAGACGATGCATCTGCCATCGTGCCGCGACCCGCGCCTGCAGCGGGTCACCGCGGCCTTGCTGGCCGACCCGGCCGATCAGCGTGGCCTGGGCGCGCACGCCGAGGCCGCGGGGGCTTCGGAACGCACGCTGGCGCGTTTGTTCCGCCGCGAGACCGGCATGAGCTTCGTGCAATGGCGCCGGCAGTTGCGGTTGACCGAGGGGTTGGCGCGGCTGGCGCAGGGCGAGACGCCGCCGCGCGCCGCCGCCGCCGTTGGTTACGCCAGCGGACCGGCCTTTGGCGCCGCCTACCGCGCCGCCTTCGGCACCACACCGGGCCGCACGCGTCGCGGACGAAGCTAGGCCTCAGCGGGCCGCATTCTGGCACCAGGCGGTGACATCCGACCGCAGCCGATCGAGCGTCTCCATGGACCGGCCCTGCGGCGGGTCATCGGTCAGGGTCTGCAACGCAGCGAAAGTTTCCCCAGCCCAGGTTTGGACCTGCCACGGAATGGAATCCGCCGCGGGACCCGTGGCCTCATGGTGGCACAGGTCACGACGCAGGAAGGTTCTGTCACGAATTCTTCGCGATAATGGATCATGCCTGTGCCCACTCTGAAAATCAGCTCGCGAGCGAATAGAACTGCTGCGCTGCGCACAGGCGTCCTGCGGCCTGCAACTGACCTTTGCGGATCATGTGCATGAGCTCAATGCCAGC
>DATHNE010000260.1:0-39935 GCA_035486355.1 Acetobacteraceae bacterium
GGCGGCCGGATCCGCTGACCCATGCGCCAGGAAATATTGCTGCATCCCGGTCAGCCGCGCCCGCGTTGCCGGGTCCAGGAGCGAGACATGCTGGTTGATAATGAAAGAATGATATTGCTCGCGCTTGGTGAAGAAGGTTTCCAGCATCGCGGTGCCGATGGCGCCGCCCAGGTTGCGCATCATGTTGAAGATGCCCGAGGCACTGCCGGCTTCCTGCGGCGCGATGCCGGCGAGTGCGATGGACGACAGCGGCGCCAGCACGACCGCCTGACCCAGCGCGCGGACCACATCGGGAATGAAGAGCTGCGGACCGGAGTAGTTCGTGTCCATGTCCAGGTTCATGAAGCAGCTCACGGCGAACACCACCAAGCCGGTGCCGACCATCAGCCGTGCGTCGATGCGGCGCATCAGCATCGGCACCAACGGAATGACCAGGAGCTGGGGCAGACCGGTCCAGGCCATCACCTCGCCGATCTGCTGCGAGTCATAACCCTGCGCGTTGGCGAGGTACTGCGGCAGCAGATAGGCCGAGCCATACAGCGCGAAGCCGAGCAGGAAGTTGCCCAATGTGCCGAAGCCGAAATTGCGCCGTCCCAGCAGGCGCAGGTTCAGCAGCGGCTCGGGGCGGGTGAACTCGACGATCAGGAAGCCGCCGAGCGCCAGGGCCGAGATCAGGCTCAACTTCACGATAAAGGGCGAGCCGAACCAGTCGTCGACATTGCCTTCGTCCAACACCGTCTGCAGCGCGCCGAGACCCAGCGCCATCAGTGCGATGCCGAGCCAGTCGCCGCGGGCCAGCAGGCCGAGCTGCATCTTCGAGACGGGCAGCGCGTAGATCAGCATGCCCAGCATGAACACACCCGGCACCAGGTTGATGTAGAAGATCGAGGGCCAGCCATAGGTGTCGGTGAAGTAGCCGCCGACCGTCGGGCCAATCGCCGGCGCGAAGGTCGCAGTCACGGCGAAGGCGGCCATCCCGACGGCACGCTTGCTCGCCGGCAGCATGGTCACCACGATGGTGAAGGCGAGTGGGATCAGCACGCCGCCGGCGAAACCTTGCAGACCGCGCAGCACGATCATCTCGGGTAGTGAGGTCGCCTGGCCGCACAGCACGGAGAACAGCAGGAACAGCGCCGTGTTCACGATCAGGTAGCGGCGCAGCGAGAACACCCGGCTGAGAAAGTCCGATAGCGGAATGACGATGATCTCGCCGATCAAATACGCGGTGGTGATCCAGGCGCCGTTGATGCCGCCGGTGCCGATGCCGCCCTCGATGTTGAGCAGCGAGGCATTGGTGATCTGGATGTTCAGCACCGCCATGAAGGCGCCGATCATGGCGCCGCCGACCGCGATCCAGGTCTTCAGCGTGACCTGCGGCGATTCAGTGGCGATGCGATCCGACATGGTCCGACCCCCTGCGCTGCTATTTCGTGTTGATGCTGGGTTCCACCGACATGCCCGGCCGCAGCGCCCCGGCCAGCGGGTCGTGGCGATCGATGACGATCTTCACCGGCAGGCGCTGCACGATCTTGGTGAAGTTGCCAGTGGCGTTGTCCGGCGGCAGCAGGGCGAACTCCTGGCCGGCGGCGGGCGCGATACTGTCGACGTGGCCGTGCACGACGGTGTCGGGGAACATGTCGACGCTGATCGTCACCGGCTGGCCGGGGCGCACGTCGGTGAGCTCGGTCTCTTTGTAGTTGGCGGTCACGTAGACCGCCTGCAGCGGCACCAGGGCCATCAACTGCGTGCCGGCCTGGACATACTGGCCTACGCGCAGGGTGCGCACGCCGACGGTGCCGTCGATCGGCGCGATGATCGTGGCGTAGCTCAGGTTGAGTTCTGCCTGATGCGCGGCGGCCTGACGCTGGGCCAGCGTGGCCTGGGCGCGCACGAGCTGGGCACGCAGCACGTCGACCTGCTTCAGGGCGACGCCGATCCCGGCCTGGTCCTGCTGCTGCTTGGCCTGCTTTTCCTGGATGTCAGCGACGTATTGCTGCGCCTGCTGCACGGTGCCGGCGCCGGTGCGCGCCAGATCGGCGTAGCGGGTGCGCTGCTGTTCCGAGAATACCACGGCCGCGGCGTCGGAGGCGACCTGGGCACGGGCTTGGCCGACGGTCAGGATCTGCTGGTCGATGGACTGCTGCAGGTTCTCGATATCGGCCTGGGCGGCGGCGACGTTGGCGCGCGCCTGGTCGAGCGCGGTGGCGTAGTCGCGATCATCGATGCGGGCCAACACCTGGCCGGCCTTCACCGTCTGGTTGTCCTGCACCAGCACCTGGGAGAGGTAGCCGGAGATCTTGGGGCTGACGATCACCGAGTCCGCTGCCACATAAGCGTCGTCGGTCGAGACCTCGAACCGGCCAGTGGTCCACCACTCGCTCCCATAGATGGCGGCGGCGCCGACGACGCCCAGCGCGGCGGCCGCGAGCAGCAGGCGCTTGGCAGAGAAACGGCCGCGGCGGGCACCGATCTGTTGCGGCGGGAGCGTGATGGCGTCAGACGCGGATGAGGTTGCGCTCATGGTATCCACTCCGGAAACAGAGGCCAGAAATGGCGAACGGGACGGCCTAGCGCGCGCAGGGCAGGCCGAGGGACGCGGCGCGCAACATGGAGCGGCTGGGCCGCAGGCCGGCCGGCTCGCCAGACGGCGCCAACAGCGCGCCGGCGCCGACCGCAATGATCATGGCGGCCAGGAAGATCACCAGAGGGGCGATCAAAAGAGTTGGGGTCATCGTCATTCTCCTTCACCGACCCCGGTGGACTGGGGTGCCTCTCGCCAGCGGGGGCCGGGTCGGAGCCTCTCTGACGGGCCGGAATGTGATCCGTCCGAGGGTCGCGGATAATCGGGTTCCGTCACACAGCATTTGTGCGTAAAAGGAAGAAATCATGGATTTGCTGCATGCCGTGCGGACGTTCGCCCGGATCGCCGAGACTGGCTCGTTCTCGGCGGTGGCGCGGGAGACGAACGCCAGCCATTCGGCTGTCACCCGCCTGATCGGCCAGTTAGAGGCGCATTTCGGGGTGCGGCTGTTTCACCGCACGACACGGAAGCTGAGCCTGACCGACGACGGGCAGGACCTGTTGAACCAGGCGCAGCACCTGATCGAGGTGGCAGACGGGATCGAAGGCACACTGGGCAAGCATGCGACCTCGCCCACCGGGCTGGTGCGGGTGGGCACGACGACGACCGGGGCGATGCTGCTGACGCGGCGGCTGGTGGCGCTGCTGGAGAAGCATGCCGGGCTGGAGGTTGAGCTGGTGGTGCGCGACCAACTGGGGGACATGATCGAGGAGCGGCTCGATGTTGCCGTGAGTATCGGCCAGCCGGCTGACTCGTCCCTGGTGGCGCGCGCGGCCGGGGCGTTCGGGCGGACGCTGGTGGCGGCACCGATCTATCTGGAGCGGTATGGCGCGCCGACCCGACCCGCGGACCTGACGCGGCACACCTGTGTCATGCACGAACAGGGGCCGGACAGCGCGGTGTGGCGCTTCACCGGGCCGAACGGGCCTGAGGAGGCGCGGGTGACCGCGACCTTCCGCGCCAACAACGCCGTGGTGGTGCGCCGCGCAGTGCTGGAGGGGTACGGCGTGGCGCTGATGCCGGAGGCGCTGGTGGTGGACGATATCCGGGCGGCGCGGTTGTACCGGCTGCTGCCGGGCTATACGTCCGGGCGGCTGCCCGCCTTCGTGGTGTACCCGTCGCGGCGGCATCTGGCGCCGCGCACCCGGGTGGTGATCGATTTCCTGGTCGGCGAACTGATCCAGACGTCGGCGCGGCTGGGGCAGGAGAATGTGTGGGAGGACAACGATACGGTTTGGTTGGTATAAGGGGGGTGGACTCGTGATAATGGCTCCACGTCGATTTTGTCTTTGCGGAGCCGGCAGAAAGCGAGAACGCAAATCAGCAGGGATCAATGCGAATCGGGCGCATTGACGTTATCCAGTCTGACGCGGACTGGCCCGGCACGCGCCGCAGGGCTCAATCCGAGCGCCCAATAATAGCCGGAAGCGGAATGACGGCTGAGGCGTGAGCGGAGCGACAATCCGCCGCTCAGTCGGCCACAACGGGCATTCGTTCAACACGAAAAAAGTGGACCCGCAGGCCTGACTAAGAGCGCATCCAAGGCTGCCCCGACACAGCTTTATCCGGCTGGAATTTACGGCCACACGTGCATTTTCGTTTGGGACCTGTGCACCAGGTAAGCAGTTCATGGATCTCGCTTCCGTGTCTGGTGCACAAGTCAGCGATCACAATGCGACTCCGGCAACCGCAAGGATCGCCGTCAGCGTCGCAGACATGCCGCGCAGGCTTGGATCCTTGTCTACATCGATCCATTCCCGCAGCGAATGGGCGCGTCCGCCGCTCCCGCCGGAGCCGATCTTGATGGCCGGAATGCCCAGTGCCATCGGGATGTTGGCATCGGTGGAGGAGGCGACATGCGACGTCGTGAAGCCATGCGCCTCGATCGCGGCCGTGGCGTGACGCACGATGGCGCTGTCGAGCGACGTGCTGCCGGCCGGCCGATCACCAACCAGCGTCGACTCCACTGTTATGCGCCCCTCGGTGATCGAGCGTGCATGGTTTTCGCCTTCCGCCGCCTGCTCGATAATAGCGAGGAACCTGGCCTCGAGACGCGCCAGTTCTTCCGGCGCCGCGGATCGCAGGTCCACCTCGATCCACACCTCGTTCGGGATCGCGTTGATGGATGTTCCGCCACCGACCACACTCACGCTGTAGGTCGTCTTGGGTTTCCCAGGAACCTGCACGCGGGCGAGTTCGCACACGGCGTGAGCCATGGCGTTCATCGGACTGACCAATCCGAAAGCCCCGTAACTGTGCCCACCAGGACCGCGAAACGCCACCCGCCAGCGGCGCGAGCCGATACCCCCAGTGGCGATGTTGGTCATCTCGGGACTGTCAACGGTGAAGAAGGCCTTGATGCGATCTTTGTATTGGCCTTCGTGAAACAGATGCCGCACCCCACGCAGGTCACCCAGGCCCTCCTCCCCAACATCTCCCACGAACAGGATATCGCTGGTGGTGCGGATACCGGCCTCGTCCATCGCGCGTATGAAGCCCAGCAGGACGGCGAGGCTGCGGGTGTCATCGCCGATACCGGGGGCGAACAGCTTCGTGCCTTCACGCCGCACCGTCACGTTCGTGCCGGCCGGGAACACCGTGTCCAGATGGGCCGCCACGACGATCAGCGGGCCATTGCCGATGCCACGCCGCAGTCCCATCACGTTGCCGACCGCATCTTTCTCAACATCGGTGAGCCCACACGCGCGCAGCAGCTCGAGATACGCATCGCCCCGCGCGTCCTCGCCGAACGGTGGTGAGGAGATTTCGGTCAGGCGGATGATATCGTCGACGATGCGGTCATGGTCGCGATCAAGCACCGCCACCGCATCACGATAGATGGGACTGGCCATGATGGCGGTGACGTCCTGGGTCATGCGGTGTCCTTACTTCGGCGTGGCGAAACGCGCTGCGACGCAGGTGCGTCGGCGGCGAACATCAGAGATACCAGAGCGCCCGAGCGCCGCTCCATATCGAGATCGATGCCACCGCGCCGATCCATTGAAACGTTGCGCCCACCTAACGGTGCGACAGCCCACCGCTACACCTGCGCGCTAAACACATAATACAGGACGCCCGACAGCATGATCGCAGCCGGCAGGGTCAATACCCAGGCCAGCGCCATGCTGCGCACCGTGCCCCATTGCAGCCCGGCGCCGCTGGCTGCCATCGACCCAGCCACACCGCTCGACAGCACATGCGTGGTGGACACCGGCAGCCCATACAAGTCCGCCCCGGCGATGGTCAGTGCCGCAACCAGTTCCGCGGCGGCACCCTGGGCATAATTCATGTGCGTCTTGCCGATCTTCTCGCCCACCGTAATGACAATGCGCTTCCAGCCCACCATGGTGCCGAGGCCAAGCGCCAGGGCGGTGACGATCTTGACCCAGATCGGGATGAATTTCGTGCTGCGGTCAAGTGCCGTGCGATAGGCGCCAACGCTGGCGGCCTCATTTGGCGTCATGAGCGTACCAGACCGCTGCGCGATGCGAACTGATTCGGCCACCAGGAACATGCTGTTGCGGATGTTCTGCACCATTCCGGTCGGGACATGATGCACGGCGCCATATTGCGCCACCTGATTGGCGATGTCGTGCGTGAGTGTGGCCAGCGCCGCATAGGTTTCCGGTGTGGCGGGTTCGCGCAGCTTGAGCGCATCCGTCACCTGCGCACGGGCCGCCTCCACCTGCGGCAGCGGCCTGCCTTCCGCACGTTGGATGAACATGACCTCGATCTGTTCAGACGCGGCGGCGAAGGCCGGCATCTCCGAATCGGGAACCGTGCGATTGAGCGCATAGGCGGTGGCGAACGTGCCGATCAGGATCAGCATGATCAGCCCCATGCCCTTCTGTCCGTCATTCGAGCCGTGCGCGAACGACACCCCGGTGCAGGTCAACACGAGAATGGCGCGGATTCCCAGCGGTGGCGGTTTGTTGCCCTCCGGCGCGGTGTACAGAGCGGGAGTCCGCACCAGCGCCTTCATTGCCAGCAGCAGCAGCGCCGCGCCGGCAAAGCCGACCAACGGGCTGAACAGCAGCGCTCGGAAAACACCGCCGGCCTGCGACCAATCCACACCGGCGACGCCGCTTCCTGGTCCGGCCATCAATTGATTGGCGATGCCGACCCCCATGATCGAGCCAATCAGCGTATGCGACGAGCTGGCCGGCAGGCCGAGCCACCAGGTTCCGAGATTCCAGACCATCGAGGCAATCAGCAGAGCAAAGATCATTGCGAAGCCGGCACCGCTACCCGCCCCCAGGATCAGTTCAACCGGCAACAGGGTCACGACGCTCCAGGCCACCGCGCCGGACGAGGTCAGCACGCCGAGGAAGTTGAACAAGCCCGACCATACGACCGCGAGCTGCGCGGGCATGCTGTTGGTGTAGATGACCGTTGCGACGGCGTTCGCGGTGTCGTGGAAGCCGTTGACGAACTCGAACCCCAGCGCAATCAGCAGCGCGATGCCCAGCAGCAGCAGCGTGCCGATCGCGCGTGGCTCGGCGGCGCTCGCCGCCAGGTCACTCACCAGTCCCTGCACGACAATGACGACCCCAGCGACCAATAAGCCGATAAAGACGATCGAGCCCCAGATGCCGGTGCGCGCACTCAAGTTCGGTCGTTGGACGGCGGGAGGGGCATCGCGCCCCAGCGGATCCGCCGTGTGGCCAATCGTCGTGTCGGATTTGGACATTTCTACCCTGGCCGGATTGGGTCCATGAGATTGTGGATGCGATGACGCTACCGACCGCCGTGAGTCTTGGGAAGGCCAGCGCCTTCGAGACAGCCGGAAGGGTCAGCTCCGCCCGACCCGCAGGCAAACCCATGTCTGCCTCCGGGGTTATGCCGCGGGTGGCTAGATGCTCAAGATGGTTCGGGGTCCGTCATCGCACCATCGCGTCGGAGTTCTTCTCTGCCACCGTCAGCGTCGGCGCATTCGTGTGCGCATTTGGTATCAACCGTAACGGTGAGGCATCATCGGTGCAGCGCGGATGGCCGGAACTAGCCTGCCACGACGATGAAAGTTTGCGTGTCGTGCTGCCCTTTTGACCCACATTTGACCCACCGCCGTTGACACGACGCCGCGCAGGACGGACGATTACGGCGCATGTGGCGGCGACTTCGCGTTGCCCCTCGCCCGCCTGCGCTTCGGCGAGGCCTCTCAGGCAACCGATTGCGTCGCCGCTCCGCGCCGACAAACGATCCGTGATGGAGACATCAGCCGAGCAGATTCGCCGTACCGAGGAAGGGACGTTCACCATGCCGAGCCGTATCCAGTTCTCCGACACGTGGGAACCGCTGGTCCAGTTCATCGAGGAAACCCCGCGCGAGGAGATCGTCGACCGCACGCTGGAAAAGCTGCGGGACGGCGTGCCGATCGCCACCATGCTGACCGCCTCGGCGCTGGCGGTCACCCGGTCCTCGGACCTGCCGCCCGGCCATCACGGCGGGCCGGTGCACCCGTTGTCCGGGCTTTACGCCATCACCAAGCTGTCGGACCGGCTGCAGGGTGAGGACCGCTTCCTGCCGGTGCTGCAGCACGTGGCGCTGGCGAACAAGCATGTGCACGACCCGGTGACCGGGCCATTCAGCCTGCTGGACTTCGCGCCGCTGGATGCCGGCCAGACACGCGTCAGCCGTACCGCCGACCTGGCGGCGGATGGCGGCGGCGATGTCATCAGCGAGGAAGGCATCGAGGCGACCAAGGAAGCCTTCCTGAAGGCGTGCAGTCGCGGCGAGAGCAACAAGGCGGACCATCTGTTCCTGTGGCTGTGGGATCACATTCCGGCCATGGAAGCATTCGACCTGCTGATGTCCGTGGCGATCCCGAAGGTCGGGCTGGATGATCACTACTTCCTGTTCCCGGCGTTCCTGTGGCGGGGGCTGGAGCTCTATGGGCACGAGCACCTGAAGGTGCTGATGCGGCCGGCAGTGCGGTATGTGGCGCGCTTACCGACGCAGAAATCGGTGCCGGATATCGATGCGCTGATCGAGCAGCACAATCTGATGGGGCGCGTGCTGCGGCAGCGCACGAGTGACGAAGAGACGACGGCGATCGGCGCGCTCGGCGAGGCGATCACGCGGGTCGACAGCTACAATGAGATCCCGAAGCTGATCGCCCAGGCGCTGGCCGACGGGATGTCGATGGAGGGCGCGGGCGAGGCCCTGTCGATCGGCGCGGCCGGGCTGTTTATGCGCTCGCAGACCGGCAATCCGATGGATGTGCATCTGCATACCAGCGCCAATCTGCGGCGGTATTTGCTGAAGCTGGATGGGCTCAGCCTGAAGAACCGGCTGCTGATCTTGCTGCTGTGGCAGACGGGGCCGGAGGTGAAATCAACGCAGTACCGGATGGAAAAGACCGTGCAGCCAGATATGGCGGCCGTTGCGGCACTGCCGCATCGCAGCCAGGAGGAGCTGCTGGAGGCGATCACGCACAGCATCTATCACCAGCCGCCGACGGATTGGTCGACGGTGACGAACCTGGGGCGGATGCTGGCGGTACCGGAGGTGAAGGACACGGTCAATCTGGCGCAGCAGTACGTGAATTTGCGGTATGACCCTGAGGTGCTGATGAAGCGTCTGGGCGACATTGTGTGCCACGACAGCTTCACCGAAATGCATGCCTTCAAGCATCACCAGGCGATTGTGGAGGAGTTCCATTCCACGCGCGAACCGTGGCGGTGGATGCATCTGGTGTGCGGGTGCCAGGCGGCGGCGATCTCGTTCGGTAAGAATATGGAGATCTTCGAGGAAGTGCTGGACTTGATGCACGCCGCGTAGGGACCGCGCGGTACCAACCTTGGTTGTCATGGCCGGGGTTTGTCCCGGCTATGACAGCCTAGCTAAGGAACCGTCGCCCTCGTCTTCGCGTAATGCCGTTGCGCCTTGGCGCGGTTGCCGCAGGCGGACATGTCGCACCAGCGGCGGGTGCCGTTCTTGCTGGCATCGATGAACAGCCAGCCGCATTCCGGGTTGGCACAGATGCGGATACGGCGGCGCGGCGCTTCCACCAGCAGATCGGCAGCGGACCACAGCACCGGCGCCAGGAGCGCGGGTGCGGCCGGCGTTGCGTCCGCCTGCCAGATATAGGCAGCTCCCAAACGCGCGAGGCGAACGCGCGGCGGCGCGGCGGCGAGAGCGGCGTTGAGCGCGGCGAGGTCGGCCTCGGCCGCCGGCGCACCGCAGGCCATCGCGGCAAACAGGCGGAAGATCAGCTCGCGCAAGGCGACTGCCGCGGTGAACAGCGCGGTGGCGGCCTCGGGGTGCGCGGTGGCCCAGGCGGTCAGGGTGGCCCTCGCCCCGTCGGGTAGGCCGGGGAGTTTGGCCGGCAGATCAGCCGGGGTGCGCAGGTCGTCCATCGGCTCGGCGGCGCCGCGGTACATGCGCGTGTTGGCGTAGGCCAGACACGTGTCGTCCTGCGGGGCGGCGGCAAGTGGGATCGGCGATGACGCGGAGATGATCATTCTAACCAGCAAAGGGGTTGACAGAAAATGGGCGCGCGTTTATCCACTGCAACCACCATGCTGGTTAGAGAGGAGGACGCGATGCTCAATCATGTGTCGATCGGGGTGCGAGACCTGACGAAGACCAAGCGCTTCTACGACGCGGCGCTGGCTCCACTGGGGTACAAGTGCCTGAGCGAAGGGGCAAGCTCGTTGGGGTACGGCGACAAAGACGTCGTGCTGTGGATCAGTCCGACGGGGCGGCCGGTGCCGCCAGACACGCAGTCCGGGCTGCATTTCTGCTTCGACGCGCCGGACCGGAAGGCAGTGGCGGCGTTCCACAAGGCGGGGCTGAACGCAGGCGGGGCGGACAACGGCGCGCCGGGGCTGCGCAAGGATTACGGACCGAACTACTACGCGGCATTTGTGGTCGATCCGGATGGGTACCGGCTCGAGGCTTATTGCGGCACACCGGCCTGAGGCGATGGACTCGTATCTCGACGCGCTGCGGGCCGATGGGCCCGCAGCGGATCGGGCCAATGCCATGGATCTCTATGGCTGGCTGATCGGCGATTGGGCGTTGGAGGTCAGCGAGTTCCTCGCGGACAACACCACCCTGACGCGGCCGGGCGAATGGCATTTTGGCTGGGTGCTGGAAGGGCGGGCGATCCAAGATGTCTGGATCGTCCCTCCCCGAGGGCAGCGCAGGCCAGAGGCAGCGGTGGCAGGGTCGGAGCGCTATGGCACGACGCTTCGGGTCTATGATCCGGGGATCGATGCGTGGCACATCCTGTGGACCGAGCCGGTCACGCAGCTCTACCTGCGCCAGATCGGGCGGCGGCAGGGGGCGGGTATCGTGCAGGACGGACGGTTGCCAGATGGGCAACTGATGCGATGGAGCTTCTCGGACATCGCCGCGCACTCGTTCGTCTGGCGCAGTCAGGTGTCTGCCGATGAGGGCACCAACTGGCGGATGAATGTCGAGTTCCTGGCGCGACGGATGAACGGCGGAGCGGCACAGTCCACCGCGCGCGTCCGTCCGATAGCGTTCTAGTCAGTGGTCGCGCGGGAGATGCTGCAGCAGCAGGGCAGCAGCGGGGAGATCGGCGCGCTTCTGTTCCAGCAGGTCCGTGCCACCGACGGCGTAGGCGGCGACGGCGCCCAGCAGGTCGCGCAGGCGTTGGACGGCGCTGGGGTCGAACGGCAGGACACAGCCGCCGGCGCGGCGGGCGAGATCCTGGAACAGCTCGCCGTCACGACGGGCAAGCCAGTCGGCGGTGTCGTGCAGGACGATCAGCTTGATGCCTCGCGCGCCCATGGCGTCGGCGAGGCGGTGGCCGCGGAGCGGGGATTCCTCGAAGACGTCGCCGATGTAGAGGACGACGCGGACGCCTGGGTTGGAGAGGGCGCGGGAAAGGATTGGGAGGAACTGGGTGCGGCCGGAGAGGCAGGTGATCGCGGCAGCTCGGTCCCGGAGGGTGGCGGGGTTGGCAGTGAACTCGGTGAAGGTATGAAGCAGCGAGCCGCCGTGGACCGCAAGGGCGATGTCGAGGGCACCCGGTAGGGCGGTGAAGAGAGAGTCGGTGACCTGCCGGGCGGTGGCCCAGGCGGGCTCGCGCGAGGCGGTAGCGTCAAAGCCGAAGACCAGACGAGGACGGAGGGGCGCGGGTGGGCCGGCATCGGCGCGTGTGGCCAGCCAGCCGCGCAGGCGGTCGAGGAGCGAGACCGGGGCTGGCGGTTCGTCCGGTGCATCAGGGACAAGAAGAAAGTTGGGCTTGTCGGACATCGATGAGCACATAGCGATCGGGTCTGACGCACGTCGTCATACCTGTGGATGCAGGCATCTATAGCACATCGCCAATGTCCGGTGCGGTCCTTGAATTTCTGCTTGCGCAGGAATGACCGGGAGGCCAGGCGGGGCTGCCGTTAGTAGAGCCCCTTTTCGCGGGCCTTCGCGCGGATCAGGGCGGCCAGCAGGTTCAGGGTGGGCATGGGGATGCCGGCCGCTTGGGCCATTTGCAGGGGGACGGAATAGAGGGCATCGATCTCCATGCGGCGACCGGCTTCTAAATCCTGCAAAATGCTGGGTCTATGGGCAAGCTTTGTGTTAGTGGCGACGACCTGCTCGGGGTCCAGATCGACCGGGAAGCCGATCTCGGCGGCGAGGCTCTTGGCCTCGGCGAGCAGGGCGCGGGAGGTCGCGATCAGGGCGGGCTCGGTGTGGGTTTCCTTCACGGCGCTCTCGGTCAGGACGCACAACGGGCCGGCGCTGAGGTTGAAGACCAGCTTGTGCCAGATCAGCGCACGGAGCTGATCGCTCAGCGTGACCGGCAGGCTGGCGGCGCGGAAGGCATCGCCGATCGCTTCCAGGCGCGGGGTGATCTCGCCGCTGGGTTCGCCGAAGGAGGTGCCTCGGCCGTGGCCGGTGAGGAGCTTGATCAGGCCGGGGCGCGGCACCGAGCAGGCGGGCCAAAAAACGCCGCCGATGGCGCGGCCGGCGCCGACCACCTGGGCCAGGGCGCCGGAGGGATCGAGCAGGGGAATCCCCTCCCCGTCTCGCTCGCCGCCGAGGCCGTGGAAATACCACCAGGGGATGCCGTTGATCACGAAGGCGACCGGGGTGTCGGGGCCGAGCAGCGGGGCGATGCGTGCGGCGACCTCGGGCAGGCCCGGGGCCTTCACGGTGACCAGGACGGCGTCCTGCTCGCCGAGCGCGGCCGGGTCGTCGCTGGCGGCGATGCGGGCGGTGATCGTCTCGTCGGGGGTTTCCACCGTTAGGCCGTTGGTCTGGATTGCGGCGAGATGGGCGCCGCGGGCGACCACGGAAACGTCGGCGCCGCCGCGGGCCAGGAAGCCTGCCAGATATCCGCCGACCGCGCCGGCGCCGTAGACGCAGAGCCTCACGGGGCAAGGATCTCCAGCGCGGCGCGGGACAGCGCCTGCACGCCGAGGCCGATGCAGCGCTCGTCTGGCTGGTAGTTGGAGTTGTGCAGCCTGTCGGCGCGGCCGGGCGCGCCGGAACCGACACCGAGCTGGAAGCTGGGCACCTTGTGGCTGAGCAGGGCGAAGTCCTCGGCACCCATGCTGGGTTCGCTTTCGTCCGCCACGTCGCCGAACTGCTTGCGGACGGCGGCGATGGTGGGTTCCAGCACCGCGTCGTCGTTCAGCAGCGACGGCACGCCGCGTTCGTAGTCCACTGTGCAGGTGACGCGCAGCCCCTCCGCGATGCCAGCCGCGAGACGCTTGATGGCGGCCTCCACGATGTCGCGCACGTCGGCGTGCAGGGTGCGGACGGTGCCCTGGATAGTGCAACTGTCGGGGACGATGTTGCGGGCGGCACCACCGTGGATGGTGCCGACCGTGACCACGGCGGGGCGCAGCGGCGGCACCTCGCGCGCGACGATGGTCTGCAGCTGGGTGATCAGGGTGGCGGCGGCGACGATCGGGTCCACCGTCGTGTGGGGGTGCGCGGCGTGGCCGGAGCGGCCGATAACCGCGATGTCGAACTTATCGGCGGCAGCAAGGCCGGGGCCGTGCGTGTAGCGAAAGCGGCCCACCGCCAGGTTGGGCGAGTTGTGGAAGCCGAGCGCGAGGTCGACCTTCGGGTGGTCCAGCAGGCCCTCGTCCAGCATCACCTTCATGCCGCCGATGGCTTCCTCGGCCGGCTGGAACACCAGCTTGACGGTGCCGGCGAGCTGCGGGGCGAGGTCCTTCAGCACCGCAGCGACGCCGAGCAGAGTGGTGGTGTGGATGTCGTGGCCGCAGGCGTGCATCAGGCCGGGGTGGGTGCTGGCGAAGGGGAGGTTGGTGCGTTCCTGGATCGGCAGCGCGTCCATGTCGGCGCGAATGACCAGGACCTTGCCGGGGCGGCCGCCTTCGATGAGGCCGACGATGCCGGTCTTGGCGATGCCGGTCTGGTGCGGGATGCCGAGGCGGGTGAGTTCGCGGGCGACGACGCCGGCGGTACGGACTTCCTCGAACGCCAGTTCCGGGTGGGCGTGGATGTCGCGGCGGATTGCGATGAGGGCGGGTTCGAGGGCCTCGGTGGCGGTACGGATGGCGGTGGTGGGGTCGTTGGCGAGGCTGGGGGGCATGGGGGTCTCTGGGGTGGTGGTGGCGGTGGAGATTACAGGAGAGAGGTGGGGGAGCAAGGATAGGGACGTTCCAGCTCGAGACACCACCCGAGCCTTTGCTTGCAATCGACCTGTGCGGGATATCCGCCACCCGCCTCACTCTTCCGATCGCGCCTTCGCGTCACGCTGATAGACACCCAGGAATGCTTTGCCCATCAGCGACGTCTCCCGCGCCACGCACCGCGCCAGCACGCTCGCACGCGTCGCCTGTACGCCCCTGTCGTCTGGCGCCGCGCCCGCCGCGAACTCCGCCAGATGGGCCGCGAGCCGGGTCTGGCCGGCCTCGGCCAGCGCCGCCGCCCGCTCGGCCAACCGCGCCACCCCGCCTGCCAGTGCCGCCAGCTCCGTCGCCAGCTCCGCCGCCGGCGGCGGCTTGAGCTGCGCCGGATTGCCGTCGAACCAGCCGCCCACCAGATGCCAGATCCCCCGCACGACGAACTCCGGATCGTCGTAGAGCGGCCGCAGCCAGGGCTTCGCCAGCAGCGCCGCCGGCGCCGAGACGCCGCGCAGCACCTCGTCCAGCGTGGCGCCCCGGTTCATCAGCGCCAGGGTCTGCGCCACCAGGCTTTCCAGCAGCGTCGCGCCGTCGTCCAGCATCTGCGCGGCGCGCACGCCGCCGAAGATGACCGGGCCGTGGCCGGGGATCAGGATGTCGGGCCGCAGCCCCTGCATCCGCCGCAAGGCCGCCGCCCACTCCGCTGCGTAGCGCTGCACCTTCCGCGGATTGCCGGCGTTCGGGAACATCCAGATGACGAAATCCCCACTCGCCAGCACGCGTCGGTCCGGCAGCCAGACGAAGGTCGCGTCGTCGGTTTCGCCGCGGCCGTGGAACAGGTCCACTCGCTCGCCGCCGATCGTGAGGGAGAGTGTGTTGTCGTAGACCTCGTCCGGCGGGCGCTGGCCGACGGGGTAGGTGTAGTCGGGGATGTTGAACTGCTGACCCTGGACGATGCTGTTGAAGCCTTGCGTCGCCTGGTAGCGCTCCAGCCGGCGGCGGACGTCGCGGTGGCCGACGATGCACGGGCGGGGCACGCCGCGGGCGGCGGCTTCGTCGTCGATCAGCGCCATGCCGCCGGTGTGGTCGATATGGCCGTGGGTGTAGATGACCGTGTGGATGGGGCTGTCATCCCAGCGGCGGATCGCCGCCAGGGTCCGGGCTGCCAGTGCGGCGTTGGCCGTGTCGATCAGGACCAGGCCGGACGCGGTGCGGATGGCGGTGACACTGCCGCAGAAATAGGTCGAGTGGACGGTGATGATGCTGTCGGCGACCGTCGTGATGGCGCCGTGCGAGACCGATTGCGTCCACTCCTCCATCGGAGCGGCGCCGGTCCAGAGCCGTTCGAAAAGCCGATCCTGTGCCATCGGAAGCCTCCAGGCTGGCGTCGCTGGCGACGGTTGTAGCGCCGCGGTCAGGCACCGCGAAGTGCCGAGCGGCGGAGGCTGGTGGCGAGCATGGGCGGCCCGTCCGGCGGTTCCAGCCGCGTCGGCGGCACCCCACAGGTTTGCTTGGTTAACCTAACGGACAGCCACCGAGGTTACCCACGCAAGCTGTTTCAACCTGCCGTATCGTCCTCCTTCGCCGGCCGACGCCCGACTTGTCCTTTGCTTACAGTTCTAGCGCGGTGCCCGGGGATGCGACCTGTGTTCGCGCAACGCAGAAAGAACCCCGTGTACACCGGTCTGGTGGGCCTGACGTCTCGCGCGCGGTGCCGGGCGCGCCTGAAGGCAAATCGAAGGAAACGGCGATAAGGCGTTGATTGGGGGCGCTTTGTGCGTATGCGCCGCCATACCGGACATTCAGGGCAAAACCCCTTGCGCCTGTTCGGCGGCCGCACCCTCACCCGCCAGGCGGGAGAGGTGTACGCAGCTGTGACGCACGCGGCCGTTGTTTCCCGGCCGCCCGGCGCGCTACGCTCCCCGCAACCGAAGTCCGTCAAGGATCGGCCTGAACGGGCCATGCAGGAGGAGAATATCCATGCTGTCGCGTGAGGAGAACGAGATCATCACCCGCGTCGGGCCAGGGACCCCGATGGGCACGACGTTGCGGATGTATTGGGTCCCAGCCCTGCTCGCCTCCGAGATCGCCGAGCCGGATTGTCCTCCGGTGCGCGTGAAGCTGCTGGGCGAGGACCTGGTGGCATTCCGCGATACGCAGGGGCGCATCGGACTGATGGACGAGTTCTGTCCGCACCGGCGCGTGTCGCTGTATTTCGGCCGGAACGAGGAGTGCGGCCTGCGCTGCATCTATCACGGCTGGAAGTTCAGCGTAGATGGCTCCTGCACCGAAATGATGAACGAGCCGCCCGAGAACGATTTCAGCCATAAGGTGCGCGTGACGGCGTATCCCACGTGCGAGCTCGGCGGCATCGTGTGGACCTATATGGGGCCGCCCGAGAAGATGCCGCCGCTGCCCAAATTCGCCTGGACGCAGGTGGCGGAGACGCATCGGAACGTCACCAAGGTGATCGAGGAGTGCAACTGGCTGCAGGGGCTGGAGGGCGGCATCGACACCTCGCACGCGCCGATCCTGCATCGGCTGCTGACCGAGGAGTCCAAGCGCGGCGGGTTCAAGCCGTCCAATCCGTTCGTCGCCGGCAAGGCGCCGAAGCTGGTGGTGGACCTGACGGACTACGGCTACCAGTACGCCGGGGTGCGACCGCTGGGCGAGAACAAGGTGCACATCCGCACGTACCATTTCGTGCTGCCGTTCCATCAGGTCCGGCCGCACAAGCTGGAATGCGGCAGCCCGGGCGATGCGGGGCACATCTGGGTGCCGATGGATGACGAGACGACGATGGTCTACAATTGGGTCTACAGCACCAGCGACGAGCCGCTGCATGAGGAGGACCGGCTGGAGGCCTCGCTGGGCAATGGGCCACTTCATGTCGATCAGGCAACATTTCGGTCGAAGGCCAATCGGTCGAACGACTATATGCTCGATCGGATGGTGCAGAGGACGGAGACGTTCTCCGGCATCGACGGGATCAACGCGCAGGACCGCGCGTTACAGGAGAGTATGGGCAAGATCGTTGATCGGTCGAAGGAACATCTGGGACCAGCCGACAAGGCGATCATCCAGGCGCGCAAGCTGCTGCGCGACGCGGTGCGCGCGGTGGCGGCGGGCGGGTCTCCGAACGGCACCGGCACCAGCTATTACACGATGCAGGCGCGCGAGGCGGTGCTGCCCGCCGCCGCGGACTGGAAGCGGGAGCTGACGCCGGAAATCGAGGCGATGGCGCTGCAGACGGTGTGAGAGACGAGAACGGCGTGGCGATCTGGTTGTTGAGACCGAGTGAAGTCAGCAGATCGCCGATCGTTCGATACTCTCCCACAACAGCCTGGCGGAATAGCGGGCCGCCGCGTCGATCCACCGAGCGCGCGCTATGGGCGAAGTCCTCGCGCAGTGCCGGTCGTCAAGGGCCTGGCACAGCGCGGCCCTGCGGCGGCCGGACGGCGGCGTCAGGGGTGGCCTTCGGCACAGCAACGCCGTGCCACCAGCCGAATGGGACATCCCATCCCTGCTCTCGGAGGCTCGGGGTCGCGGGCCAGGCTGCGCTGTGTGCGCTCACCGCCAACGGCCGCGGCGCTCCCTCGGTCAGGGCGGGGCTGACGTCGCGAAGGCCACAATGGCGAAGTCGAGCCGGCCCCCCGACCGCGTGACCAGCATGTCGGTACCGGACTAAGAGCTAACTTTGATCCGGGGGGCTGATGCCCGCGCGCTTGAGGCACAACGACTGCGCCAACCTCGGCGGCCACCAGCTCATCAGATTGCCGGCCGACAGCGCGTCCGATGACGCCCGGCATGCGGCCACGAACTCCGCCGGCGTGCGATACGGGCTATCGGTCCGCACCAGTAACACACGCGGCAGCGAGGTCACTTGCCCGATGAAGGCGAAATCATCCGGCCTGGCGACCCCGGCGCGGTTCAGTCAAGGCTGCACCGTCCGGGACGCACTGATCAGCGTCAGCGCGTCGCCATCCGCTGGCGCCTGCACGCCCTGCACATGGCCCGAAACGCCTCGCGATCCTTGGATATGGCCAGATTCACCTGCTGGCCGAGAGCGCGTTCCAGGTAAGGTTGCAGCCTCCGCGCATTGACGCCAACGCGCGTGCCCGACGCAAACGGGACAACCTGCCTCAAGGCATGCTCCGGAAAATCAGCGCCGCCTTGCGCGCCCCGCGCCCCACCGGGCCGACGGCGGCAAGAAACGTCCGGCGCGCATTGCCATCGCCAAGCCATTCTGGTCGCGCGGTTGGACTGTTCCGGCCGCCTCAGGCGGATCATCCCATGATTTCGTAAGGGAAGGGTTGAAGCGGTTCTTCGCCGGGCTGTCCCCGGGCGAAGGATGCTGGGCGAAGGATGCTTGTCAGCGCCGTCGCGCCGGGCTTCACTGCGCCGCACAAATCACGCGCCCGCAGGACCCTCACCTCGATGCCATCTGCCCGTCTTGCCGTCGATATCGGCGGCACGTTCACCGACCTCGCGCTGGAGCACCAAAGCGGCCGCAGCACCATCAAGGTCCTGACCACCCCCGCGGCACCCGAGGAGGGCGTGCTGCATGGTGTCCGCGCGATCCTGGAGGCGGCCAGGCTGACCGCCGGCGATATCGCCATCGTCATCCATGGCACCACGCTGGCGACCAATGCAATGATCGAGCGCAAGGGCGCGCGCACGGCGCTGCTGACCACGCAGGGCTTCCGCGACGTGCTGGCGATGGGCAATGAGAGCCGGTACGACCAGTACGACCTGAACATCACCCTGCCACAGCCGTTGGTGCCGCGGCATCTGCGCCTTCCGGTGCCAGAGCGGCTGGACAACGAGGGCAGCGTGCTGCTCCCGCTCGATGAGGCAGCGGTGCGGGCGCTGGTGCCGACGCTGCGCGAGGACGGCGTGGAAAGCATCGCGGTCGGGCTGCTGCACGCCTTCGTCAATCCGGTGCACGAGCGGCGCGTCCGTACAATCCTGGCCCAGGCAATGCCGGATATTCCGATATCGCTGTCGAGCGAGGTCTCGCCTGAGATGCGCGAGTGGGAGCGGTTCTCCACCACCGTCGCCAACGCCTATGTGCAGCCGAAGATGGCGCGCTACCTGCGGCTGTTGGAAGAGGGGCTGCACGGCATCGGCGTGACGGCGCCAATGTTCCTGATGCTGTCGGGCGGCGGCCTGACCACGATCGACACCGCCTGCCGGTTTCCGATCCGGCTGGTGGAAAGCGGGCCAGCGGGTGGCGCGATCTTCTCGGCACATATCGCGCGTCAGTGCGGCATCGAGACGGTGCTGTCGTTCGACATGGGCGGCACGACGGCGAAGATCTGCCTGATCGACGATTACCAGCCGCAGACCGCGCGCACATTCGAGGTGGCCCGGGTCGGGCGGTTCAAGAAAGGCTCCGGCCTGCCACTACGCATTCCGGTGATCGAGATGGTGGAGATCGGCGCCGGTGGCGGCTCGATCGCGCACGTCGATACGATGGGACGGATCGCGGTGGGGCCGGAAAGCGCCGGCGCCGACCCCGGCCCGGCGTGTTATGGGCGCGGCGGTCGTGCGCCGGCCGTGACGGATGCCAATCTGATGCTGGGCCGGTACGACCCCGTGCGTTTCGCAGGTGGCACGATGAAGCTGGACGCCGCAGCCGCGCGCGATGCCTTGGCATCGCAGGTCGGCGGACCGCTGGCGCTGGGACCGGACATGGCGGCACTCGGCGTGATCGAGATGGTCGACGAAAACATGGCGAACGCCGCGCGCGTGCATGCCATTGAATCCGGCAAGACCTATGAGGGACGGACGCTGATCGCCTTCGGTGGCGGCGGGCCGGTGCATGCGTGCCGCGTGGCAGAGAAGGTCGGTATCAGGCGGGTGCTGGTGCCCTCTGGCGCCGGCGTCGGCAGCGCCATTGGATTCCTGCGCGCGCCAGTCGGGTACGAGGTCGTGCGCAGTCTATACCAGCGCTTCTCCAGCTTCGATGTGGCGGCGGTGAACGAGTTGCTGGTCTCGATGCGCGCGGAGGCAGTGGCAGTGGTGACCCAGGGCAGCTTCGGCGCAAAGCTGACCGAGCGGCGGATCGCCTATATGCGCTATGTCGGCCAAGGGCATGAGATCCCCGTGCCGTTGCCGGCGCGGACGCTGACGGTCAACGACGTGTCGGAGATTCGGGCCGCTTACGATACAGAATACACGATATTCTACGACCGCCCAGTGCCAGGGTCCGATGTCGAGATCATGAGCTATGCGGTGGTGATAGCGACCGTGGTCGAGGCCGAGGCCGCCGCTCCGTTGGCCGGCGCCGCCGCGGGGTTCGCGCCGGATGTGGCAGCGGCGCGCCGGCAGGCGGTGCGTGACACGCTGACCGGCGAGGTGTCGGATTGGGCGGTGGTGGATCGCACCGCACTGGCTCCGGGTGCGCGGATCGCCGGCCCGGCGATTGTGGCGGAGGATGAGACGTCAACGCTGGTCGGGCCGGGATGGAGCGCGACGGTGAATGGGCTTGGGTATATCGAACTGACGCGGGAGGCTGCCTGATATGTCGAAAGAAACCGGTGCCCTCGCGCAGATCCATCGCCAGATCATGTGGAACCGGCTGATCGCGGTGGTGGAAGAGCAGGCGCAGACGATGATCCGCACCGCCTTCTCCACCACGGTGCGCGAGGCGGGCGACCTCTCCGCCGGTATCTTCGACCTGCAGGGCCGGATGATGGCACAGGCGGTGACCGGTACGCCCGGGCACGTCAATTCGATGGCGGAAAGTGTCGGCCACTTCCTGCAAAAATTCCCGCTCGAGGTGATGTGCGAGGGCGATCACTACATCACCAATGATCCCTGGCTGGGCACCGGCCACCTGCACGATCTGACCGTCGTCACGCCGGCGTTTCATCGCGGCCACATCGTCGGGCTGTTCGCCAACACCGCGCATGTGATCGATATCGGCGGGCTGGGCATGGGGCCGGAAGGCCGCTCGGTGTTCGAGGAAGGCCTGTATATCCCCATCATCAAATGCTTCGACCAGGGCAAGGCGAACGAGACCTTCTTCGATTTCATCCGCGCCGGCTCACGCCTGCCGGTGGAACTGGAGGGCGATGTCTACTCGCTGTGCGCCTGCAACGACGCGGGCGCGCGCCGGCTGAAGGAGATGATGGACGAGTTCGAGATGGACGGGCTCGACGCGCTGGCCACGTTCATCTTCGAAAGCTCGCACGCCGCGACCATCGCCGAGATCGCGCGCCTCCCCAAAGGCTCATTCCGGGCCGAGATCAGCTCCGACGGCTACGAGGAGCCGGTGACACTGCGCGCGGTGATGACTATCCTGTCCGATGGCATCGAGGTCGATTACACGGGCACATCGGGCCTGTCATCACGCGGCATCAACGTGCCTCCGGCGTATTGCCGCGCCTATTCCTGCTTCGGCATCAAATGCGTCGTCGCCCCCGAGGTGCCGAACAATTGGGCCAGCCTGGTGCCGTTCCGGATGCAGATCCCCGAGGGCTGCATCCTCAACGCCCCCCGCCCCTACCCGGTCTCCGTGCGGCACGTGATCGGCCATCTGCTGCCGGATCTGATGATGGGGTGCCTGCACCAGGCGGTGCCAGCGCGCGTGACCGCCGAGGGCGCGTCGGCCTTGTGGAACCCGCCATTGCGCGGTGGCGGGTCGGTGTCGGGCCAGGGGCGTGGCAATCGTAAGGTGGTGGCGGATTTCGAGATCATCACCTTCAACTCTGGTGGCACCGGCGCGCGGCAGACCTCGGACGGGCTGGATGCAACGGCGTTTCCGTCGGGCGTGCGCACGATGCCGGTGGAAGCCACAGAAAACGTGGCCCCGGTGATCTTCTGGACCAAGGAGCTGAAGCCGGACTCCGGCGGCGCGGGGCGGCAACGTGGCGGCGCCGGGCAGATCATGGAGATCGGCACTAAGGGGGAACTTGAATTCGCGGTGAACGCAATTTTCGATCGGGTCGCCAACGCACCGAAAGGCCGCGAGGGCGGCAAGGATGGCGCGGCCGGCGCGGTGCATCTGAAGTCAGGCGCGAACCTGCGCACCAAGGGCTTCCAGATCATTCCGGACGGCGAGCGTTTGGTACTGGAGCTGCCGGGTGGCGCTGGTATGGGGGATCCGACCGCGCGCGATCCCGCGCGGGTGGCGCGCGACGTGCGCGATGGGCTGGTGTCGGCGGCGGTGGCACGCCAGATCTACAAGGTGGCTGTCGATGCCAAGGGCACGCTCGACGCCACCGGAACCGCGGCGCTGCGTGGCTGAGACCAACCACTGCGACTCCTGATGCCTACGCGTCATGCTTGCGAAAGCAGGCATCGATGGTCCGTCTGCGCCGCGACCGGTGGCTTCGATGGAGACCTGCTTTCGCAGGTATGTCGAGAGTGGGCGGGTTATCGTGACGCGAGCACCGGCGACAGGAAGATCGCGACGTTGCAGGCCAGCGCAATGGTCCAGACCAAAGAGCGCAGGCGCGGCCAATTGCCGAGATAGCACACCGCATACGCGACCCGTGCGCCCAGGAACGCCAGCGCGAGTCCATCAACCACCTGCTGCGGCGCACCGCGGAACTCCGCCAGCAGCACCGCAGTGGCGAACAGGGGAAACGCTTCGAGCCCATTCTGATGCGCGCCCAGGGATCGCGCTCGAAATCCTGCGGTGTAGAACGCCGGATCGCGCGGATTGGCGTTGTCGAACTCGCGCCGACCGGCGAACTTCGCTGGCCCAATCACGGCGATGGTCAACACGACCATGCCCAGCAGGCATAGCTCCGCGATCGTCATGGCGGCTTCCCCGTTGCGAGTCGGTGCGTCATTCTAAACACGTGTCATCATCTTCGAGGTACCAATGGCCCTGCGCTGCGATCTGATCATCCGCGACGTCACCGTGTTCGACGGCACCGGCGCGCCCCGCTTCAAGGGCGATGTCGCGGTCAACGGCGACCGCATCGCGGCCCTGGGCGAGCTTGGCAGCGCCAGCGGCGCGCGCGAGGTGATCGGCACCGGCAAGGCGCTGGCCCCCGGCTTCATCGACGCGCACACGCATGACGACCGCGCCGTGCTGTGCGGGCCATCGTGCATGCTGTGCAAGATGTCGCAGGGCGTCACCACCGTGGTGGTGGGCAATTGCGGCATCTCGCTGTCACCGGTGCGGATGAAGACGCGGCCGGTGCCGCCGTTGGACCTCGTGGGTGACACCGAGGACTACGTGTTCGACAGTTTCGCCGCCTATGCCGATCGTCTCGTGCGTGATCCATCGCCGGTGAATACCTACGCACTGATCGGCCATATGTCGCTGCGCGTGGAGGCGATGGGTGGTGATACGCAGCGTGCCGCGACCGACAAGGAGGCCGCGCATATGCAGGCGCGGTTGATGCAGGCGCTGGCCGAGGGCGCCTCAGGCTTTTCCACGGGCCTGTATTACCCGCCGAGCATGATGGCGCCGACCGATGAGGTAATCGCAGTGGCCGAGGCTCTCCGCGCCGTGGGCGGGCTTTACGTGACGCATATGCGCGACGAGGCGAACGATGTGCTGGAGTCGATCGCGGAGACACTGTCGATCGGCCGCGCGGTGAACGTGCCCGTGGTGATCAGCCACCACAAATGTGCGATGCCGGAGAATTACGGCCGCTCGCTGGAGACGCTGCCGGCGATCGATCTGGCCGCGACGAAGCAACGGGTCGATTTCGATGTTTATCCGTATCATGCAGGATCCACCGTGCTGATGCCGGAGCGACTGCGCAAGGATGTGCCGGTGCAGATCACTTGGTCGGTGCCGCATCCGGAGCTGGCCGGGAAGATGTTGGCGGACATCGCCAAGGCGTGGGGCATGGCGGAGCAGGCGGCGGCCGAGAAGCTGACGCCGGCCGGGGCGATCTACTTCCAGATGGACGAAGCCGACGTGCAGCGCATCATGGCCCATCGCCTGTCGATGATCGGCAGCGACGGGTTGCCGCATGATGCGTATCCACATCCGCGGCTATGGGGCACCTTCCCACGCGTGCTGGGCCATTACGCACGCGATCTGGGTCTGTTCAGCCTGGAGACGGCGGTGCACAAGATGACCGGGCGCACGGCGTCGGTGTTTGGCATGACCGATCGCGGCGTGATCCGTGAGCGGGCCTACGCCGACCTCGTGCTGTTCGATCCGGCCACGGTACGGGACACCGCGAATTTCGACGCCCCTACGAACGTCGCGGATGGTATCGAGGAGACCTGGGTGAACGGCCAGTCGGCCTATGTGCACGGAGCGGGCGCAACGGCGGCACGGGCCGGGCGTTTGGTGACGCGAGCGGCCGCGACATAAAATTACGCCCAAACGGCCTATTCGCCACACAGGATTGCGCAAAGAGCACGGGTGATAGAAGGGCAGCTATGCTGTCCTATCGCCATGGACAGCCTGCTGCTCTCGCTGATCGGCTTCTCGGTGGCGATGTACATCACGCCGGGGCCGAACAATGTCATGGTGGCCGCCTCGGCGGCGAACCACGGCATTCGCGCGACCGTGCCGCACATGGTTGGCATCGTGCTGGGCTTTGCCTCCATGCTGGTGCTGGTGTGCGGCGGGTTGGGATCGGCATTGCTCGGCCTGCCTTGGCTGCTGCCGGTGTTCCGTTGGGTTGGCGCGGCGTGGCTGCTGGTGCTCGCGTGGAACATCGGCACAGCGCCGCCGCCGGGCGAAGGCGGGCGCGGCCGCGTGCTGGGCTTCATCGGTGCGATGGGCTTCCAGTGGATCAACCCGAAGGCGTGGCTGATCGCCGTTGCCGCGGCCGGTGAATATCTCTCGCTGAACGAATCACTCGGTTTGCAACTGTTACGAATATTCGTGGTGTTCCTCGCCGTCGGCATGCCCTGCCTGATGGCATGGGCATTGTTGGGCAGCAGTGCGCGCCGCTTCCTGCACTCACCGGCGCGCGTGCGCGCGTTCAACATCGCGATGGCGCTGCTGCTGGTGGCCTCGGTACTGCCCGTGGTGATCGAAGGCTGGTAGACTTGCGTCCCCGCAGGAGGAACCAGCATGAAGATCACGCGGATCGAGACATTCCAGGTGCAATGGGCGCCGAACGACAAGCCAACCCAACGCAGCGCCTTCGTGCGCGTGCACACCGCTGACGGGCTCAGCGGCCTGGGTGAGGCGTCACCGATGCAAGGCGGCCTCGCGTCGCTGGGCATGGTCAAGCACGACCTTGCGCCGAGGCTGATCGGCGCCGATCCGCTGGATCACGCGGTACTGCTGGATACGCTGGTGCACGAGTGCGTGAAGTTGGGGCCGGAGGGTGCGCTGACCGGCGCGCTCGCGGCACTCGACATCGCGCTGTGGGACATCAAGGGCAAGGCGCTGGGACAGCCGGTCTATAAGCTGCTGGGGGGCGCATGGCGGACCGCCCTGCCCTTCTATGCCTCGATCGGCGGCAATTGGGATCGGCAGCTGGATGATGTACTGCGCGTGGTGGAAGCGCGACTGAAGGACGCGCCGGCGGCGATTAAGATCCGGTTTGATAACAATCGCACGAAACTGGACAGCGACATTCCGGGTGACATCGCCAAGGCACGCGCGGTGCGTCGGCTGGTGGGCGATGCGTTCCCGCTGGCGTTTGATGCGAACAATGGCTTCACCACGGGTGGCGCCATCCGCGTGGGGCGCGCGCTAGAGGACCTGGGGTATTGGTGGTTCGAGGAGCCGGTCCAGCACTACCACGTAAAGGCGATGGGCGAAGTCGCGCGGGCACTCGACATCACCGTCTCGGCCGGAGAACAGACTTACACGCTGGCGGCGCTGGCCGATCTGATCGCGGCAGGCGTGCCCATGATCCAGCCCGACATCGTCAAGATGGGTGGCATCACCGGGTTGCAGCGTTGTGCGGCCCTGGCGCATGCGCACGGGGTGGAGCTGGTCTCGCACCAGACCCAGCCGACGATCGGGCATATGGCGAATTTGCATATGGTGGCTTGCCAGTTGCATGCGACGAAGCCCGTGGAGTGGAATGATCCGAGCAGCCGCACGCATGCGGTGTTCGAGAACCCGCCGAAGCCAGTGGACGGGCTGTTTCATTTGCCCGAGGGGCCGGGGTTGGGGTTGGTGGTGAATGAGGCGGAGCTGGTGAAGCGAAGGGTCGAGGTGTGATGCACTATACACCTCTCCCGCTTGCGGGAGAGGTTGTGCTAGTCCACCCCATACTCCCGCTTTGCCGCCTCGGCCGACACATACCCCAACTGCACATCCCGCTTGACTCGCGCGGGATCACGTTCCGCTGGCGTACCCATGCCACCACCGCCTGGCATCTCGATCACCAACCGCTCACCAGCCGGAACGACCCGCAACCCTTTCGGCCCGAGCTCCTCGCCGGACTTCAACGACAGTCGCCCCTTTGCGCCCGGACCGCCACCGTGCCGTCCTCGTGCCGGAAATCTTATCCGTTCAAAGCCGGCGAAGATCCCGAATGGCTCCTGCTCACGGCTGCCGACTTCCATCACCTGGCCTAGCCCACCACGCTGCCGCCCCGCACCGCCGGAATCGGTCCGCAGCTCCTTCCGCCAGATCACCAGTGGCGTGATCGCCTCGGTCGCTTCCACCGGCACGTTGCGCACACCCGACGGGAACGGCGTCGCGCTCAGCCCATCCTGATTCGGCCGCGCGCCGGCGCCCCCGGAGTGAAAGCTCATCACCATGAAAGGCGTGCCCGCCTTGCCGCCCACACCGGTCAGCCCGTGCCCGGCAATCAGCTTCAGGCTCCACAGATTCGAAGTACCCTCCGCCGGCACACGCCCTGGGATCGCCTGATCCAAACAACCATACACCACATCCGGCAGCATATGCCCCATGCTGGCCCGCGCATACACGGCCGCCGGATGTTGCGCTGACAGTATAGTACCCTGCGGCGCCGTCACCCGCACCGCATCCAAGGTCCCGGCATTGTTCGGAATCTGCGGCGCCACCACACAGTTCACGCCGAAGGTTGTATATGCTTCGGTATAGCAGAGCGGGCAGTTGATCGCGTACGACGACATGCCCGAGGTGCCGGTGTAGTCTACCCAGATCGTATCGCCCCCGATCGTAAGCGTCGCACACAGATCGATCGGCGCCTCATACCCGTCGATCCGCATCGACGCCTGCCATTTGCCTTGCGGCAGCTTACCAATGGCCTCCGCCATGCCGCGGCGGGACCGCGTGATGATCGCCTCGCCGAGCATGTCGAGATCATCCAGCTTGAGCTCGCGCATCATCGCGACCAGCCGCTTGCTGCCGATGTCGTTGCACGCCATCAGCGCGTAGACATCGCCCACCGCCTGCACTGGCTCACGCACATTCGCGCGCAGGATCGCCAGCAGATCCTCGTTCACCTCACCCGCGCGCGCCAGGCGCATCAGCGGAATGAACAGGCCCTCATGGTAGATCTGCCGCCCATCCGGTGACTGACCAACGCCGCCCATGTCGACCAGATGCGCTGTGCAGGCGAACATCGCGACAATGCGCCCGTCCAGGAACGTCGGCGAGACCACCACCAGGTCATACAGATGGCCCGTGCCCTTCCACGGATCGTTGGTCACGAACACGTCGCCCTCGCGCATCCGCGCGACGGGAAACACCGCAAGGAAGTGCCCGACGGAGCGCGCCATCGTGTTGATGTGCCCCGGCGTGCCCGTCACCGCCTGCGCCAACATCCGCCCTCGCAGATCGAACACGCCGGCGGAGATATCGCCCGCCTCGCGCGATGACGTGCTGAACGCGGTCCGCACCAGCGTTTGCGCCTGCTCTTCCACCACCGACAGCAGCCGGTTCCACATGATCTGCAGCTCGATCTCGGAGATATTCCGGCGGCTCATGGCGTGATGTCCTCCAGCAACAGTGCGCCCGTGGCATCGACGTGCAGGCTGAATCCCGATGGCACGATGGTGGAGGTTCCCGCCTCCACGATCACCGCCGGACCGGCGAGCGATACGCCCGCGGGCAGAGACGACCGTGAATACACCGCAGCATCCTGCACCGCCCCGCTTGCCGCATCGGTCACCTGCCTGCGCCCGACAGGCGCAGGCGCCGCAACCCGGGCTGGGACGGCCTGTCGTGCCGGCAGTGCCGACGGCTGCGCCAAAGCCAGCGTCCAGGTCACCGCCTCGGTCTCCAGGCCCGGGATCACACGGCCGTAGACACGGGCATAAGTCGCATCGAACGAGGCACGCAGAGCCACCGCCTCGAGTGGTCCCGCCGGCACTGGCACGGCCACTTCGTGCCCCTGCCCGCGATAGCGCATGAACGCCACGCGCGTTTCCGTCAGATCACCGCTCGGCACGCCCAGCCGCACCACCGCTTCGGCCTCGGCCCGCATCTCCGCAAACAGCTGGTCCAACGCCGCGGTATCGAGCCGATCGATCCGTACCAGCAACGTCCGTACAACCTCATAGGCAATCGGTGCGTCCAGGAAGCCGTGTGCGGAGCCAACCCCCGCATCGGGTGGGATCACCACACGCCGAATGCCCAGCTTCTGTGCCAGTCGCACAGCATGCAGCGGCGCCGCTCCACCGAAGGCGATCAGTGTGCGCTCCGCGGTGTCCTTGCCGTTCTCCACCGCGTGCACGCGCGCCGCGCTGGCCATGGTCTCGTCGACGATCTCGGCAATGCCGCGAGCCGCTTCGCTGACCTCCATATCCAGCTTCACGGCAATCGCCTGCCGCACCGCCTCGGCTGCCCGCGCCGGCTCCAGTGCGATCTTGCCTCCGGCGAAGCGCACTGGATCAATCCGGCCCAGCAACACATCGGCGTCCGTCACCGTTGGCACCGTGCCGCCCCGCGCGTAGCAGGCCGGGCCAGGGTCCGAGCCGGAACTGTCTGGCCCCACCACGATGCGTCGCAGCGAGTCCACCCGCACAATCGATCCGCCTCCGGCACCGATCTCCACCATGTCGATCACCGGAATCCGCACCGGAATGCCGCTGCCCTTGGCAAAGCGATAGGCGCGCGCCACCTCGAAGTGCCGCGACTGCTGCGGTGTGAAGTCATCGATCAGAGTGATCTTAGCCGTGGTGCCGCCCATGTCGAACGATAGTGCCCGATCATAACCGCCGCGGGCCGCGACGTTGCGGGCCAGGATCACCCCGCCGGCGGGTCCGCTTTCCACCAGCCGCACCGGATAACGCCGTGCGGTCTCCACCGTGCACACACCGCCCGAGGACATCATCAGCAGCAGCGGACAGGTGGCTCCCAGATCGCGCAGCCCGTCCTGCATGCGCGCGATGTAGCGATCCATCAGTGGCAGCACGTAAGCGTTGGCGATGGTCGTCGAGGTGCGCTCGTACTCGCGGATTTCGCGGCAGACCTCGGACGAAATGGTGATCGCCAGATCCGGCAGCGCCCGTGCAATGCGGCCCCGCGCCTGCTCCTCGTGCGCTGGATTGACATAGGAATGCAGGAAACTGATCGCCAGTGCCTGGATCTCGCGCGCTCGCAGCGTTGGGATCAGCCCGTCCAGCGCGGCCTCATCCAGATCCAGCAGCACGGCGCCGTCGGCGGCACAACGCTCCGGCACTTCCAGCCGCAGATCGCGCGGCACCAGCGGATCGGGACGTTCCATGTAAAGGTCGTATTGTTCGAAACGATGCTCGTAGGCGATCTCAATCGAATCACGAAAGCCCTGGGTTGTGATCAGCGCGGTCTTCGCGCCTTTACGCTCGATCAGCGCATTGGTCGCCAGCGTGGTGCCGTGGATCACCAGATCCAATGCGCTGGCCGCGACGCCGGCCTCGGCCAGGATCTGCCGTGCCCCATCAATCACCGCCTGGTCCGGTGCCTGATGCGTGGTGAGCAACTTGAGGGAGACGGTACGATCCGGCAACGCAAGCACGAGATCGGTGAACGTGCCGCCGATGTCGACAGCAAGCCGGGTCTTTGCAGCCATGGAGTAGGTCAGGCTCCGTGCGGATGGAGAGTGCGGCCGCCATCAGGCAACGGAACACGCTCCAAGGCAAGCACCGCGCCGATTACTGGCTCGCCTTGCGCGCCGCCACCGCCATCGCGATCAATGCGGCATCACCGAACACAAAGTCGATGCCGACCGGCAGCCCCAGCGCCAAGGCGAACGCTCCCGCGCCTCGCCCCGTCACTCCGCCGCAGCGCCGTACTTCGCCTGCAACTGCGCCCGGGTCAGGAACCGCTGCTCCATCTCCTTAATGGTGCCCAGCCCCATCAGCTCGTTGATCTCCTGGAAGGACACCGCCAGGTCGGGCCGTTCGATCACCCTGCCCTCCTGCGCCGACTGCATCAGCACCGACAGCGCGTTCTTCATCCCCTGGATCGCTGCCGAGGTGACCAGACGTGGATACGACACCACCGCTACGCCGATATCCTCGAGCTCCTTTGCGCACAGCAGCGGCGTGGTCGGTCGCGCGCGGATGCCGAAGCCCATGTTAACCGACAACGGCTTCGGCACTTCCTTCGCCACCAGCGCGATGTCGTCCTTCTGCAGCAGCGCATCGGCAAACAGCAGATCGGCGCCGGCCTCGGCGTACAGATTCAAGCGGCGGATTGCCTCCTTCACGCCGTGCGTCGCGGTGGCGTCGGTGCGCGCTTTGATGATGAAGTCGGGATCACGCCTGGCTTCGACCGCGGCACGGACCTTCTCCGCCCCTTCCTCGGCCGAAATGACCTCCTTGCCCGCCATATGACCGCAGCGCTTCGGCCAGACCTGGTCTTCCAGCATGATGCCGTCGATGCCGGCGGCCTCGAACGCACGGCTGACGAAGAACACATTGATCGCATTGCCGTAGCCGGTGTCGGCATCAGCCGACAGCGGGATGTCGACACACGCGGCGATGTTGCGGGAGGCGTGCAGGTTCTCCTCGAACCCCATCAACCCGACATCGGCCCAGCCTAGATTGGTTTCCGACAGACCGGCGCCGGAGATGCTGCCCGACTTGAAGCCCATCTGTTGCACCAGCCGGGCGGAGAAGCCGTCATACACGCCGGGCTGGACGAGGATTTCCTCGGCCTCGATCAATTGGCGAAACTGCGTGGTCTTGCGCATCGTGGCCTCCCTAAGCTGAGAGGATGGTAGAGCGACCGCCCGATGTGTCCACCGGAGGGAGGCCGGCGTGATCAGCGTGAGGTCATCATTCGTGGGACGGAACAGCCCGACGCTGTTCCGCCATGTCGCGGCGGCGGAATGCGAAGCGCATGCCGCCTTACTCCTTGTTCTTGCCGGCCTTCTTCTTGCCCTTGCCGCCGCCACCGACTCTCAACCCACGCAGGAACTCGGCACGGGCGCGCGAGCCGGCGACGATGTAGCCGTGGTCAGACCCGGTGGTGATGAAGCGTGATCCCATGCCGATATAGCGAGCGGAGTCCGCGTCGCCGTTGATGCCGCCCATGCCCAGCACCTTGCCGTGCTTGCGGCAGGCATCGCCCACCTTCTGATAGGCGTCGATCAGCTTCTTGTGGCCCATCTGCCCGGCGATCCCCAGCGCCGAAGTCAGATCGAAGCTGCCGATCAACAGCACGTCGATCCCCTCCACCGCCGCGATGTCGCTGGCGTTCTCCACCGCCTCGGGGCTTTCGATCATCACCACTGTCAGGATCTCGGCATTCACCGCCTTCTGGGCCTCGGCGACAGGCGGCGGCTCGTAGCGATAGATCGGCGGCGGTCCGCCCCAGCTCCGCGTGCCGGCCGGCGGATAGTGGAACGCGTCAGCGATGTGCCGCGCCTGCTTGGCGGTATCCACATGCGGCATGACAATGCCGAGCGCACCATTGTCCAGCAGCCGTGTCGCCTCATCGATCGCCCCGGCGCAGACCCGGCAGATCGACGGCATGCCCATCGGCAGCCCGGCGATGCAGATCTGCGACGCCTCCTGCACAGTGGCCGCGCCGTGTTCCATATCGATGAACAGGAAGTCATGCCCCCCCGCGGCCGCCAGCATCGGCGCGGCAGACGTGCGCAGGTGATGCACGCCGAAACCGAGCACGATGCCGCCCTCGGCCAGCTTGCGTTTCGCCGTGTTGTGCACGATCGCCATGGTGCCCGATCCCCCAGAGGTCATTTCGTTGCGGCGCAGGGCAGCACGCGGCGCGGACGGGGTCAACGTTCCACTCGGTTTTCGACCAATGCGAGCAGGGTTTCCAGGCGATCCGCCTCGGCGGCGGGCTTGTCGGTGCGGATCCGGGCGATACGCGGGAAGCGCAGCGCGACACCCGACTTGTGGCGCGAGGACAGTTGCGCCGCGTCGAAGGCGACTTCGAGCACCAACGCCTTCTCCACCTCGCGCACCGGGCCAAAGCGGGCGGTGGTGTGATTGCGGATCCAACGATCCAGATAGGCCAGCTCCTGATCGGTAAAGCCAAAATAGGCCTTGCCGATCGGCACCAGCTCGTCATCCCGCCACAGGCCGAAGGTGTAGTCCGAGTAGTACGAGCTGCGCTTGCCGTGCCCACGCTGGGCATACATCAGCACCGCATCGACGTTCAGCGGGTCGCGCTTCCACTTCCACCACAGGCCTTTGACACGGCCAGGGAGATAGGGGCTGTCGCCCCGCTTCAGCATCAGCCCCTCGATCGCCGCCGCACGCGCCCGAGCACGACGCTCTGCCAGCTCATCAAAGCTCGCGAATGGGATCAGCTCCGACAGATCCATGCCCGCCGGCCGTACACGCGCCTGCCACGCCTCCAGCCGCGCGCGGCGGGCATCGAACGGCAGGGCGCGGATGTCCTCATCAGCATCGAGCAGCATGTCGTAGAGACGGATGCCGACGGGATGCCGCTCCATCAGCTTCACGCCGACGGTCTTTCGGTTGAGCCGCTGCTGTAGGTCGGCGAACGGCGCCACCTCGCCATCACGGATCACCAGCAGCTCGCCATCCAGCACGGCGCGGAAGTCCATCGCCTCGACGATCTCGGGGAAGGCCGCCGAGATGTCCTCCGCCCCACGCGAATAGAGCCGCTTTCCGCCCGGCGTCGCGACGAGCTGCACGCGGATCCCGTCCCACTTCCACTCAGCGCGCCAGTCGGCGGGCGCGAGGGGGGCCAGATCGGCATCCTCCAGCGGATGCGCCAACATAGGCGGGCGGAACACCGGCGCCTCGGCGGGATCGGGGCGCGGTGCACGCCCCTCCAGCCAGGCGAATAGCGGCAGGTACGGCGGCACCACGCTATGCCACACCTCCTCCACCGCGTCGGCCTCCAGCTTGCCGATCTCGGCCAGCGCGATCTTCGCCAGTCGCGCCGAGGCGCCGACGCGCAACCCGCCGGTGATCAGCTTCAACAGTGCCAACCGCACCGATGCGTCCGACGCATCGAGCCAGCCCGCCACCAACTCGGGCAGCGCCGCCTTGGGTGCCAGCTCTAGCGCTTCGACCACTTCAGCGAGAAGCGGCGGCGCGGCATTGGTCGGCCGCGCTGGCCACATCAGCGCGACGGTTTCGGCCAGGTCGCCGACATAGTCGTAGGACAGCGCGAACAGCGTCGGGTCGGTGCGCTCGGCGGCCAGGGCGCGGATCAGCCCAGGCTTCGCGACAGTGAAACGCAGCTCGTTGGTGATCGCCGCCAGGCCGAGGCCGCGGTCCGGGTCGGGCTGCGTCAGGAAGTAGCGTCGCAGCAGCGCGACCTTGGCGTTGCGCGACGGCGTGAAGACCAGCCGTTCCAGCAGATCGGCAAAGGCGATCACCGCGAGAAACCTTTACCCGTCATGCCGCGCGCGGGCCCGGCGTCCACGCCTTTGTACGTTCCACGTCGGCAAGGCGTAGATGCCGTGGCCAAGCCACGGCATGACGTGTGGCATCATCACACGATCTGGTTCCGCAACGCCTCGCCGCGCCAGACGTGATCGAGGTTCTCCAGCAGGATATCCAGCACGTTGTCCTCGTACCGGCGCGTTTCACCACCGGTGTGCGGCGTCATGAAGACATTCGGCAGGCTCCACAGCGGAGAGTATTCCGGGAGCGGTTCTTCCACCACCACATCGATCGCCGCCAGCGTCAGCGCGCCGCTCTGCAACGCGGCGATCAGCGCCGCCTCATCCACCACTCGGCCACGCGCCATGTTGACCAGCGCCGCGCCGGGCTTCATCAGTGCCAGCGTCTCGGCATTCATCAGCTTCTCGGTCTCCGGCGTCAGCGGGCAGGTCAGCACGACGTAATCCGCCTGCGGCAGCAGCGACTTCAGCGCACCCATGCCGTGCACCTCATGCGCCTCGCCCCCCGCCGCCGGATCGCGCCGTGTCGCCACCACGCGCATGTCAAACGCCTTCGCCAGATGCGCCAGCCGGTTGCCGATCTTCCCCAGCCCTACGACCAGCACGGTCTTGCCGCCCAGCTCGTCCTCGCGCAGCGCGTGGTCGCTCTGCATGCCACGCCAATACTTCTTGTGCTGGTTGTCGCGCGCATCCGGCAGCCGACGCGACAGCGCCAGGATCAACGCCATCGCATGTTCCGACACCGCGCGCGCATTCACGCCTGCCGCGCTGGCCAGGCGAATGCCCGCCGCCTGCATCGCCGGCTTGTCGTACTGATCGGTGCCGGCGCTGATCGACTGCACCAACTTCAGCCGCGACGCCGTGCCGATCAGATCGTTGCGCCACATCCCCGAACACACCAGCACATCGAAATCACCCAGCCGGGCGTCCAGCTCCTCGCGCGAGCGCACCTGGAAACTGTCGATCATGGTGTTGCGCAGGGCGAAGCGGTCCTGCATGCCATAGGCGACATGGGCGAAGCAGACGGTCAGGCGATCCTTGGACGGCAGCATGCGGGGCCTCGTGTGGGAGATGATGAGGCGGCCAGTCTGGGCCGGGCTCGACGCGCCCTCAAGGGCCGGGACCGACAGGCCGGGACCGGCGGGCCAGGATAGGAGGGATATGATGAGCACCACCACCGACGACTGGCGACGCTGCAGCTGGGGCAGCTCGACGCCGGCGATGCAGGCCTATCACGACACCGAGTGGGGCGTCCCACTACACGACGACCGCGCGCTGTTCGAGCTACTGACGTTGGAGGGCGCGCAGGCGGGCCTGTCGTGGCGGACGGTGTTGGACCGGCGGCAGGCCTATCGCGACGCCTTCCACAATTTCGACATCGCGCGGGTGATGCGGATGCGCGATACAGCACTGGAGAAGGTGCTGACGGAGTCCGGCGTGATCCGTAACCGGCTGAAGGTGTTCTCGGTGCGTGACAATGCCCGCGCGGCACTGGCAGCGATCGAGGAACTCGGCAGCTTTGATGCCTTCCTGTGGGGCCTGATCGACGGCGCGCCGATCGTCAATGCGTGGACCCGCCCCGACCAGGTTCCGGCGCAGACCGAGGCGTCGGATCGCATGAGCAAGACGTTGCGCAAGCGGGGCTTCCGCTTCGTCGGCTCGACGATCTGCTACGCCTTCATGCAGGCGTCGGGGATGGTGGATGATCATCTGACCACCTGCTGGCGCCACGCGCGGCGGGGGCGCTGATACCGTCCGTAGGCGACATCGGGGCTTGTCGCGCATTGCTCACGTGTCTCGCGCTGGCCGACCGCAACGCTGCGGGTTGCGCGCGTTGAAAGTCCGGCTGGCTCGGTCCTTGCCGCGCCGAGGGGAAGACGGTGGACGATAGTGGATCCGCCTGAACTTCCGGTTTCGACCCATAAGGCGTGGGCGGGACGAATCCAGGACGGACGGCGGACCTCGATGTGTCCAACGGCCACAACCAGACCGTCATTCTCGGAAGCGACACTGCAGAAATCGAGCGCGCGTTGCTCAAGATAGTGACACCAGACCTCGTGGGATTGGAGATGACAGCCGGAGGCTGAGCGCGCGCTGAGGCGCATGCCATGACGCCGGGTTCTACGTCGGCGAAGCGGCTTATTTGCGCCACCCTGGCGACCTGGCGAACTGCAACGCGCGATATGTCAAAGAATGAGCGGCTTCCGCAATCGTCGTCGGGTCAAAATATTGAATGACTGCGGGCACGGTACAGCATGCATCGGCCTGGAGGCCCACAATGCAGTCCAGTTCTGAGCCAACCGGCTGCTTGATGACCTCCGGCGTCGCCATCCACGACGGTAATGCAGGGCAGCTTACCGAGGTCGACGCCAAGTCGAGCCGAGCGCCCGACCGTCCCATATCCGGCGACCACGCCGCGGTGCCAAAGCGGGAATTGCAGGAGCGACTCCGTCCCCTGCTGTTGATCCTCTTCCCGGTCATACTGGCTGCGGTCGGCGCAGCGTACTATCTGGCGGAGCAACCTTACGTTTCGACCGACGATGCCTTTGTCCGCGCACCAAAGGAGTCCATCAACGCCCGGGTCGCCGGCCAGGCGGTGGAAATTGCCGTCAAGAACAATCAGCACGTCCAACAGGGCCGGGTCCTGTTCCGGATCGATCCGGAATCATACCGGATCGCAGCCGAGCAGGCCAAGGCGCAGCTCAGCAGTGCGCGTCTGCAGATCGATGAGCTCAAGGCCACTTATCGCCAGCAACTGGCTGAGCTCCAATCGGCGAGCGATACCGCGAACTTCGACGTGCGCGAATATGGGCGACGGAAAGCGCTCGTCACTGACGGTTGGACGCCACGCGAGGTCTACGGCCGAGCCGATATCGATCTCAAGGTCGCCCGTCAGCACATCGCGTCGATCGGACAGCAGATCGCCAACACCGTGGTCGCGCTGAATGGCGATCCGAACATCGCGGTCGATCGCCACCCAACGGTCAGCGCCGCCAAGGCCCAGCTCGACCGGGCCCGGCTCGATTTCTCCTATGCAACGGTGACGGCACCCGACGACGGCATCGTGGCACAGGTCGATGACCTGCAGGTCGGCGACTTCGTCAATCCTGGAGCCGCCGTGTTTTCAATGATGTCGAGCCGGCGCATCTGGATCGAGGCCGATTTCCGCGAAACCGGCCTAACCCACATGCGTCCGGATCAACAGGCGGCAATCCGCGTCGATGCGTATCCGGGTCACACCTTCAAGGCGCATGTTGTCCGCATGAGTCCGGACACCGGATCGGATTTCGCGATCCTGCCACCCGAGAACGCGACCGGCAATTGGGTCAAAGTGGTGCAGCGTCTGCCAGTACGCCTTGAGCTTGTCACGATCGATCCGGACCGGTCGCTGTTCTCGGGTATCAGTGTCATCGCGCGGGTCGACACGGACTATCGCCGCACCTGGCGCCATCCGCTCGCGCCCGCGCGCGTGGCGGAGCCGTCCAGGTGAGCGCCGCACTCGCACCGAGCGCCGCAGCCGAGGGCCAGCGCACGATCATCGTCGCGGCGCTGATGGCAACTTACATGCAGGCGATCACCATCTCGCTGCCGAATGCCGCCTTGCTCTATATTCAAGGTGCGCTGTCGATGTCCGACGACGAGGTCGGTTGGATATTCACCTCGTATATCACGGCGAGCGCCACCACCATGACGATGGCGCGTTGGCTTGCGGGTCGCTACGGCCGAAAATCCGTTTTTCAGATCTCCATCGTCCTCTTTGCGCTTGGCCTTGTGCTCGCGACGCGAGCGACAACCCCTATGCAATTCATCGCCGCTCGTGTCATCCAAGGTGGCGCAAGCGGCACCCTCGCTCCGCTGTCGATCGCGATCCTGCTCGATATACTGCCACCCTCGCGGCACGCCCGCATAAACCTGGTGGTGGCCGTAACCCTAATGCTTGGCCTGCTCAGTGGTCCCACCGTCGGCGGCTGGCTCAGCGAATATTACGACTGGCGCTCGATGTTCTATGTCAGTCTGCCGGTGACGGGGTTTATCTTCCTGGCCGTCGCGCTCTCGCTTCCGGAGAAGCGGGCCGCGCAGAACCAGCCCTTCGATTTCTTCGGCCTGACGACATTCTCGATCGGCGCAGTCGCGTTGCAGATGCTGCTCGACCGCGGCGAGCACATGGAGTGGTTCGACTCGGCCGAGATCTGGGCAGAGGCGACTGCCTCGGCGCTGGGTTTCACCCTCTTTCTCGTGCACGTCCTGACCACCAAGGCGCATTTCCTCGATCCGGCGTTGTTCAAGGACCGTAACTTCATCCTTTCCGCGATTATGTACTTCGCATTCGGCCTCGTTCTGCTGCCGACGATCGCCCTGACGTCGCCGATACTGGATGAACTGCTCAACTACCCGGCGAACACCACCGGCTACATGGCGATTCCGCGCAGCGTCGCGCTGGTCGGAGCGCTGAACCTGACGGCACGCGTTCCGGCGTGGATCGACAATCGGCTGCTCCTGGCCGTTGGCATGGCCCTCGTCATCTACGCCAACTGGCGGATGCTCGGCTATTCACCCGAGACGGACTGGTGGCCCGTCGTCGCTGCAGGGGCGTTCCAAGGTGCCGGCCCGGGCATCTTGCTGCCGACGCTCACCAAGACGGCTTTCAGCACGCTCGATCCGACATTCCGCCCAGAAGGCACTGCGCTGTTCAATTTGGCGTGCCTTTATGGCGGCACGATCGGCATCGCATTGGTCATCTTCTACTTCTACAACAATACCCAGGCCATGCACGTCGCGCTGGCAAAGGACCTCACACCCACCCGCGCCGCCGCTCATGTCACCGGTCCGATCGCTACACCGGGGCTAGCCGCGCTGAACGATATGATCACCGGCCAGGCAGCTTTCGTCGGGCTCATCGACCAATTCGGGGTCATGATGATCGCAATGCTGATCGTGAGCCCGCTTGTGCTGTTTCTGCGCAAGCCACGCCCGGCAAATTAACAAGGAGTACGAGCATGGCACCCCCCCATACGCTTCGCTATACCAGGATTCCTCTTACCCATGGATCTGGTGCCATTCCTGCCGTTGGGTTTGGCACGCTGATACCCGATCCTGTTGCAACGCAAGAAGCGACGAAGACCGCACTGGACGTGGGATTTCGACATTTCGATTGTGCGGAACGTTACCGCAATGAAGCGGCGGTTGGTGATGCGATACAGACAGCGTTCAGGGCGGGGACAGTCCGGCGACGAGATGTTTTTATTACGACAAAGCTATGGAACACCAATCATCGCCCCGAGCGGGTCAAGCCTGCCTTCGAAGCGAGTTGCCGGCGACTGCAAATCGACTATATCGACTGCTATCTTACGCATACTCCTTTTGCTTTTCAACCCGGCGACGAGCAGGACCCGAGGGACACGCACGGCCGGGTGATTTACGATTCCGGGGTCACCTTGGTCGAGACGTGGCAGGCGCTCGAGCGCCTCGTTGATGACGGTCACTGCAAGGCGATCGGCTTGTCAGATGTCAGCTTGCAAAAGCTGCGAGAGGTCGTTGCGGCTGCCCGGATCAAGCCTGCCGTGGTGCAGGTCGAATCCCATCCGTACCTCCCGGAATGGGAGCTGCTCGACTTCTGTCGGGAGCACGGGATTGTACTGCTGGCGTTTGCAGCGTTGGGACACGGCATGGATCCAAGAGTGCTGAATGACCCTGTGATCACAAGCATTGCACAGCGGGTCCACAAGACGCCGGCTCAAGTCGCACTGGCTTGGGCCGTGCAACGCGGCACCGCTTTCCTGACCACCTCGACCGGAGCTCGCCACATCCAAGAGAGCTTTGAGATCTCGGCCCTGCCCGAAGACGCCATGCGGGAGATGCGCGAGGACATCACGACGAACATCAGGTTCAACACGGTGGTGGAGACCGGCGTGCCTGGCTTCATTCCACGGGGCAACTAAATTGGCTGGCGTGGGCGACCGACGTGCGATGGCACGAAGCGTGCCGCGCTTCGATGACCCGGAACGGGAGTAGCAGGATGACTGAGACTGCGATTCGCGAGGCACTCAATCGCCACTGGTCGGCCTCGGATGCGAGCGACTTCGATGTTGAGCACGACATATACCGAGAGGACGCCGTGCTCGA
>DATHNE010000261.1:0-97014 GCA_035486355.1 Acetobacteraceae bacterium
CTCCGCCACCGCCTCCGCCACCTCATCCGCCGACACACTCCCCACCCACCGCAGCACGCGCCCCATCGCCCGCACCATCCCCGCCAGCTCCCCCCGCCGAGCCGCCAACACCCGCCGCCGCGCCACCAGCGCCGTATACGCCGTCAGCCCCCGCTCCGCCGCCGCGTACCAGATATGCCCCACACCATCCGCCACCAGCGCCTCGACATACGGCTGGAACACCTGGATCGCATCCAACCGCCCCTCCCGCAGCGCCGCCGTATTCGCCGCCATCGACGCCGCCGGCCCACGCGTCAGCACACTCGGATCGATCCCGGCACGACGCACATCATCCTGCAGACACAACCACGGCGTCGGCACCTCGCTCACAATCCCCAGTCGAGGCCCCACCAGATCCGCCATCCGAAACCCTGGCCTAGCCTCCCGCCCCATGATAAAGAACGGATCCCGCGCCACCCCATCACAGAAACAAACCACATCCGAACCAGGATCCGCCGCATGCGTCAGCATCACCCGCAGCGGCCCGCCCCACATCACATCGACCTCGCCCGCCTGCAGCGCCGTCGCCGTCGCCACCGGATCGGGGCTGCTGCGCAGCTCCACCGCCACGCCCTCAGCCGCATAGGCGCCGATCGCCTGCGCCGCATAGAACGGTGCGTAGAACAGCGCCCGAAAGTTCTCACACAGCACAATCGCCATCGCGCCCTCCCCATCGCCGCGATGATGCGGCAGAGCGCCGCGCCCGGCCATGGCGGCCCGTCGATACCCTTCCGTCAACCAGATCAGCTATACTTCGCCCTCCACGGAACGGACGACCCAAGATGGCGGCTGCGGCCACCACCCCCCAGGCGCCAGACCGCCGCTCGATGGCATGTGCCGCCGGCCCACGGGCTGGTGATCGGCGCCGTCATCGCCCTGCTCTGGGCCGGAATCAGCTTCAACCTGTGGCGCGACCACGCCCAGGCCGAGCGCCAGGCCGTGGCCGACACCGCCAACCTGTCCCGCGCCTTCGAGGAGAATATCGATCGGACCATCGAGGCCGTGGATCAGACCGTGCTGTTCGTACGCGACGCCTATGCGCGCGATCCCACCGGCTTCGATCTCAGCACCTGGGCACGCGCACGCCCTTCCTGAACCAGCTGGCGATCCAGATCGGCCGGGTCGGCAAAAATGGCATCGTGCTGCAATCGAACCTGAGTCCGGTCACCGGCCGGGTCGATCTGTCCGACCGGCCGCATTTCCGCGTCCATCTCAATACGACAGCGGATCGGCTGTATATCAGTGTGCCGGTGCTGGGCCCCGTCTTGCACCAATGGTCGATCCAGTTCACCCGCAAGATCGTCATGCCGGATGGCAGCTTCGGCGGCGTGCTCGTGGTCGCGCTCGATCAGTACTACCTCTCCCGCTTCTACCAATCCCTACATTTGGGGAACGGCGCCGTCGTGCTGGCTAACGGCGACGGCATCATCCTCGCGCGCGCGCCCGATCCAGAAGCCGCGATCGGCGAGACGCTGTCCACCGCCACATTCGGCTTGATGCTGTCCAGCCAGAGCAGCGGCAGCTATCATGCGGTCAGCCAGATCGACGCGATCGCGCGCACCTACAGCTTTCGTCAGGTCGATCGCTATCCGCTGGTCGTGGCAGTCGGTTTCGCCGACTGCGATATCTTCGTCCAGTATCATCGCAATCTAATCATCTACCTGACCGTCGGCGTTGTACTCACCGGTGGCATTCTCGCGGTGGGCGTCGCGCTCACACGGCAACGGCGCCGCCTGCTTGCCTCGCGACAGGCGTTGGGCGCGACGCTGGAGAACATCTCACAAGGCATCATGATGATCGATCCCGATGGCAGCGTGCAGGTGATCAATCAGCGCGCGGTCAGCCTGCTTGGTCTGCCGAAGGAACTGATGGCACGGCACCCGAGCTTTCAGGACATCCTCGACTGGCAATTCGGCACCCACGAATTCGGCGTGCCGGAGAACTGGAATGAATCACTGGCGCAGGTGCTGAACGCCGGTCGCCTGGCAGTCCAGGATGGGTCTACGAACGCACGCGCGCGAACGGCACGGTGCTGGACGTGCGCGCGCAGAACCTGCCCAATGGCGGCGCGGTGCGCACCTTCACCGACATCACCGAGCGCAGGCGCGCCGAGGCCGCCCTGGCCGCCGCGCGCGACGACGCCGAAGCCGCCGGCCGCGCGCGATCGGACTTCCTTGCGGTGATGAGCCCCGAAATCCGCGCGCCGATGAACGACACCATCGGCGTCTCCGGCCTGCTGCTGGACATGAGGCTGGACGACACCGCGTTGCACTATGTGCGCGGCATCCGTGAGTCAGGCGACCACCTGCTACAACTGATCAACGACATCCTCGACTTCTCGAAGCTGGAAGCCGGACGCGTGCAGTTGGAGGAACTGACCTTCGACCCGCCCGGCATGCTCGGCAACACCATCGAAATGATCCAACAGCAGGCCACCACGAAAAGCCTGCGCCTGACGCTGACGCAAACCGACAACCTGCCTCGCATCGTCATCGGCGATCCCGGCCGGCTGCGGCAGATCCTGCTGAACCTGCTGGGCAACGCCATCAAGTTCACCGAACGCGGCAGCATCGCGGTGCGTGCGGCGACGCTGCCCGCGCCGCCTGGTGAGGTGCGCCTGTCCCTCACCATCACCGATACCGGCATCGGCATCCCCACCGACAAGATCGGCCAGTTGTTCAGCAAGTTCACCCAGATCGACAGCTCCATCTCGCGCCAGTTCGGCGGCACCGACCTCGGCCTCGCGATTTCCCGGCGGATCGTCGAACAGATAGGCGGAACGATGAGCGTCGAAAGCCAGTTCGGCCGCGGCAGCAGATTCCGCTTCGACGTCCGCCTGCGTCCGGCCGACGAGGATGCCGAGCCGACGCCCGCTCCGACCATCACCACAGGCAGCCCCGTCAGCCACGCCCGCATCCTGTTGGCGGAAGACAACGGGACCAATCGCCTGGTGGTGACGCGCATGCTGGAACGTATGGGCCATCGCGTCGACAGCGTCAGCGACAGGCGCGAGGCGGTGGAGGCGGTGCGCACCTTCCCCTATAGTATCGTCCCGATGGACATGATGATGCCAGAGATGGATGGGCTCTCCGCGACACAGGCGATCCGCACGCTGCCCGGCGACACCGCGCACGTGCCCGTGGTGGGCCTGACCGCCAACGTGCTCACCACCGACGAGCAGGCCTGCCGTGCCGCGGGCATGAACGCGTTCCGCACCAAGCCGGTCACCAGCGACCGGCTGCGTGAGATGCTGGCCAACACAATCCTCCTCTCACAAGCGGCGCCCGAGGCCAAAGTGGCCAACGCCTGACCGGCCCTCAAACCGTAACCGAAAGAACCATGTCAGCCACACGTTCCGCCGCCATCACCCCGGGCGACTCCCGGCTTGCCACGTCGCTCGGCAAGGCCATCGCCGGCCAGATCCTGTTCGACCGAGCCGACCGTGGACGTTACGCCACCGATGCGTCGATCTATCAGGTCGAGCCGATCGGCGTGGTGATCCCGCGGACGATCGATGATGTCGCCGCGACCTTTGCTATCGCGCGGGAGAACGGTGTGCCGATACTGCCGCGCGGCGCCGGCACCAGCCAGTGCGGACAGACCGTCAACCGCGCGCTGGTGATCGATTGCGCGCGACACCTGAACAAAGTACTGCACGTCGATCCCGAGGCGCGCACGGCGCTGGTGGAACCCGGCCTGGTGCTGGCGCACCTGAACGCAGCGCTGCGGCCGCACGGGCTGTTCTTCCCGGTTGATCCATCCACCCACGCGCGCTGCACGATCGGCGGCATGGCCGGCAACAACTCCTGCGGGTCGAAATCGATCCGCTACGGGCTGATGGCCGACAATGTGCTCGCGATCGACGCGATCCTGGCCGACGGCACGCGCCATCGCTTTGATACGCTGCCGGACAACCTCACTGCCGACATACCGGCCCCTATCGCCGATCTCATCCAGCGCCTGCGCACCCTGGCTGCCGTGGAAGCCGAGGAGATCGCGGCGAAATTCCCGCGCCAGTTGCGCCGTGTCGGCGGCTATAACATTGATGTGCTGACGCCCGCCGCGCGTGCGGCCGGGCGGGGAAACCTCGCAAGGTTGCTGGTGGGATCGGAAGGCACATTGGCCTTCTCCGCCGCGCTGGAGCTGAAACTGCACCCGATCAAGCCGCGCAAGGTCCTGGGTATCTGTCAGTTCCCGACCTTCCGCCGCGCGATGGAAACCGCGCAGCACATCGTGGCGTTGGATCCCGAGGCGGTGGAGTTGGTCGATCGCACCATGATCGATCTGGGTCGTGGCATCCCGATTTTCCGTTCCACGATCGATGCGATGCTGATCGGCGAGCCTGACAGCCTGCTGATCGTCGAATTCCACGGCTATGACGACGCGCCGCTGCATGCCAAGCTGGCGGAGCTGGAAACGCTGATGGGCGAGCTTGGCCATCCCAACGCGGTGGTGCGCGCGCTCGACGCCAGCTTCCAGGCCGACATTGCCTCGGTGCGCGAGGCCGGGTTGAACATCATGATGTCGATGAAGGGCGACGGAAAGCCGGTGTCGTTCATCGAGGATTGTGCCGTCGATCTGCCCGACCTGGCAGACTACACCGAGCGCCTGAACGACGTCTTCGCCCGCCATGGCACCAAGGGCACGTGGTACGCGCACGCCTCGGTCGGCTGCCTGCATGTGCGCCCGGTGCTGAGCATGAAGGACCCGGCCAACGTACGCACCATGCGCGCGGTCGCCGAGGAGTGCTTCGCGCTGGTGCGCGAATACAAGGGCTCGCACTCCGGCGAGCACGGCGATGGCATCGCGCGCAGCGAATTCAACGCCGTCATGTTCGGCGCCCGCATCGCCAAGGCATTTGAAACCGTCAAGGACAGCTTCGATCCCAGCAACATGCTGAACCCCGGCCGCGTCGTGCGCCCGCCAAAGATGGACGACCGCAATCTGTTCCGTTATGGACCCGGTTACGCCGCCGTCGGCGACTTCAAGCCAAAGCTCGACTGGTCCGACCATCCCGGCCCGCTCGGCGGCATGCTCGGCGCGGTCGAGATGTGCAACAATAACGGCACCTGCCGCGCCTTCGATGCCTCGGTGATGTGTCCGTCGTTCCGCGTCACGCGCGACGAACAGCACCTCACCCGCGGCCGCGCCAACACCTTGCGCCTCGCCCTCACCGGTCAGCTCGGCGCCGACGCGATGGCCTCGGATGGGCTCGCCGACACGATGGCACTGTGCGTGTCCTGCAAGGCCTGCCGTCGCGAATGCCCGACCGGCGTCGACATGGCGAAGATGAAGATCGAGGTGCTGGCCGCGCGCGCGGACCGGCACGGCATCAGCGTGCGCGAAGGCCTGGTGGCCGAGTTGCCGCGCTACGCCCCGATCGCCGCGCGTCTGGCGCCGTTGGCCAATCTGCGCAACGCTGTGCCGGTGCTGCGCCGGATGAGCGAACGCTGGCTCGGCCTCGCCGCATCGCGCACGCTGCCAGTCTGGCGCCGCGATTTCTTCCGCGACAGCGAAGCGGAAGCGTTGGCCCCGAAACAACCGCGCGGCGAGGTGTTCCTGCTCGCCGACACCTTCAACCGCTACTTCGAACCGGAAAACCTGCGCGCCGCGCTGCGCGTGCTGGCTGCCGCCGGCTATCGCGCGAAACTGCCCGCCACGCGTGGTCGCCCGTTGTGCTGCGGCCGCAGCTTCCTGTCCGCCGGCTTGGTCGACAAGGCCCGCGCCGAGGCTGGCCGCACCCTGCGTCGCTTCGCCGGTACGCTGCCGGTGATCGGCTTGGAACCCTCCTGTCTGTTCACCATGCGCGACGAATTCCGTGCGCTATACCCCGGCAAGGAAACAGACGCGCTGGCCGACCGCGCGATGCTGCTATCCGAATTCCTCGCGCGCGAGAATATTTCTTTCCAGTTCAAACCGATCGCCGGCACCGCGCATGTGCACGGCCATTGCCACCAGAAATCCTTCGGCGCATTCCCAACCTCACTCGCGGCACTAAAGCAGGTGCCAGACCTCGTGGTGAAGCCCATTGTCTCCTCCTGCTGCGGCATGGCGGGCAGCTTCGGCTATCAGGCCGAAACGCAGGATAGCTCGCGCGCAATGGCCGAGGCGTCGCTGTTGCCGGCCGTCCGCGCCGCTGGCACGGACGACATCATTGTTGCCGACGGCACCTCCTGCCGCCATCAGATCCGCGATCTGGGCGGCCGCGAGGCGATCCACTCCGTCCGCGTGCTCGACCGCGCGCTGGCATGATCACGCCACTGGATGTGCTGGCGTTCTGGTTCAATAACGATCCAGCGACGTCACGCGCCGTGTGGTTCGAGAAGGATGCGGATTTCGACACCGCGTGCGCCACCCTGACCGCGGCGCGCGATGCTGCCAGAGCCGGCGCCCTCGAGCACTGGCACGAGACACCACAGGGAAGTCTGGCATTGATCATCCTGCTCGATCAGCTCTCGCGCAATCTGCATCGCGGCAGCGCCGAAGCCTTCGCCGCCGACGCCAGAGCGCGCGTCGTCGCACGGGATATGGTCGCGCGTGGCTTCGACCAGGCGTTGACGCCAGTGCAGCGCACATTCGTCTACCTGCCATTGCAACATTCCGAGGACCTCGCCGACCAGGACGAATCCGTGCGCCTGTTCACCGCCCTACAGGACATCACGCACGACGACGTGTTGGAATACGCGCTGCGCCATCGCGACGTGATCCGCCGCTTCGGTCGATTCCCGCACCGCAACGCCGCGCTGGGCCGCACCAACACACCGGACGAGGATGCCTACCTCGCGGAACCGGACGCAGGGTTCTAACGAAGCTCAGAACCCACTGTCATTGCGAGGAGCGAAGCAACGAGCAATCTCCATCCAAGGGCGCACGAACGGTGAAGCCACACTGGCGCGATTGTTTCATCGCTTCGCTCCTCGCAATGACAATGTGCAAGTCACCACACCATCTGTCGGACCGGCAGATTCTTCCGTTCCGTAACCGTCGCGGAAATCCGACCCGCTAACGACATGAATCGCGGCGCCAGAAACCGGCACGTCCGCAACAGCAGCGCGCGCGTTACCTCGGTGAACGCCATCCCCGCCCCATCCCATTCCTCCAGCACCCCCTGCCACGCAAGCTGACTGGGGTACAGCCCATCCCGATGCGCCCAGATGAACGCTCGCTGACTGTTGGTATTACGTAACTTCTCCATCACCTCCCCGGTCTGCGCATCCAGCGCCTCGAACCGCTGCATGATCTGCTTCGGCGCCGCACCGGTCAGCCGGCGCTCCTGGGTCAGCGTCGCCATCTGCCCCGCTCGCCTCGCCCCGCCCGCACCATCCGCTCCACCCTCAGCGCCATCGCCTGCACCCGCCGCAGCAGCCGCGCGCGCAGCGCCTCCACGAACGCCAGCTGCCGCGCCAGGTCCTCCAGCAGAGCCGCCCCCGCCTCCTGGTTCGCCAGCTCGAGAGCGCCGAGGCCGCGTGGTCCAGCACGTCCTGCACCTGCCGGCGCACCATCGGATTGTCCGTCGCGCTGCCGGCATGCAGCCAGGCGAGCGGTCACAGCCGTAGCCGGATGCTCGCCACCGCCAGATGCGCCACATCCGGCTCCCAGCTCGCCTCCCCAGTGGAGACCTCCAGCGGCAGGCAATCGCCCAGCCGTAGCGCCGCCACGTACTCCAGCGCCGCCGCGACCGGGCCCAGCATCCGCCCGCCCGGCGCGTCATCGGCAATGCCGAACGCACGTTGCAGCGAGCGCAATCGCGGCGCCCCCTGCCGCTCCCCCAGCGTTACCACCATCACCGGTGCGCCATTCGCCTCAGCCCGCCGGAGCAGCGGCTCTCCCAGCATCGCGAAGCCGCGATCGGCCAGCACGCAGCAGATCGGGGAGGTTTCAGGCGTCATGGGCCAGATCCGCTGTCCGCCGTCATGCCCGCACGTGGCGGGTAAACACGGCGCTAACATCCATGAAGCCGGACTGTCACCTTGGTAACTTGCCGCATGCCGCAATCCAGGCCATGTCGGTCGGATGATGAATCCACTCGCCTGGTTGCTGGGGCTGTGGCTGCCGGCCTGCGCCTCCGCGGGTGCCGCTGGCCTGCCGATCCCCCCTCTGATGAATGTCGCGCACATCGAGCGCCCAGCCACGCCGAACACCGCCCTGGCCGCCCCCCCGGAATTCAGCCCGGTACCCGACGCCTTCGTGCCGCAATACCACCTGCCGCCGGCCAATCTGTATGCCGCCATCCGCAAGGTCGCCGCTTCCCAGCCCCGCACCTACCCGGCCGCGCAATACCCCGAACGGCTGCAAGCCGATTGGGTGGCCCGCAGCACCGTGTTCAACTTCCCCGATCTGGTGATGGTGCAGGTGCTGCCGGCCGGCCCCGGCGCCAGCACCCTGGTGATCTATTCCCGCAGCGTCTACGGCCACTCCGATCTGGGCGTGAACCTCACGCGCATCAGGGTCTGGCTCGCAGCCCTGGACGCCTCGCTCACCCACACAGCAGAGAGATAGACCCCGAATGCGCAATCTCGGATCGTTCCTGCGGGATGCCTGGCGGCTGGCCCGCCCGTATTTCCGATCGGAGCAGAAATGGACGGCCTGGGGCCTGCTGGCGGTGGTCATCGGGCTAAACCTGCTCATCGTCGGTATGGGCGTGGTGTTCAGCTTCTGGAACCGCGTGATGTTCAACACGCTGCAAACGAAGGACTGGGAAGCCTTCGTCCAGTTGCTGTTCCTGTATCGCCGCACCGAGTTCGGCATCATGCCGGGGTTCTGCGAGTTCGCGGCCCTGTATGTCGTGGTGGGGGTGTATCGCGTCTATCTGACCCAGTGGCTGGAAATCCGCTGGCGCAATTGGATGACCACGCGCTTCCTGGACGAATGGCTGGCGGACCGCGCCTATTACCGCATCAGCCTCACCATCGATCGCGCGGCCATCGGCACCGACAACCCAGACCAGCGCATTGCCGAGGACCTACGCGATTTCGTCGGCAACACGCTATCGATCGGGTTGGACCTGCTGTCCAACGTGGTGTCCCTGTTCAGCTACCTGGGCATCCTATGGAGCCTGTCGGGCGCGTTGACCGTGTTCGGCATCGAGATCCCCGGCTACATGGTCTGGGTCGCGCTAATATATTCCGTCGTCGGAACGTGGCTGACGCACCTGGTCGGTCGCGCGCTGGTGCCGCTGCGCTTCCGCCAGCAGCGCGTCGAGGCAGATTTCCGTTATGCGCTGGTGCGCTTCCGCGAAAACATGGAGGGCGTTGCGCTGTACAACGGTGAAACCGAGGAAAAAGCCAACCTGGGACTCCGCTTCGCCAGCGTGGTCGGCAATTGGTGGGCGATCATGCGGCGCACCAAACTGCTCAATGCGCTGGTCGTGGGCTACAGCCAGGTGGCGATCATCTTTCCTTTGGTCGTCGCCGCGCCGCGTTACTTCGCCGGCAAGCTGGAACTGGGCGGGTTGATGCAGACGGCGGACGCCTTCGGCCAGGTGCAAGGCGCGATGTCATGGTTCATCAATTCCTATGCGACGCTCGCCGAATGGCGCGCCATCGTGGAACGGCTCACCACCTTCCACCATGCGATTATGATGGCGCGCGCCGCATCGGGCCAGGGGCTGACCACGACCACAGGCCCGGCCGATACCATTGCGCTGCGCGACGTGACGATCGCACTGCCGAACGGCGTGACGCTGTTGCAGAACGCCGATCTCACGTTCGACCGCAATTCGTCGGTGGTAATCTCGGGCCCATCGGGCTCCGGCAAATCCACCTTGTTCCGCGTCATCGCCGGCATCTGGCCATTCGGCTCTGGGCAGGTGCAGCGGACCGCCGCGCGCACGATGTTCCTGCCGCAGCGCGCCTATATCCCGCTGGGGTCGCTGCGACACGTCGTCTGCTACCCGGATCCACCAGAGACCCATACGAAGGAACAGATCGCGCGCGCCCTCATCGATGCCGGTCTGCCGCAGTTGATCGATCATCTGGATCAGGACGAATACTGGGCGCAGCGCCTGTCGGGTGGCGAACAGCAGCGCGTGGCGCTGGCCCGCGTGCTGCTGGCCAAGCCGGATTGGGTGTTCCTCGACGAGGCGACCGCCAGTCTGGACCCGGAGGCGGAGGACCATCTCTACCGCATTTTGAAGGAGCGCGTGCCGCACACGACAATCGTCTCGATCGCACACCGGCCCAGCGTGGCGGCATTCCACGATCGGCATCTGGTACTGGAGCGCAAGGACGATCACCCCGGTCACTTGGTGCCACTGCCGGTCGGCACCGCGCGAGCCGCAGGGTAGCCATGCCGCTCTACACCGAACCTTCCCTGCTGGTTGGATTGATCGGTGCCGGCATCCCGGCGTCCCGCACCCCGGCGATGCATGAAGCCGAGGCAGCGGCACAAGGTTTGCGCTGCGTCTACACGTTGATTGACCTCGAGGTACTCGGCCTGGGCGCCGACGCATTGCCGAACCTGATCACGGCCGCGGAACGGATGGGCTTTGCCGGATTGAACGTCACCCATCCTTGCAAGCAGTCGGTACTGCCACTGCTGCATGAGCTGTCCGGGGACGCATGCGCGTTGGGCGCTGTGAACACTGTGGTGCTGCGCGAGGGCAAACGTATCGGCCACAACACCGATTGGTTCGGGTTCGCCGAAAGCTTCCGCCACGGTCTGCCCGACGCCGCGCGCGACCGCGTGGTACAGTTCGGTGCCGGCGGTGCCGGGTCGGCCGTTGCGCACGCGGCGCTGACCTTGGGTGTCCAGCAGTTGACGCTGATCGACACCGACCCCGCACGCGCCGCCACCGTTGCCGAGGGCCTGTGCGCCCGTTTTGGCGCCGGACGCGCGGCGGCCGGTACGGACATGGCCGCCGCTGTCGCTGCCGCCGATGGGATCATCAATGCCACGCCGATGGGCATGGTGAAATATCCCGGCCTGCCACTGCCGGCCGCACTGTTGCATGCCGAACTGTGGGTCGCCGAGATCGTCTATTTCCCATTCGAAACAGAGCTGCTGCGCACCGCGCGCGCGATCGGCTGCCGCACGCTGGATGGCGGCGGCATGGCGGTGTTCCAGGCGGTCGAAGCCTTCCGCCTGTTCAGCGGCCTGACCCCCGATGCGGACCGCATGCGTCAGCATTTCGCCGCAATGGACCGCCGCAAAGGGACCGGCACCGTCTCGCCGTAGGTCGCGGCACGCCTGCAGCCGCGGTCAGAGCGCGCGGGTTCAAGCAGCCATGCGCATCGCCGGCTCGGTGCGGGTCGCAACCGACGCCTGTTCAACGGCGTAGGCCATCGTGTGGCTAACCGGATCGAAATCTTGCTAAATTTTGCTAAGCGGCGGCGCCATCCTTGCCGGAACGGTTCGTGGTCGGCTCGGTAATCGGCGAGACCTGGGCCCACAGGCAGACCTGCTTGAGATATCAGGTCGCGCCAACCTCACACCACGTGGTGCCTTTCCCTGTCGGTCGCGCCCACCGGTCTGCGCAGGCTGGCCAAGCTCCTGCTGCTGCCAAAATACACACGCGATCTGAACCCGATCGAGCAGGCCTTCGCCAAGCTCGAGTATCTGCTGCGTACCTAGCTTCTCGCGACCGCGAGGTGGGGCGTCACCATGGGGTCGTTTCCCGACCACACGCCTGGCCGACCCAAGCACCGCGCTCGTCGCCACGTCATGTCGGGCCTTCGCCCGACATGACGTGACTGGTTTCAGACAGCATCCCCCAGCTTGCAGCCGAACGCATCGGGCGCCTGCATCAGCGGCAGACCCGGCGCGATCTCCACAATCTCGTAGTAGTCATCCGGGTTCTTCATATCCGCCTTCTTCTTGCCGCGCTGGATGATCACCGGCCGCACCAACTGGTGGTCCTCGGCGCGGAAATACACCTCGCCAACCGTCGACTGTGTCTTCTTCCCCGCCTCGTACGCCTTGATCACATCCGGCGGATAGAAGCTGCCGGCCCGCGTCACCGCATCGGCCCACAGCGCGATCTGCATGTAGCCCGAATTGGCGCTCCATTCCGGCTTGTACTTGTGTTTCGCCTCGAACGCCGCGACGAACTCCTTGGCCAGCGGATACTTGTCTTCCAGCGTCCACCAGAAGTCGGTGGCGGCATACACGCCCTGCATCAGATCCGGCGTGACGTCACGCGCCAGGAACGGCGTGTTGTACGCCATCACCAGCGTCATCTTGTCCAGCACGCCGAACTGCTTGGCCTGCTTCAGCGATTGCACCGCGTCGTTGCCGAAATTGATGTTGATGAACACATCGGCGCCGCTGTTGGCGATGTTCAGCAGATAGGAGCTGTAGTCCCCGGCCCCCAGCGGACAGACCTGATTGGTCGCCACCGTCCAACCGCCGTCCTTCGCGGTCGATTCCTGGAACGACTGCCGCACCGTATGCCCATAGGTGTAGTCCGGCGTCAGGAAGGCGATCTTCTTGCCCTTGCCCAACTGCTTGATGATCACCGGCGTCAGCGCCGCCGCCGCCGTCTGGGCATAGAAGCACTGCCGGAACGAATAGCGCACACAATCCTTGCCGGTGGTGTCGTTCGAGCCGCTGACGATCGGCAGGTAGATCACGTGCTCGCGCTGCGCCAGCTTGTTCAGCGCCACCGCCTCGGCACTGGACACGCAGCCGGCGATCATCACCGCCTTGTTCTCGCTGATGAACTTTGTGCCGTTCTGCACCGCAACATTGGGCTTGGCTTCGGAATCGGCGACGGCATGCACCACCTGCTTGCCCAGCAACCCCTTTGTCACGCCCGTCGCGATTTTACGGATCAGCGGATCGCCGCTGTTGAGATGCTCCAGCGCCAGCTCGGCCCCCTTCAGCTCATCCTCGCCGGGCACCGCATAGGTGCCGGTGCGTGGAATCGAGAAGCCAACAAACACTGTCGATCCGGACGACCCCGCGGGCCAGGTGCCCAAGGGGGGCTTTCCCTGGGCCTGGGCGCTGTAGGGCAGGCTGCCCGCCAGTGTTGCGCCCCCCAGCAGACCACCACCGGCACGCAATAGGGTCCGGCGCGAAATCCCGGCTGGGACAGATAAATCTTTGGTCATTTTTCCTCCCCCTTATATTGATGTCGGAATTATTTGGCCCGACATCACCGAGTGCAGGTAAGCCAAGCCGGCACGAATACGCAAGGGCCGGTGCGAGCGAGACCACCGTCATGGCGCCGGGCGTATCCGGCCCCGCGGGCGCATCGCGCCCCGCCTCCGGGATCGTTTCTGGTGGTTGTCCTGGCTGCTTGGGCCGACTATTGAGGCGCGCAGGGGATGCCGCCAACACCGCGCGTGCCACGCGCCGGACAGCAAGGGGCACACACGTGCCGCCAGGGAAGGAGACCACCTGATGACCCGACCACTCGCCACGTTGGCCCGCCGCGACCTGCTGCTGGCCAGCGCAGGCCTTGCAGGGGGGCTGGTTCTGCCGGGCTTGCAAAATGCCTCCGCGCAAGCCTTGCCAGCGAAAATCGGCACATTCCCCGACGGCGCCGACGGGCCATCGGTCTTCGTCGGCATCAGCACGCCGCTGACCGGCCCTTATTCGGCCGACGGCACGGACGCCAAGCTGGGCTATGAGCTGGCGATTGCCGAGATCAATGCCGGCAGCCCGATCGCGCAGAAATGGGGCCTGAACGGCAAAGGCGTCCTGGGCAAGGAGATCAAGTACGGTGTCGCCGATTCCGAGACCAAGCCCAATGTGGCGGTGCAGGCGCAAACGCAGTTCATCCAGCGCAACAAGGCGATCATGATCACCGGCTGCGTATCCAGCGCCGAGGCGATCGCACTGGAGGAGCTGGCGCAACGGGAGAAGGTGCTGAACATGGTGGGCCTGTCGGGGTCAAACGACACCACGGGCAAGAACTGCCAGCGCTACGGGTTCCGCTCGCAACCCTCGGCCTATATGGCGTGCAAGGCGCTCGGCCCGATGGTCGGCAAGGGGCTCGGGTCGAACAAGAAAGCGGCCTACCTGGTACCGGACTACACTTATGGCCACTCGGTCTACGACAGTTTCGCCGCCGCGATGAAGCCGTTCGGCTGGACCACGGTGACGCAGCAGGTGGTGCCGCTCGGCACCAGCGATTTCAGCTCTGCCCTGCTCAACATTGCCAATAGCGGCGCCGATGTCTTCGTCAATGTCGCCTTTGGCGCCGATGCCGTCGCTTCCAGCAAGCAGGCTGATCAGTTCGGCGTGCTGCAGAAGATGAAGATGGTGGTGCCGAACATCTCTTCGTTCCAGGCGCGCGACGTTGGCGCGAAGCTGATGGCAGGCGTCTATGGCACCTTCGATTTCTGGTGGACCATGGCAGACAAGTATCCGCTGGCCAACGATTTCGTGCAGACATTCCTGGCGAAGAACAAGTATCACCCAAGCTGGGGTGCCCATATCGGCTACATGCAGACGCTGCTATGGGCGGTGTCAGTCGAGCGCGCCAAGGGCTTCAATCCTGTCGCGGTGATCAAGGCGCTGGAAGCTTCGAAATCCGATCCGTATGAAACCTCACTGGGTAAGGTCTGGTACCGCGCCGAGGACCATCAGCTCGTCCGCCCGGTGCCGGTGGTGATCGGCAAGGCGCCCAGTGCGATGCAGAACCCGGACGATTATTTCGACGTGCTGGACGTTGTACCAGGCGAACCGCTGCTACCGTCGATAAGCGAAACTGGCTGCACGATGGGCAGTTATACCTAGAACGGATCGAACCCTCGATGCCCAGCCTGCCGCTGCTGCTGTCCCAGGCCTTTAACGGCCTGGCTTTGGGAACGCTCCTGGCACTCGTCAGCAGCGGCCTCACCATCATCCTCGGCACGCTGGGAGTGCTAAACTTTGCGCATGGCGCGCTGTTCATGGTGGGCGCCTACGCCGCCTACGTCACGCTGCAATACACCAACTCCTTCGTGCTCGCACTGGTGGTGGGCGGTGTGTTCATGCTGGTCGTCGGTGTGGTGATCGAACGTGTGCTGGTGCGGCTGTTCTACCGCCGCCCGCCGGAGGACCAGATCCTCGTCACCTTCGGCGTGGGCATCGTCCTTGTGGAAGCGATCCGCGCGATCTTCGGTGGCAACAACCAGCGCGTGCCAGTGCCAAGCTGGGGCGAAGGTGTCACGCAGCTGGGCTTCCTGATCTATCCGACCTATCGGCTGGAGCTGATCGGCATCATCGCGCTGATCCTCGGGCTGTTGTGGGTGGTGCTGTACCGCACCTCGATCGGCCTGGTGGTGCGCGCGGGTATCGAAGACGCCGGCATGGTCGGCATCCTGGGCATCAACGTCCGCCGCACCTTCCTGCTGGTGTTCGCGTTGGGCGTGGTCGCCGCCGGCACCGCCGGCATGCTGTACGGGCCGATCGTGTCGGTGAACCCCGATATGGGTGACACCTTCCTGGTGGAATCCTTCGTCGTCATCGTGATCGGTGGGCTGGGATCGTTTCCCGGCGCAGTGGTGGGCGGTCTGGTCGCGGGCGAGATCATCAGCATCACCAGCGCCTTCGACTCCGCGTATTCCGACGTGATGCTCTACGCCCTGATGGCGCTGCTGCTGGTGGTGCGGCCGCAAGGCCTGTTCGGCACCGAGGGCCGCGTATGAAGCGCCTGCCGTTTCTGCCCGAGCTCGCACTAATTGTGGTGCTCGCGGTGATGCCGCTCGTCGCCCCGCTGGTCGGCGCCTCCTACGACCTGATGGAGCGCGTGCTGGACTGGGGCCTGCTGGGCCTGGGCTTCGACCTGCTGTTCGGCTGGACTGGCCTGCTATCGTTCGGCCAGGCCGCGTTCTATGGCGCCGGCGGCTTCGTCGCGGCCTGGCTGCTGGTGAACCACATCATCGGCAGCGTATGGATTGCGCTGGCCGCCGGCACCATCGCGGCAGGCGTATTCGGCCTGCTGGTCGGCTACCTGGCGGTACGGCGCATCGGCATTTATTTCGCCATGATTACGTTGGCGTTCGGGCAGATGGCGTATTTCCTGGAGAACTCGCCGCTGTCCGCCTACACCGGCGGCGAGAACGGGTTACCCGGCGTGCCGGTACCGAAGCTGGGTTTCGGCGACAGTGCGATCGCAATCGGCACCGGCCTGCCGATGTACTGCCTGCTGGCGGTGTTCTTCCTGGCGGGCTTCATCCTGGCACGGCGCATCGCCCATTCGCCATTCGGTGTGGTGCTGCGCGCGATCAAGGAGAACACGGCGCGCGCCGGCATGATCGGCCACTCGGTGCCGCAGTACAAGCTGGCCGCCTTCGTCATCGCCGCACTGTACGCGGGCATCGCCGGCGGCTTGCTGGGTGTGTTCCAGAGCTACATGCCACCTGATGCCTTCTCACTCGATACATCGGGCGAGCTGGTGGTACAGACCGTCATCGGCGGCGTCGGCACGTTGATCGGCCCCACGGTGGGTGCGGCGATCTGGCTGTGGCTGCGCGACAATCTGCAAGCCCTACCCGGCGTCGGCGCGCAGTGGAAGCTGATCCTGGGCATCGTCTTCATCCTGTTGGTGACGCTACTGCGCCGCGGCATCTGCGGCGAGATCCGTTTCCGTGCCACACGCGGCGCGCGCGCCGCCGCCGAGGCCGCCGCGGCCGCCCTGCCCACCACCGAGCTGCGCGAGGCGCGTGCCCAGGTCCTGCCGCTGGCTGCCCCGCTGGTACGGCATCTGGCGGGCGTGCCGGCCCTGCGCGCGATCGATGTCACCAAACGTTACGGCGGTATCCGCGCCGTGGACGGCGTGTCGTTCGAGGTGCGAGAGAATTCCATTCATGCCGTGATCGGACCAAACGGCGCGGGCAAGTCGACCTTGTTCAAGATGCTGTTGGACGAGGTGCCGCCGACCGTCGGGGAGGTGCATCTGTTCGGCCAGAAGATCACCGGCCTTGGCGCCACCCGCACCTCGCAGCTCGGCATCGGCAAGAGCAATCAGCTCAATCAACTGTTCCTGGAGCTGACGGTACGGGAAAATCTGCGCATCGCGGCGCTGGCACGCCAACGCGGGTCATTCAAGGTGGACCTGCTACGCAGGGCCGACAGCATTGCGGAGGTGGAACGGCAGATCGACGCCGTGCTGGCAACGGTCGAGCTGGGGGCGCGCGCCGAGACGCCGGTGCATGTGCTGGCCTATGGCGAGAAGCGGCGCCTGGAGATCGGCATCGCGCTGGCCACCGGTCCCAACGTGGTGCTGCTGGACGAACCGCTGGCCGGCATGAGCCCGACCGAGCGCATCAGCACGCGCGCCCTGATCCGCGAGATCGGTCGCAGCCGCACGCTGGTGATCGTCGAGCACGACATGGACGCGATCTTCGAACTCGCCGAGCGCATCACCGTGCTGTACGACGGCACGCTGCTGGCCGATGGCACACCGGGGGAGATCCAGCGCAACCAGGCGGTGCAGGACGCCTATCTGGGGGGGCTGCACGAGCATGAGCCTGCTTGAGATCGACGCCATCAACAGCTTCTACGGCGACAGCCATATCCTGTTCGACGTCTCGTTGCGCGTGGAGCAAAACGAGGTGGTGGCGTTGCTGGGCCGGAATGGTGCTGGCAAGACCACGACCTTGCGCACGATCATGGGCGTGATCGCGCCGGGCAGTGGTACGATCAAGCTGGAGGGCAAGCCGATCCAGGGCCTGCCGCCCTACGCGATCGCGCGCATGGGCATGCAGTTGGTGCCGGAGGAACGCGCAATCTTCGGCGCGTTGACGGTGGAAGAAAACCTGCGCCTGGCCGCGCTGACGGCGGCGAAGCCGTGGCCACTGCAGCGGGTGTACGAATACTTCCCCCGCCTGGCCGAACGCCGCAAGTCCGGTGGCCGCAGTCTGTCCGGCGGCGAGCAGCAGATGCTGGCCATCGCCCGCGCATTGATCCGCGATGCGCGCATCATCCTGCTGGACGAACCATTCGAAGGCCTGGCCCCGCTGATCGTGCGCGACCTGGTCCGCGTCAGCCGCGAACTGGCCGCACAAGGCCGCACCATTGTCGTGGTGGAACAGAACGTCGTCGCCGCGCTGAGCTTCGCCGACCGCGTCTACGTGCTGAACAATGGCCACGTCGTCTTCGAGGGTACCCCCGACGACCTGCACCGCGATCCCGCGCTGATGAAAGCCCACCTGGGCGTATGACGTTCCTGGATTGACCGATTCAATACCGGAACGGTCGCGAAGGTTGATGACCGGCTGGCGGATCGGTTGCACCGCCCGCAATGCCGTCTAGCCCGCTGCGTCACGAACTTCCTCCGCCACGCCGGCAACCCCCGCTGCCGCGTGAGCAACCTCCTCTGTAGGGTCACCAACCTCCACCTCGGGGCTGGCTACCGGCGCCCGCAGCATGTCCTGGTACACAGCGACCTGGGCCCCGAATGCGCCAATCATGCGCTGGATCTGATCAAGCCGCTCCGCCAGAACCGCGGGCGATCGTGCGGCACCCAGGTCGAATGGCGCCCCACGATCGTTCGCGCACCAGTCCGCCCACGACACAACACTCGCCAGCGTGTGCTCGAGAAGATAGAGGTCATCCTGACAGAGCCGGCGCTGATCGAGGTGCCCGAGCAGCCAGAACAGGCGCTGCCGTTCCGCTACCGATACATGCGCCAAATCCAGCCGATGCAGGTTCACGCGCACCTGCGGCGCCAGCGACCCATCCTGACCACCTGCCAATCGTGCGATCATCTGGCGCGTGTCCGGATCATCCAGGCTTTCGGTTGAGATCTCAATCCAGGTGTCAAACAAGTTCTCGCATTCGTTGGCGATCCGATGGGTCTTGTCGTAATACCAGGCCATTTTGTCGATGAGCGTCAGGCGATCCCATTCCGCTCGCGTCATTTCTCCGAAATGGAAGGCGGCCATGCGCTTGCACACGGCGTCCGAGGACGGGCTGTAGCATTTGTAGGCGTTCGGGAAGAGCTCGCAGTTCTCGACCAAGCTGCGAATACAAGCATCGCGGTCCGCGCGACGCAGATGCACGACCGTCAGCTTGCGCCCGAATTGCTGCGCGAATACCGGCAGCACGGCGGCGTAGCCATTGCCCACGATGCAGTCCACCGAACAATCACGGACCGTCCTCCGCAGCCGCCGGTGCGCCAGCTCATCCCCAGTCTCACGCCACCCACAAAATGCGTCATAGAGCGCCCGGGCCTGATACTCGTGCTCGGCACGCCGACCGGCGCCGGCAGCATCAAACACAGTTTGGATCATGCGCGACAGCGACAGCGTCCCGTCACGACCAGTACCAACGCAGACGATGCCAAGGGGGCTTGGTACTTCATCAGATACGACTTGCATGACGTTTAAGCCGATTGACCCTATCCCGAGACGCCGAAACACCAAACGCCGCTCTCTATTTGAACATAGCGGTGCCAACCTATGTCTGACGACAGGTGGGTGCCGACCCACCCGTTACAGTACGGAATTACATAGAATTAAGGTCGATCAAATAATCTCGACACCAGCGCCTGGTAGCTGGCAAATGTTTCTCAGAAACTTACTCTTACTCCACCAAACCCGCCGATCGGCTCCGCAACGCTGTAACTGCGCGGATTGGTCGCCCCTGGCGCCTGCGACAGAAACACCGAACTGGTCGGCGAAAACGTGCCGTAGGTGTAATAACGTGCATCTGTTACATTCTCGACCCACGCGAACAGTTGAACATGTTTCGTCACCTGATACGTGGTACTCAGGTTCAATGTGAAATACCCCGGCAGCGGCGGCGTCAGATTCGCCTCATCCCCGAACAGATACGCGCCACTGGCATAGATTGCCGTCGCTCCGACCGTCCACGCATCCGTCACGTTATAGTTGCCGCCGAACTTCACCTGATGCATGGGAATGCCCGGCAGCCGGTCCCCCGACTGGATGGTGATATTCCCATTAGCATCCGCCGCGGGATTGTTGCCCGACGCCTCCACGAACCCGTTCTGATAGCTCGCGTCGATGTAGCTGTACGCGATATAGGCATTCCATCGCTCGGTCTTGAGCTGCACGCCGAGATCGATGCCCTGGCGCCGCGTCTCCCCAATATTGGTGAAATATGCCCGGCCTTGCGTCACGCTGTTGACGAAGGCGATGTCATCATCAAGCGTGCTGCGAAACAGCCCCAGATTGTAGCTCAGCTTCGCCCCAGCGAACGGCGACACCGTTCCCCGCACACCCGCCTCGATCGTGTGCGCGACCACCTGCTTCAGATTCGGATCGCCAACAAAGAAGTTCGCCAGGCTGCAGGAATTCTGCGGCCCAGCGCACGACAGCTCCGCCGGGGTCGGCGCGCGATTGGCCACCGCGTAGCCGGCATACGTACTCAACCACGGCGTGACCTGATACGTCACACCCGCCGCGGGATTGAAGTGCAGATAACTGTGGGTCCCAGTCAGATCGTCTCCGTTCTGATCCGACAGATCGACCATTACCGCATTGAACCGGGTGGCTAACGTCACCGACAGCCGTGGCGTCAAGTTCAGCGTATCGGATGCATACACACCATAATTGGCATTGGAAATCGCCACCCGCACCGGCGAGTTGATCCCCGGCTCATCAATCTCGGTCCCCGGCCCGATGAACACACGATCCACCGGCGTCAGCCCGCCGATATACGAGGCCGCGCTGAACAGTGTCTGTGCCCCGTCAAAGCTGACCCCGGCCAGCGCGTGGTTCTTCAACCCGAACAGCGTGTCCGTGTTGGTGATCTGCGCTGACGCGCCATAGGCATTCGTATTGGTGGTCTGCAGATCAAGTTCGGAATACGGCCCGCCATTCAGGAAATTCGGGATCGTCGCACCGCCCAATGTGGTGCTGGGCACACCTGGCGACGAACACAGCAATCCCGACCCGTCATTGCACGGCGTATCATTCGGCGCGTTGCCGTTGCTGACGCGCTGCAGGAAATAGCGATAGTACGCGACCCCTTGCACCGACGTGGTATCGGTCAGATCCGCGTTGCCATTCAAACTGATCGCCACATATTGGTTGCTGATCTGGTTCGGCGCCGTGAACTGCGCCGCGGGATCGGCGGCCAGCAACTGCACCGGCGATGTGCCAGGCCCATTCAGTACATCATGCGCCAGCGTCACATTGAGATGCAGCTCCGCCCGCGGCCCACGCCAACCAATGTCGCCATAGAAATTCTGCAGGTCGGATGATTGCAGATCGCGCCAGCCATTCTGGTGCAGCACATTCCCCGCGACATAGGCTGCGGTGTCGCCCACGCGCTGGCCATACTGGAACTCGCCCTGGATCTGCCCGAACGAGCCGCCGGACAGATCGGTCTCGAACCCCTGATAACTGAAACCATCCTTCAGTTGCACGTTGACCGATCCACCCAACGCGTTCAGCCCGAACACCGGGTTGGATCCTTCCAAGTTGAGCTTGTCGATCGCGATATCCGGCAGCAGGTCCCAGTCCACCGTGTCGCCGAACGGCTGATTGAACCGCACGCCATTCACATACACCGCCAGTCCCTGCGGCGTGCCTTGCAGCGGTGACGCCGCATAGCCGTGATAGAAGAACGTTGGCTGGTACGGATTGCCCGACGCGGAATCCAGCGACACGCCGCTGACCTGTTGGTTCAGCGCGCCGGTCAGATTGGGCGTTCCCTGGTTGCTCAGGTCCTTGCTGTCCAGCACCTGGGATTGCGCCGGTATGGTGTTACGATCCACGCCCGAGCCGATCAGCGGCGAGGACCCGATCACATCAACCGGCGGCAGCTCGGTGGGCGGCGGCACTGTCTGCGCTGCCGCCACGCCGTTCAGCAGGACCGCGATCGCCGCGACGATCGGCCAGCCGCGCACACCCATTCCTCCCCTGGCCCCGGGATGTGATTTTGCCAACGTCTGCAGTGCGATATCTATGGCCAAACTTCCCGACTTTCGCGAGGATGCTTCCCGAATTCGTCGCCCGGCGTGCAATGGGCGCGACAGACAGGGAATGGGAAACGGCACATGCCGCTGCGCATGCGGTTGATCGTGCTGGTAGGTGCCATGTTGCTGGCCAGCCTGGCCGGCGGCAGCGCCCTGGTCGCGTGGCACGCCGCCGGTCGCGTGCGGACAGAACTGCAAGCCGCGCTGAGCGTGGGCACGAAGACGGTGCGCAATGGCTACGACGATCTGGCGCGATCCACTGATCGCGCGGCGGACCTACGGCGCCTGGTCTCCACGTTCAACGGCAACCGTCACGTCCGCGCGACCTGGCTGGACGAGCGGGACCAACCAGTTGCCGCCTCACAATTGTTTGTACCAACCGAACCAACGCCGCGATGGTTCCACAGTCTGATTGGCAGCAACCCAGGCGTGGTGCGGCTTCTGGTGCCGCGCGACAGCACCATCGGCGGGACCGTCGTGCTGCAAGCGGATCCGACCAACGAAGTCGGTGAAGTGTGGGGGGAGTCGCGTGACTTTGTCCTGGTGCTGGGCGGCTTCGCGCTGCTCAGCGCCGTGCTCATCTGCCTCGCCGTCGGTCGCGCACTACGGCCACTCGATGCGGTCTCGCTGGCGTTCGATCGGATCGCGCAAGGCGATTACCAGGGCGCCGTGCCGGAACACGGCCCACCTGAACTGGCGCGCCTGTCGCGCGGGTTCAATGTGATGACGCGCCATCTCGCGGCCGCCGCAGCACAGAACCGCCGGCTGAATGAGCGGTTGCTAACATTGCAGGCCGAGGAACGCGCCGACCTCGCGCGCGATCTGCACGACGAGATCGGGCCCATGCTGTTCGCGGTCAACATGACAGCAGCCACCATCGAACGTCTGGCCGAGAGTGGTCACGGCACCGACATCCCCGAACAGGTCCGATCGATCCACGACGCGATCAGCCGCATGCAGCGTCACGTACGCGCGATCCTGGAACGGCTGCGACCGATGCAGTCGATCGGTCTGGAAGTGGCGATCGATCGTCTGGTGGCATTCTGGAAAAATCGCCGGCCGAACGTCACATTCGGTGTGGTGATTTCGGTCGAAACGGATTGCTTCGGTGATGATGTGAAGGAGACGATCTATCGCGTGATCCAGGAAGGGGTGAGCAATGCGATCCGTCACGGTGAGCCGGCCCGGGTGATGATCGCCGTCGCGAGCGATGCCGACGACGGCATTCGTGTCGAGGTCACAGATGACGGCATCGGTCTGCCCTCGAACGGCGTCGTGGAACCCGCCTCCCGTCAGTTCGGTCTTCTCGGCATGCGTGAGCGGCTTGTGGCCATGGCCGGCTCGCTTTCGATCCAACCCGGCGCCGACAACCATGGCCTGACGCTTGTCGCGCGCCTGCCCTACGCGGCGACCCCAGGCATCTCAACCGAGGTCACCGCGACATGAAAGTCCTGCTGGTTGACGATCATGTCGTGGTTCGGTCCGGCCTGCGAAGCCTGCTGTCGGCGACCGCGGCAACACAGATCGTCGAAGCCGCCAACGGGCGGGAGGCATTGTTGCGACTCCGGCAAGATCGGCCGGATCTTGTGCTGCTGGATCTGAACCTACCAGGTATTGGCGGTCTGGAGCTGCTGCGCCGTATGCTGCTGGAGGATCGCACGGCCCGCATCCTGGTGCTGAGCATGCACGCCGAGCCGCTGTATGTCGCGCGCGCGATGGAACTGGGCGCGCGCGGCTATCTCAGCAAGAACGCATCGGCCGAAGAACTGCTGACGGCAGTGCGGCGCGTGTCGGAAGGCGGTCGTTACATCGAAAACGAGATCGCGCAGGAGCTGGCGCTGCGGGCCACTGAAACAGGCCACGGCCTGCAAGACCTGACTGAGCGCGATCTGGAAATCCTGCGGCTGTTGGCCGAGGGCATGAGCCTTGCCGAGATCGCCGATACGCTGGCAATCGGCTACAAGACCGTCGCCAATGCGTGCAGTCACATCAAGGCGAAACTGGGTGTGACTCGGACCAACGATCTGGTGCGTTTGGCACTCACGCTGGGAGTGGCCTGAGCAACCAGGGACAGGTCGGAGTCAGTTGTCCAACCGAAACCGCACCGGCACATCGGCAACCGCCTCGATCGGCGCACCGGCCTGCATGGCCGGAACGAATCGCCAGTGGCGAACAGCGGACTGCGCCGCTTCGTCGAGCGTCGGATAGCCACTGGTTTGCGCCACATCGACTTCAATGGGTCGCCCGTCAGCGGATACGTTGACCCGCAACAACACCCGCCCCTGCTCGCCACGGCGCCGTGCGATCTCGGGGTAAACCGGGGGGCGGTCCGATGCCATTCCGGTCACCGGCCGAGCCGGCACAGACGGCCCGGCGGCAGCAACTGCTGGCTGCGCTTGCGGGGCCGGCTGTGCCGCTTCGGTCGTGGGCGGTGGTGGCACGGGCTGTGGCGTCGCGGCGGCAACTGCGCGGCGCGGCGCGGGCGGGTGCGGCGGTGGTACTGGCGGCAGCGGCATGCGCTCTGGCACGATGGTGGGTTGCTCCATCGCGACCGATGGAATCGCGGGCACTTGTGCGATGGCCGGCGACGGCTCGGGCTGTGGCGGGATCACGTGTGCGACGGTCGGCGGCGTTGGCACCTCGGGCGGTGCCAGTTGTTGTGGCACCGGCACCGGCGGAGCTGCGGGAATCGGCGGCAGCGATACGGCTGTTGCCGATTCGGCGGGTGCGTACACCAATGCGAAGGTGCTGACGGCGGACAACGGTTCCGGCGGGACCGTCTCGCTCACCAGGATTACGGCCGCCGTCAGCACCGCCGCGTGCGCGGCAAAGGACAGCAAAATGCGCTGCCAGCGCACCGAACCACTGCGTGTGATGACGATCGGTCGCGACGCTCGCAACCCCGTGCCCACGGCGCGCACACGCGGCAATTCCCACGTCGGTGAGACGTCCCGCATGCCGCCCCATGCGCTGGCACCGACGCGCATCTAACCCTTCACGCCACCGAAGGTGAGGCCCGCCACCATGAAACGGCGCAGTCCGAAATAGATCGCGATCGGTGGGATGGAGTAGATGATCGCGATCGCCATCATGTAGTTCCATGGCGCCTCGTCGCTGTCGAAGAACTGATCGATCATCACCGCCACGGTTGTGTTGCGGGTCGAGGACAGCAGCAGGAACTGATAGATGTATTCGTTCCAGGCCAGCAACAGGGCATAGACCCCCACCGCCACCAGCGCGGGCGCCATCAGCGGCAGATAGATGCGCAGATAGATCTGCCACGGCGACGCCCCGTCAATCTTCGCTGACTCATCCAGTTCCATCGGAATCAGTTTGCCATACTGGTGCAAGATCAGGATCGCGTAGGGCGTGGCAAATGCGACCATTGCGGCGATCACCGACCACAGACTATCGACCATCCCGTACTGATGCATGATGTGCACAAACGGAATGACCAGGAACGTCGTCGGCAAAACGTACGTGAGCAGCGCGAAGTCGGTGACCATCCACCCCTTGCGCAGCCGCATCCGCCCCAGCGAGAAGCTGGCCAGCGAGCCGATCAGCACCGTCAGCAGCATCGTCGCCACACCCAGGTAGATGCTGTTGCCGAACCGTTGCCAGAAATGCTCCAGCAGCCAGTAGTCTTCCGTCCACACCGATTTGAAACTGGAAAAATCCGGATCGGGCGGAATGATGCTGCCGGTGAATTCATCGGCGTCGGCATCGAGCGCGATCAGAATCATGTTGTAGACAGGCAGCAACGTCCAGATCAGCAGCCCGACACCCAGGCTGATCCCCGCCGCCTTGGTCCAACGCCGCCGCCGCCGAGCGCGCGTCCGCGGCATTCCCCGGCCGGCTGGGGCGGTCAACGCCAGGCTCATAGCTGCACCCCCACCATGCGCACGCGGCGCATCAGCAGGATCACCAATGGGATCAGCAATGGCAGCGCGGTCATCATCGCGGCCACACCCAGGTTGGGATAGCCGAACATGAAGGCTTCGTTGAAGCCATACGTGGCCAACACATCCGTCAGCCGTCCGGGCGCGCCACTGGTCACGAAATAGACCGTATTGAAGTCGCCCAGCGTCCAGACCGTCGCCAGCAGCGTGGAGATCAGGTAGACATTGCCCAGCAGCGGAAATGTCACGTACGCGAGACGACGCCAGCCGCTCGCACCGTCGATATCGGCCGCATCATAGATGTCCTGCGGAATCGCCATGCGTGCGGCAACAAAGATCAGCGTCCAGAACGGCATCCACTTCCAGACATACGACAGGATATTCGCGCCCATCGCGATCCATTCGTTGACCAGGAACAGTGGCCCGTCGTTGCCGGTGACCGCGCGCCACAGACTGTCGAGCAGGCCCCATTGGGTGACCAACATCAAATGAATCGACGTGAACACGCACATCGCGGGCAATGCCCAGGGAATCAGGAAGATCGCCAGCAGCGTGCGGATCCACCAGCTGCGCTGTATGAAAAAGCCGGACAACAGGAAGGCCATGAACATCGCCAGGTTCACGCCGATCGCCACCAGCAGCAGCGTGTTGATCGCCGTCCGCACGTACAGCGCATCGCCGAACAGCATACTGTAGAGCTGCGGATCGCTTCCCATCCACAGCCCGTAGATGACGGGATAGATCACAAACAGCGCGAACACCGCCGCGTAGGGCACGACGAACGCGATCGCCCAAGCGTTATCCGATCCTTGCAGATTGAACCGCCACGGCGGCCGCTGCGGTCGGCTCACTGCCAACGGCCCCGCATAGCCGAGAATCTGCTGCGAACCACTCATCGAGATACCCCCCGCGTTGGCCGCGGTGAGAACGCTACCCCTTCACGCCCCCCATGGTCAGACCAGCCGCCATGTACCGGCGGAACCCGTAATACAGAATGATCGGTGGCAGCGCATAGATTATCGCTGTCGCCATCATGTAGTTCCACGGCGATTCATCGCTGTTCAGGAACTGCGCGAGCGCCACCGCGACGGTCATGCTCTCCGGCGTCGACAGCAGCAGGAAGTTGTAGAGATATTCATTCCACGCCAGCAATAGAGCGTAGGTCCCCACCGCCACCAGGGCCGGGGCCATCAGCGGCAGGTAGATCCGCACATAGATTTGCAGCGGGTTCGCCCCATCGATCCGCGCGGACTCGTCCAGCTCCATCGGGATCGACTTGCCATACTGCGAGAAGATGAAGATTGCATACGGCGTGGCAAATGTCGTCAGCGCCAGGATCACCGACCATAGGTTGTTCGATAATCCGTAGATCTGCATAATCCGATAGATCGGGATCGCCAGGAACGAGGCCGGGATGACGTAGGTCATCAGCGCCGCGTTGCTCAGCAGCCAACCATTCCGCAGCCGCATCCGCCCCACGGTGAAGCTGGCCAGCGAACCGATCAGCAGGGTCAGGAACATCACCATGAACCCGACATAGAAGCTGTTACCGAACTGATGCCAGAAATGCTCCAGGTACCAGAACCCCTGGGTCACCACGATGCGGAAACTCTCCAGTGACGGATGATCCGGCCACAGCGCGCCAGCGAAGATGTCGTCATGGCTGTCGAGCGCGATCTCCCACATGTTGTAGATCGGCGCGATCGACCACACAGCGATGAAGATGCCCAACAGGATGCAGACGGCTTCCACCAGATAGCGCGATAGCTTGTAGTACAGGACCGAATGCAGCCCGGACCCAGCCCGTCGGCCAGCGGCGGTGACACTCATAGCTGTGCCTCCGACATGCGCAGCTTGCGCATGAGAATGTAGACCAGCGGGATCAGCACGGGCAGCGCCGTCATCACCTCCGCCACGCCCAGCCGCGGCAGCGCGACCGTGTATGCATACCGGATACCCAGCGTCGCCAGCACTTCAGTCGACATCGCCGGACCACCGCCCGAGACGAAATACGTCGCATTGAAGTCACCCAGCGCGAACACGGTGTCCAGCAGGATGCAGACGAAATACAGGTTCGCCATCAGCGGGAAAGTGACGTGCTTGAACCGCTTGAACCCGGTCGCGCCGTCCACATCGGCCGCCTCATAAAGCTCCATCGGCACCGCCATGCGCCCCGCCAGCAGGATGATCGTCCAGAACGGCAGGTTCTTCCAGATATAGGCGCCGATATTCGCCGACAGCCCCATCCAATGGTCGTTCAAATAGACCGGGCCATCGATGCCGAACAACATGTACAAGACGTTGTTCAGCATCCCCCATTGGCCGTTCATGAACCAGTGAATCGACATGTAGGCCGGCAGTGCCGGCGTCGCCCAAGGCAGGATGTAGATCACCAGCAGCGCCTTGATCCACCAGCGCTTGCGCATGAAGAAGCCCGACAGCAGAAACGCCAGCGCCATCTTCAGATTCACACCGACGCCCACGTAGATGATCGTGTTGATCACCGCCGTAAAGTAGCGCGGGTCGGCGAACAACTGGCTGTACAGCTGTGGCTCGCTGCCGAGCCACAGTCCGTAACAGATCGGATAGAGAACGAATAGCAGGAATATCGCGATGTAGGGCAACGCAAACGCAAGCGCCCAGACATAGTCGGCGCCGTGCAATCCGCCGAACCAGGCTCGTCGGGCCGGACGCGCTATGGAAGCAGCAGCCCGTCCGACCGGCAATGCCTGTTGTGTGACGCTCATGTTCGCCCCGCCAGGGTTACATCACGACCTTCGCGAAGATCTCGTTACAGCGCTTGAACGCCTTGTCGACGGCATCGGCCACCTTCATGCCGTTCTTGATCACATCGGCATGCGCCTGGCCCCAGAGCTGCTCGGCATTGGCCTGACCCCAGGCCGGCGAATAGCCTTCGTATACCGGCAGGGTCGGGTTCAACACGCCCTCCTCGATATACGGCTTCAGGCACGGCTCGCCGCTGTTCAGCCACCACGGATCGTTCTTCACGACTGACGGGATGGTCGGGAACCAACGACCCAGTCCCCCCTTCAGGTTCGCGTTCATGACCTCGGGCGTCATGAAGTATTTCAAGAAGTCCTTGGCCACTTCGGCACCCTTCGCCCCCTTCGGGACGAAGCCGCCGCCCGCATTGATCTGGGTCTTCATCGGGGTGCCGTCATTCTTCTGCGCCGGCGCCAGCGTCAGCATGTCGTGATAGAAAGCTTGCTTATCGCTGATCATCGCCAGTTCGGTCGACAGCGTGCCATCGAAGTCCATCACGAACAGCTTCTCATGGAAGCCGTTGTTGTCGTCGGCGTCATTCCAGCTCAACGCCTCCGGCGGCACCACGCCTTGCTTGTAAAAGTTCGTCATGACCTCGACCGACTTGATCGCGGCCTCGCGAATCTGCGGATCGTCGACATGCAGTTTGCCGTCCGACGTGACGATCCCCTCACCGCCATTGGCGATCAAGAAGTGCGCGAACAGGTTGTTGCCGTCGTTGGGGCCGACGGTGGTGATCTGCAGACCTAGCGCGTAGACCTTGCGCATCCCCTTGGCGCGCAATGGCGCCTGCATCTGCGCGAAGAATTTCCAGTGATCGTCCCACTTCTTCGGGATGTCCGTCACCTTGAAGCCAGCCTTCTCAACCAGATCGCTCCAGATATGGAACGGGGTCGCGCCCTGCTTGATCGGGGCCAGGTAATAGCTGCGCTTCTTGGTCGCCTTGTTGTAGAAGGTCGACCCTAGCTTCGCGGTCTCTGAGAGCTGTGACTCGATCGGCGTTACAATATCACTGAGATCCATCAGCTTATCATCCCACGCGTTCTGCGGAATGATCGATGACGGCGCGTCCATGAACACCATGTCCGGCACATCGCCGCTGGTCAGGGCCGAAATGGTTTTCTGGTTCTGCGCCATGAACGGCATGATGGAGTAGTCGAGCTTGTTGCCGCTCGCCTTCATGTAGTCCTCACAGACCTTCTTCATGGCGTCGTCTTCCTGTTTGACGAAGCCCTGATTGATCCAGCACACGGCGGTCTTCGCCTGCGCGTTCGCGATATAAGGTCTGGCCAGCGTGGCGGCTGCCACGACTCCAAGCGAGCCGCCCACGACTGACCGACGGGTGAGTTTGCCCATGGTCCGTCTCCGTTTCCCTGCTCGCGCATACCGTTTTTTGGCGCGCGTTGTTTCTCGTTACATAAGCAACTTGGCGGCACGAAACAGGCAGGTCAACGACGTTCTTGCAAAATTAAGAAGTCGTCACGGGCCGGCACTGCACGTCGTGACTGCGGCAAAGGCCAAACGGCGCCATCACCCGCAGCTCCATGTTGCGGACTCACAAAGCGACGATCCCTGTTCGGCATCGCCCATCGCAGGGCTGACCGGTCAGAGCATCGACCGTAACGGGGAATTGCGGCGCGCGTCTAGCACTTTCGTGCGGTGTGTTCGCCTGGGCCAGCACGTCCATACGCTGGCGGTTGTGCACTGCACTGGCCGGGTCGCCCCGGACAGTGCAGTGCAGCAATCAGTGCTTGTAATCGGGCTGGCTCTTGTCGAGCTGCCGCTTCAGCGCGTCGAAATGCCAGTCATACGGCTTGCGCCCGCCGTAGCTCTCACCTTTGCGATAGGCGGCAAACGTATCCTGGATCACGTTCTCCGGCAGCATCTTGAGCGGCCGGTTGGTCCACATCGCGTAGAGCTGCACCTGCGCCACGCGCTCGGTGTAGTACAGCAGGTCGTAGGCCTTCGCGATCGAGCTGGCGACGATGCCGACACCGTGGCTCGCCATCATCAGCACTTCCTTGTCGCCGATCAGGCCCGCGAGGCGGCGGCCTTCCGCCGGCTCGAACGCTGGCCCCGCATAGCTGTTGTCGTAGACAGTGTGCATCATGATGCCGAGCTCGGTCTGACCGATCGGCAGGATGCTCTGGTCATCCAGACGCGCCAGCGCGCTGCCGAACGGCATGTGCGTGTGCAGCACGGTATCGGCATGCGGCACCAGCTCATGGATCGGCGCGTGGATGCAGTAGCAGGACTTCTCGATCAACCCATCGCCTGCGCGCAGCGTGCCGTCATAGCCGACTTCCATGAAGCAGCTGGCGGTCACCTCGGACCAATGCAGGCCGAACGGGATCTGGTAGTAGCGATCCTTGTGGCCCGGCACGCGGGTGGTGAAGTGGTTGAAGATGCCTTCATGAAAGCCATGGATCACCGCCATGCGGTGCGCGGCCGCGAGGTCGACGCGCGTCTGCCATTGCGCGGTTTCGACCTCGGTGGTGGTCCCGATCGACTCAAACGGCATATGCCTCTCCTGCCCGACACGATTTCGCAACGCAGCATCGCCCCGCTGGGCTGCGGACGTCAATCCAAACCTGGCGGAAATCCGTGGTTTTTCGAGATCGCTGCCAACGCCCACAACGCCAAGACTGTCGGCGACAGGTCAAATGTTGCGGCGCAAGCAACGGCGGTGACTGCGCGCCGCGCGACGCGCAATCGCCCCGCTAAGTCCCGCCGGCCGACAAACCCGTCCCCCAGCCCTCTTGGTGACTTGGGGTCTTGGCGGGAATCGTACTTGCCGAAGCCTACGCCATCGCCTGCTCGAACACGCTGTTATACCCGTACAGCCCCACAGCCCCACCGGTGTGCAGGAACACCACGCGCTCATTCTTGCTGAACTGGCCCGCGCGGATCAGGTCGATCAGCCCGGCCATCGCCTTCCCAGAATACACCGGGTCCAGCAGGATCCCCTCCAGCCGCGCCAGCATCAGCACCGCCTCGGTCATCCCCGGCGTCGGCTGGCCATAGCCCGGGCCGACGTAATCGCAGTTCGCCACCACAGACCCGCGCGGGATGCCGCCCGTCACCCCGACATAGTCCGCCGTCGCCTCGGCCAGCTTATGCACATTCGCCTCCTGCACCAGCTTCGGATTGCGCACGCCGATCCCCAGCACCGGCACATTGGCATTGCAGCCCTGCAGTCCTACCACCAGCCCGGCATGCGTCCCCGCGCTGCCCGTCGCCGTCACCAGCCGGTCGATCCGCAATCCCATCTCATCGGCCTGCTGCATCAGTTCCTGTGCGCAACCGACATAGCCCAGCGCGCCGACCCGATTGGACCCACCGCCCGGGATCACATAGGGCTTCCCGCCCTCGGCGCGCAGCGCAGCCCCCTTCGCCTCCGCCTCGGCATTCATGTCCAGCCCGCTCGGGCGATACTCAATCGCGCAGTCGAACAGCCGGTCCAGCAGCACGTTGCCACTGGCCAGGTAGTCCCGATCGTTGGTTTCGATCCGGTGCTCCAGCAGTGCGGTGCACGTCATGCCGAACTTCCGTGCCACCGCCGCGGTCTGCCGCACATGGTTCGACTGCACCGCCCCCTGCGTCACCAGATGATCGGCGCCCTGCGCCAGCGCTTCCCCCATCAAGTATTCCAGCTTGCGGATCTTGTTGCCCCCGGTCGCCACCACCGTGCAATCATCGCGCTTGATCCAGATCTCCGGCCCGCCCAGCGCCCGGCTCAAATGACCCAGCTTCTCCAACGGCGTGGGGGTGGGGAACATACGCACGCGCGGAAACCGGGCGAGGTGCATCCTCGTATCTCCTGTCAGACCCCGGCAGCTCCGGGTGCGCTGTAATGTTCCCGATCTCGGAGCGTCCGACAACGGAGCGCAACACATGCCAGCCGGGACGAGCCCGTGGGATGAGAATGACTTACCCGGGCGTCCTTCGGTCTGCTGATCAACAGGTGGGGACCAACTGATGCACATCATGCGACGCCGTGGCTGGGAAATTCCGGAACGGCTGGTGACGCCCGAGCACCTTGTGGTGCGGCGCCGCACCGCGCTGGCCGGCGCCGCGGCGGCCATCATAGCGCCCGCATTCAGCAGCGCGGCTTGGGCCGAAAACGAGGCGCCACCGCGAAATCCGACATACACCGTCGACCGTCCGCTCACGGCTGAAGGCATCGCGACAACCTACAACAACTACTATGAATTCAGTGAATCCAAGAATTTGTGGCGGGATGCTCAAGCTCTCCCCCAGCGGCCGTGGTCGATCACCATCGCCGGCATGGTGGCCAAGCCGCGCACCATCGACATCGACGACCTGCTGAAGCAAGTGCAGTTGGAGGAGCGGGTGTACCGCCACCGCTGCGTGGAAGCCTGGGCGATGACCGTACCCTGGACCGGCTTCCCGCTCAGCGCCCTGGTCAAACTGGCCGACCCGCAGGCTTCGGCCAAATACGTCGTGTTCGAGACCATCCAGGACAAGACGATGCCCGGGCTCGACGCCCCCTTCTACCCCTGGCCGTACATCGAAGGCCTGACCATGGCCGAAGCGACGAACGATTTGGCGTTCCTGGTCACCGGCCTCTACGGCAAGCCAGTGCCGCCACAGAATGGCGGGCCGATCCGCCTGGTCACGCCGTGGAAATACGGCTTCAAGTCCGCCAAGGCGATCGTGAAAATCACCTTCACCGACAACCGCCCGCATACCTTCTGGGAGGCAATCCAGCCCAGCGAGTACGGCTTCTGGGCCAACGTCAATCCAGCAGTCGCGCACCCACGCTGGAGCCAAGCTTCCGAGAGACTGATCGGCACCGATGAACGCGTGCCAACCAAGCTGTTTAACGGCTATGCTGAGTTCGTCGGCGGCCTGTATGCTGATATCAAGGGTGAAAAATTGTTCATGTGATGGTGCGACGGGTTCTGGCGGTTCTGGCGGCGGCGTTGCTGGTCGGCACGGTGGCCCTGGCGACACTGGAGTCGCCGGATCTGCCGTTGGGCCAACTGTTGCTCGCACTCGACCGCCAGAGCCTCACCCATTTACAATCTGTGGTGGAACAGTTTCTCACGCACTGGATGTGGACGGAGATCGTTCTGCCCGTGCTGGCACGTCCCGCCTGGCTCATTCCTGCCGCGATGGGCTTGATCTGTGTCGGGCTCTCACTCACCCTGCCAGCCGGGCGGCGGGCGGAACGACCCCGTCAGCGTCGATTCTGACCCTCGTCAACGTGACCCAAGCGTGAAACGATGCGGCAACGCGCCTGCCGGTACTGTAGGGCATCGCGCGCGCTGACCCGCGCTGAGGGAGGCAGGACCACCGCACGACATGCCGGAGCCGCAGCAACCATCAATGCCTGACAGCATCGCAGTGCCCCGGCTGCGACGCGGGCTCGCCCCGCTCGCGGGCCTGCTGATCGCCGTGGTGCTGGCGATGGCGGCACTGGCCAGCTGGGGCGCGCGCCAGCACGCGCTGACCCAGATCCGCCAGACCAACGACAATCTCGGCCTGCTGCTGGCCGAGCAGACGTCGCGCACCCTGCAGGCGGTCGATCTGATCCTGCGGGCCACCGCCGAACAGATCCGTAATGACGGGATCGATTCACCCTCGCAATTCCGCGGTGAGCTGGACAACCAGCATGTGCACGACGCGCTGGCGGATGAGCTGAAGCACCTGCCTCAGGTCACCGCCCTGACGCTGGTCACCGCGGATGGCAAGCTGGTCAATTCGTCGCAGGCCTGGCCGACGACACCGGCCGATCTGTCCGGACGCGACTTCGTGGAATACCTGCGCGCCCATCCGCAGACCGACAGTTATATCGGTGCGGCCCTGCCAGGAAGCCCCGCACCCGAGCAGTCCCTATTTCTCGCGCGTCGCGTCAACGGGCCGACGGGCGAGCTGATCGGCATCGTCATGGCGCCGGTGTCATCGCATTATTTCGAGGATTTCTATCACGCCATCGCATTGCAGGCCGGAACGTCGGTCGACATTCTGCGCCGCGACGGCACCTGGATGTTGCGTTATCCGCAAACGAACGGCCTGCTCGGCACGACCCTGCCGTTCGCTTCGCCATGGCATCAGATCGTCGCTACGGGCGGGGGCAATTATGTCTCGGCCGGCGTGTCGACAGGGACGCCGCAGTTCGTCGCGGTGCAGCCCCTCAAGGACTATCCGCTGGTGGTTGATATCGCCGTGAGCCGCGACACGGCGCTGGCGGAATGGTGGCACGAGGCGATCGCAATCGTACTGGGCACGCTCGCGATCATCCTCGCCATCATCCTGCTGTTTCACGTGCTGGCGAAACAGTTCCAGCGACTGGCGACATCAGAACACACGCTGGCGCAGAGGAATGCCGATCTCGAGCGCACGCAGAAACGGTTGCAGGCACAGGCCACCGAACTACGTCGTACCGCTGACGCACTGACCGAGAGCGAACACCTGATCGTCGAAAAATCGAACCTGCTGCAGACCACGCTCGAATTCATGGGTCAGGGCATCATGATGATCGCCGCGGATCGCACCATCGCGGTGTGCAATCAGCGCACCATCGAAATGCTGGGCCTGCCGGCAGAACTGAAGGCCGCCGGCACGCCCTTCGCGCAGGTGCTCGCCTACCAGTGGCGCACCGACGAATTCAAGCACACGCCCGAGGATATCCAGGAGTTCGTCCGCTCGGGTGGCATTCTCGATCAACCGCATGTCTATGAGCGGCGCCGGCCGAATGGGCGTATCATGGAGGTGCGCAGCATGCCGATGCCGGACGGTGGGATCGTTCGTACCTATACCGATACAACTGAGCGCAAGCTGGCGGAGGAGCGCGCCGCGCAGGCACGCGAGCAGGCGGAAACCGCACGCATGCTGGCCGAGGATGCCAGTCGCGCGAAAACCGATTTCCTGGCTCATATGTCACATGAGATCCGCACACCGATGAACGGCATCATCGGCATGAATTCGATCCTGCTGGGCTCACGCCTGGCCGACGAGCAGCGCGAATGCGCCATCGCGGTGCGCGAGAGCGCGGAATCACTGCTGGCGGTGATCAACGACATTCTCGACATCTCCAAACTGGAGGCAGGTCGCGTCGAGCTCGAACTGCTCGACTTCGACCTGGTGGAGCTGATCGAAGGCGCGGTCGGCCTGCTGGTGCCCCGCGCGCGCGAAAAAGGCATCGATCTGTCGACCTTCATTGATCCAGCCGCGCGCTTTGGTTTCCACGGCGATCCGACGCGGCTGCGCCAGGTGGTGCTGAATCTGGTCGGCAACGCGATCAAGTTCACCGAGACGGGCGGCGTCACCGTCGAGGTGACAACGCGGCCATCACGCGACGATCAGCCGGCCAAAGTCCGAGTGGACGTTCAGGACACCGGTCCTGGCATCCCGGAGAACGTGCGTCGACGCCTGTTCGAACCCTTCGCGCAGGCGGACAGCTCGATCTCCCGCCGCTTCGGCGGCACCGGCTTGGGCCTGGCCATCTGCCGCCAGCTCGTCGAGCTGATGGGCGGCACGATCGATGTCATCAGTTGGCCCGGCCGCGGCAGCCGGTTCTTCTTCGAGATCCCGCTCGCGCGCGCCAATGCGCCGGTGCGGGTCAATCGCTCTCTGCCGGAACAATTGCGCGGCCTGCGCGCGTTGCTGGTCGACGACACCGACATCAATCGCCGGGTGTTGCGTCGGCAGTTGCTGGCGCTCGGCATGGAGATCACCGCCGCGCATGACGGCTTCCAGGCGCTGGCCGAGCTGGAACGCGGCTGGCATCGCGGTCAGCCATTCGACCTGGTGCTGATCGATCTGGTCATGCCCGGCCTCGCGGGGGATGCGCTGGCGCGCCGCATTCGCGACATGCCGGGCGTGGCACAGGCCAAATTGATCATGGTCTGCTCGGTCGATCGCGATGCCTTGCCGGCGAAACTGGAACAGCTTGTGGACGCCGTGTTGACCAAGCCCGTGCGCGAGCAGCCCCTGCTGGATACGTTGAGCCGGCTGTTCGGGCTTGGAACGCTACCGCAACCCTCTCCGACGGAGTCCGAGACTGCCGTGCCGGTGCCCGATCTCGTGGCGCTGCGGATCCTCGTGGCGGAAGACAACAAGATCAACCAGCGGCTGATGATGATGCTGTTGGCGGCCGCGGGACATCAGGTCGCGGTGGTCAACAACGGCGAGGAGGCGGTGGCGGCAGTGCGCCAGGGCGGCTTCGATATCGTGCTGATGGATATTCAGATGCCGGTGCTGGACGGCGTGGGCGCCTCGAACCAGATCCGTGCATTGCCGGCTCCGCAGTGCCATATTCCGATCCTGGCGCTGACGGCCGACGCGATCGCGGGAGCCGAGGAGCGCTATCTGGCCGCCGGCATGGACGCGTATCTCGCCAAGCCGATCACGCCAGCGTCACTGCAAACCGCGTTGGCCAAGTTGACCGGCCTCGCACGAGAGTCGGAGTCCGCGGTGTCTCCATCATCGTCGACACCAGCACCGTTGGCGGTCGAGCAGTCGGTCATCGCCGAGCTGCGCCGCATCTTCACGCCAGCGCAGTTCGACAGCTTCCTGGCGGACGCGCTGGACGACATCCCGAAGCGCATCCAGCGTCTGACCGACCATGTCGCGGCAGGTGACCTGGCCGCCGCGACACGCGAGGCGCACGACCTGGTGTCGTTGATCGGCAATTGCGGGGGCAAGCAGGCCAGCGGCCTGGCCCGCGTCGTCGAACAGGCCTGCCGCACCGGCGATCACGCCGTGGCCACGGAACAGCACGAGGCGTTCGTAACAGCGGCCGCCACGGCCCTGACCGAACTCGCGACGCTCCGCCAACTCGTCGACTGACCGCGTTCATTGAAGAGGGATCATGCACGACCGTATCCTTGCTGCGCTGGCGGCGACCGATCAGCCGCTTGCAACTTTCCGTGCCGTGGATGCCGCGCTGGCGGAGACGCCCGGCCACATTCTGTTCACGGTGCTGGTGCATCACCGCGCGGCGCGGCAGTCCGAACGCTTCTACAGCAATAGGCCGGACGCCTATCCGGTGGGCGGCCGCAAGCCGGTCACCGACAGCGCCTGGATGCAGCGTGTGATCCATGGCGGGCAGCCCTATATCGGTCGCACGCGCGAGGACATTGCCGCCAACTTCTTCGACCACGCGCTGATAAATTCGCTCGGATGTGAATCGATTCTGAACATGCCGGTGCGCTGGAATGGCCAGACGCTCGGGACACTGAATCTGTGTCATCGCGCAGGCCATTATGCCGAGAGCCACCTGCCCCAAATCCGCCTGATCGCCCAGCTCGCTGCGCCGGCGGTGCTGATGGTGGACGGGTAATCCCGACCTGTCATTGCGAGGCACGTGGCGACGAATCTCGACCCAGGGAGACACTTACTATGGTGCCACCACATCGCGAGATTGCTCTTCGTCGCCACGCGTCTCGTAATGACAATGGGCGTACGCGCTACCCCACCAGCCCACGCGCGATATCGATCACGCGATAAGCCTCATTCCAAAGATTGTACTCGCGCAGCCGATCCATCGGAACCCATGCCGCTTCCGTTACGTCGGTTCCGGCCATGGGCTCCCCACTCTCCCACCGGCACGCATAATCGATAATAGTGTAATGATACTGCACGCGCCCCGCGTCGTCGTGCCGTATGCTGTCGACATTGGCCGCCAGATGCAGTGCTCCAACCCGCAGCCCCGTCTCCTCCTCCAGCTCCCGCCGCGCCGCCGCCTCACAGGTCTCCCCCAGATCCTGCGCACCACCCGGTAACGTCCAGCTACCAACCGCGGGCGGCTTGCCGCGCCGCACTAGCAGCACGCTGTCCCCCTTCAGCACCACAATGCCGATACCAACGATCGGCCGTGTCGGGTATTCGCGATCGCTCACGGTTTGGCCGATGGCGCGCTGGGTGCCGCAGGAGGCGTCGGCGGCGTTGCCTTCAGCGTGTCGAGGCTCGGCGTCAGCGACGCCTCCTTCCACGACCCAAGCTGATAGGTCCATCCCGCCAGACGGGCGTTCAACTTTGCCGCCTCATCCTTGGTCTTGTCGCCGCCGGTCGCCGAGAAGCGCGCCCAGATATCCTTCGCGCCCTTTAGCACCGTCACGGTCACCGCCAGCCCGTCTGTCGTGGTGAATACTGCAGACCCGATCGTATCGCCAACCTTGGGTGCGACAGCCCCCTTGTCCGTCGCCACATCCTCGAAATTCAGCAGCTCCAGCCCCCGATCCAGATCGTCCAGCTTGTAGTCTTCCAGCTTCGGCGGATTGGCCGGCGCCGTCAGCACCAGCTTGCCATTCTGCTTGCTGAGATCCAGTTCGGTGTCGCCACGATGCACCACGACGCTGGCGATGCGCGCGTGGTCGATGTTCATGATGTCGCGATCCAGCCAGAGCTGCGGATCGGCATCCACTTCCAGGCTGCCCTCGGCCAGCCAGGTCTGCGCTCGCCCCGGCCGGCGCACGAACACCTCGTCTGGTACATTCCCCGCCGTCCGCACGCGCCGATGCCCCACCAGCAGCGCGGCAATCACATGGTCCGACGCATCAAACACGCGCAGCAGATCCGCGGAGCTTTCCTTCTGATCCGCATCCTCCAATCCCAACCGGTTGTACAACGTCGGGTCCGACGTGCGCGGCTCGACCAGGCGCAGCTCGGTCAACGCCGTCAGCATGCCGCGCAGCTTGGGCACCTGCACCGGATACATGTCGCGCTGCAACAGGCCCCAAGGCGATTCCGTCTTGTTGCCCTTGCGGGCCAGCGTGATCGTGGTCCCCTGATGCGTGATCTCGACGCGCGCGGCATCCGCCAGCTTTGCGGTGAGGTCGGGGAACATCAGCGTGCCGCGCGCGACCTCGGACCGTTCGGATGGTTCTTGCCCCGGACCGAAATACCACCCGCCGGCGACCGAGAGTACCCCCAGCACGCACAAGATGCTTAGCGTCCGCGTCTTCATGTGCGTGCCCTGGAGCGACGTCGACTGCGCGCGATGCCCAACACGATCGCGAGAAGGGTCAGCACCGCCGGCACCAACACGATGTCGAACAACCGCAATTCATTCTCAAGTTGCGCAATGCCGCGGTTCAGCTCGAACTGCACGGCACGCAGCTTCTGCCGCGTTTGCAGAATATCCTGGCGCGCCGCATCGATCGCCGCGCGCTGCTCTGGCGTGATGACCGGCTGTGCCGACTGGTCGCTGCCTTGCGCACTGCCCTGTCGCAGCGTCTGCAACTGCTTCTGCACGGCGTCCAGGTGCTGCTGCAACGTCTGCTCGGTCTGGCGGAACTGCGCCTCGGCATCCGCCTGCATCTGATTGACCAGCACGAACGGCCGCACTGACGACCCGCGCGAGCGCAGCCCGATCAGCACATCGCCACCCGCCAGCGTATCGATCAGGTTGGCGACGAACGGCCCATTGTCGCTGAACGGGGTCGCCTGCGACTGGCCGAAGAAGTCCTGGATGCGCACCCAGAAACGATCCGCCAGGATATCGGAATCTGCCACCACCACCAGGTTCGCCGGCGTCTTGGTTTCCGGAATATAGGCGGGGAAGTTATCCGGCCGCTTCTGCCCGGCAGCCAGCGGCGGCGGCTCAGTGAAAGCGGATTTCAACACACCGCGCACGCGGGCCGCGATCACTTCGGGCCCCAGCGTCGGCTTGAAATTCGCGAGGACCTTCGCCGGATCCGGTAGCTTTACCTCATCCATCGGCACCGGCCCGGTATGTGGTCCGGTGGTCAGCAGCGGCGTGAAGGTGATCGAAGCATTCGGCGCTTTCGCGATGTAACCCGACGACGCGACGCTGACCTGCTGCAGATCCGCGGTCGCCGGATCGTCGTGATTGATGCCGTCGCGGATGTTGAACCACGCGACATAGTCGACTGCTTGCACCCGATCATCCGGGCTGGCACGCACCCGCCACGCGCCATCCAGGTCGCCGATCACCTTGGTGGGATCGTATTGAATACCCCATGCCTTGAACAGCTTCGGCAGGTCGGAGCTGGTGTCCTGCGGCGGCATGCCGGAGGGCGACGGCGCCGCCGCCATCGCCTCACTCCACGGATCAACCATCACCATCAGCCGCCCGCCACGCATGACGAACTGGTCGATGGCGTACTGCGTCGCGTCCGAGAGATTCTGCACCTCGGCCACCAGCAGTACCTGGATCGCCGGATCGATCATCTGCGCATCGGTTGGCACAGTGCGCACGTCATTGGTCTGCCGCAGCATCATGATCGAGGCGTAGGGCTGCCCTGCGCCGCCTGGCCGCCCCTGGTTCATCATCATCATGCGCGGATCACCATCGACCGGCAGCGACGACATCACGCCCACCACCGGGCGCTTCGGGTTGGACAGGTCGTAGATCAGCTTCGTCAGGTCGTATTCCAAGAACGGCTCGCGCTCCGGCTGGAAGAAGGCGATGTCGCGATCATCATCCAGCATGTTCGATCCAGCGAGGCCGAAATAAACCTGCTCGCCCGACTGGTCGACCGGTACGCCTTGCAGCCCCTCGGCCAGCGCCTCATCCTCGGTGGCGCTGAACGGCTCCGGATCATAGAACTGCAGGTGCAGCTTGCCGTTCGCCACCGCGGCGTATTGTTCCAGCATCTCGCGCACCCGGTCAGCATAGCTGCCATAAGATGGCACCGCCGCGCCCAGCTTGCGCGAGTAGAACAGCTTCAGCGTGATCGGGTCCTTGAGGTTGGCCAGGATCTGCTTGGTGCCCGGCGACAGCGTGTACAGATGTTGCTGCGTCAGATCGACCTGCAAATTAGTCAGGCGGGCGTCGGAATACATGTTGATGCCGATGACGATCGCCAGCACGGCGATGATACCAACCACGGCCGAGAGCGTGCGGTGCCGCATCGTGCTAGCTCGCCTTGTTCCGCTCGACCAGCACCGCGGTCACATACAGCCAGAACGTGATGAAGCTGGCGAAGAACACCAGATCGCGCAGGCTGACCACGCCGCGGGTGAAATCCTGGAACCGGTCGATCACCGCCAACCGCCGCGCCACCGTGGCCAGCGTCGGAACATTCTGGCTGAGGAAGTCGGTGACCACGGAATACGACGCCATGGCGAACACGAAACACACCGCCAGGCCCAATACGAAGGCGATCACCTGGTTCTTCGTCGCGGCTGACATCGCCGATCCGACCGACAGGAATGCCCCCGCGATGATCAGCGATCCCGCGTACCCCGACGCGATGACCCCGTTATCAGGATTGCCCAGCAGGTTGACGGTGATCACGAACGGAAACGTCAGCAGCAGCGCGATCGCGCAGAACGCCCAGGCCGCCAGGAACTTCCCGATCACCGCCTGTCCATGCGTGATCGGCAGCGACAGCAGCAGCTCGATCGTGCCCAGCCGCCGTTCCTCCGCCCACAGCCGCATAGTGATCGCCGGCACCAGCAACAGGAAGACCCACGGCATGAAGGTGAAGAACGGGTTCAGGTCCGCCTGCCCACGGCTGAAGAAGCTGCCCAGGTTGAAGGTCAGCGCGCCTTGCAGCACGAGGAAGATGACGATGAACACGCTGGCGACCGGTGTCGCGAAATATCCCGCCAGCTCCCGCCGCGCGACGATGAAGGTGATGCGCATGCTCAGGCCGCGTCCCGCGGTGCTTCGAGCGTGAGCCGATGGAACACGTCCTCCAGCCGGCCGGAGGGATGGCGGCTTTGCAGCGCGAACGGCGTTTCATCCGCGACAATGCGGCCCGAAGCGATGACGATGGCGCGCGTGCAGACCGCGTCCACCTCCTCCAGGATATGCGTCGAAATCACGATCGCCTTCTCACGTGCCATCCGCGCGATGAGGATGCGGACCTCGCGTTTCTGGTTGGGATCGAGCCCATCGGTCGGCTCGTCCAGCACCAGCACCGGCGGATCATGCAGCAGCGCCTGGGCCAGGCCGACACGGCGCTTGAAGCCCTTGGACAGGGTCTCGATCGGCTGCAGCCGCACCGGTTCCAGATGCGTCAGCGCCAGCGCCTCGCGCACCCGGCTTTCCAGCATTGCGCCGCGATAGCCGCGCACTTTGGCGACGAAGGTCAGGAACGACTCGACACCCATATCAGGATAGGTCGGCGCGCCTTCCGGCAGGAAGCCCAGCACCCGCCGGGCGGCGATCCCGTCATCCTGCACGTCGTGCCCGCAGATCCGCGCGGTGCCGGACGTGGGCGGCATGAAGCCAGCCAGTATGCGCATGGTGGTGGACTTGCCGGCGCCATTGGGGCCGAGAAAGCCGAGCACCTCGCCGCGCGCGACGCTGAACGAAATGTCGTCCACGGCCGTGAAAGCGCCGAAGCGCTTGGTGAGACGCTCGATCTCGATCAGTGGCGCGTTGGCGGGCGCGTCTGGCACGCAGCGTCTCTCCCTCTTCGTTGCCGACCGGGCAGCGGTTGGGGAATACCGTAACCGGGTGGCATTGCAAGCGGCCGGACCCTCCCCTGCCCCTGAATGACGCAGGCTTAACGTCGCGGTAGGCCGGCATCCGCTGACCGCAACGCAGGGCTGCCCACCCTGGCCTTCCCCCCACCCGGGCGGTAACCTTGCGGCACCGCGGCACAGGTGTTAGTGGCCCGCGCTTGTTCATTTGGGGCATTGGTTGATGTCGTCGACCTTCGACACGGTGGCCGGGATCATTTCCGAGACGTGTGACATTCCGCGCGAGAAGATCACGCTGGAGAGCCACGCGATCAACGACCTGGGCATCGACAGCCTGGACTTCCTGGACGTGGCCTTTGCCATCGACAAGGCGTTCGGCATCAAGATGCCGCTCGAGCAATGGACGCAGGACGTAAACGAGGGGAAGACCTCCTCGGACAAGTATTTCGTCCTGCAGGACCTGTGCGCCAACATCGATGCGCTGGTGGCGGCGAAGACCGCCTGATCCACCGGGATGCGTCTCGAATATTTCCAGATGATCGACCGGATCAGCCTGCTGGATCCGGAGGCCCGGCTCGCACGGGCGGATTGCCGAGTGCCGGACGAGAGCCCGGTGTTCGAAGGCCATTTCCCCGGCCATCCGCTTCTGCCCGGCGTACTGATGATCGAGACCATGGCGCAGATCGGCGGCTGGCTGGTGCTGGCGACACTGCGCTTCGACCGCATGCCCTTCCTGGTGCAGGTGAAGGAAGCGAAACTGCGCGCCTTCGTCATACCCGGCCAGGCGCTGGAGGCCGAGGCCAAGCTGCTGCACGACGGCTCGGGTTTTGCGGTGGTCGCAGGCAAAATCAGCGCCGACGGCAAGACCGTGGCCGGGGCCGAGATCACCTATCGCGTGGTGCCCTTCCCGAACGCGACGCTGAAGGGCGAGATGCTGAAAACCGCGCGCCGGATCGCCGTGCCGAAGGCGTTCTTCGATGCCGCATGACCCAACCGCGCACGCCCAGGACGCCCTGATCACGGGGATCGGGCTGGCCTCCTGTCTGGGTGAGGGCGTGGACGTGCATTGGGCGGCCTTGAACGCCGGCGGGGGATTTCAGCCGGTATTGGACGCCTCCCGTTTCGCACCCCGGCTGGTGCATCCTCTGGCGCCGGTGGAGCTGGACAAGCAGATCCCCAAGCGCGGCGACCAGCGCCAGATGGAGCCGTGGCAGCGGATCGGCACCTATACCGCCGGACTGGCGCTCGAAGCGGCCGGGGTAAAGGGCAACGCGGACCTTCTGGACCGCATGGATCTGATCGTCGCCGCCGGCGGGGGGGAACGCGATTACGCGGCCGACTCGGCCATCCTGTCGGCGCTGCCGTCTGCGGCGGATCCCGGCACGTTCCTGAACGAACACCTGCTCAACGATCTGCGTCCCACCCTGTTCCTCGCCCAGCTCTCCAACTTGCTGGCCGGCAACATCTCTATCGTACACGGCGTGGTCGGCTCCTCCCGCACCTTCATGGGCGAGGAATCCAGCGGCGCGGACGCGGTGAAGGTGGCCTGCGCCCGAATCGCCGCTGGTCTCGCTGATCTGGTGCTGGTCGGCGGATCGTACAACGCCGAACGCCCGGACGTGCTGCTGCACTTCGAGATGGGCGGGCTGAACTGGAAACGGCCCTATGCGAGTGTCTGGCAGCGCCAGATGGACGGCGGCGGCATCGTGTTGGGATCCGTGGGCTGCTTTCTGGTGATCGAGAGCCGGGCCCACGCTGCGGCCCGTGGCGCGGTGCCCATGGCACGCATCACCCGCATAGCAACCGACCGCTGCCGGCGCCAACCCGGCCAGGCCACGGCCATCGCCACCCGCCAGCTCGCGGACCTGGCGCCGACATTGGATCGTGCCGCCGCTGCGGTGGTGTCCGGTGCCTCTGGCGCGCCCGTGCCAACCGTCGAGGAACAGGTTTGGCTGCGCGACCTCGGCCTGCCGGCGCGCGCCGCAGCGACCGCCCTCGGCCATTCAGTGGAAGCCGCGTTTCCCGCCGCGCTCGCCCTGGCGGCAATGTCGGTGGCGAAAGGGCGGCTGTTCGGTCCGCTGGACCCGACGGAGGCACCGATGGATGCTCCATTGCGGCAGGCCCTGGTGACCGGCTGGGGCCACTGGCGCGGCGAGGCGCTGGCTCTGATAACCCAGCCCTAGGAGGCACGACACATGAGCGACCTCGACAGTCACGGCCGGCCCGTGGTGGTGGTCACCGGCATGGGGGTCCTGACCTCGCTGGGCCAGGGCCAGGCCGATAACTGGCGCGCGCTCACGGCCGGCACTTCGGGCATCCGACGGATCAGCCGGTTCCCCATTCGCGGCCTGAAAACAACCGTCGCGGGTACCATCGACTTCATCCCGGTGGACGAAATGTCGGCTCCTGCCCTGTCGGAACGGATTGCCGAGCTGGCGATCGAGGAAGCGGTGGCCGAGGCCGCGATTGGCGCCAAAGGTGATTTCCCGGGACCGCTGTGCCTCGCCTTCCCGCCGGTCGAGATGGAATGGCCGCAGCGCCTGGCGCTCGCCGCGGCGGCGGGGCCGAACGATGCGATAACCTACGACGACCTGCTGCGCGCCGCGGGAACCGGCCAGTTCACGCGCTGGAACGAACGCTTCCTATTCGGATCGATCGCGGAGCATCTGGCCGACCGTTTCGGTATTAGGGGATCGCCGATCGGCACCAACACCGCCTGCGCGTCCGGTGCCACCGCGATCCAGTTGGGCATCGAGGCGATCCGTCGCGGCGAATGCGAAGCGGCGCTGTGCGTCGGCACCGACGCATCAATCAATCCGGAAAGCCTGATCCGGTTTTCCCTGCTGTCAGCATTGTCAACCCGGAATGATCCACCATCGGCGGCCGCACGACCATTCAGCAAGGATCGGGACGGTTTCGTGATGGCCGAAGGCGCCGGCGCGCTGGTGCTGGAAAGCCGGGCGCATGCGCGGGCGCGTGGCGCGAAGATCCTCGGCGTACTGGAAGGCTATGGCGAGAAGGCCGACAGCTTCCACCGCACCCGTTCCTCGCCCGACGGCAAGCCGATCATCGCCTGCATGGCGCACGCGTTGGCAGATGCCGGGCTGGCACCGGAGCAGATCGATTACATCAACGCGCACGGCACTGGCACGCCGGAAAACGACAAGATGGAATGGCTGGGCGTGTCCGCGGTGTTTGCCGAGCGCGCGGCGTCGATCCCGATCTCGTCCAACAAATCGATGATCGGGCATTCGCTGACCGCAGCCGGTGCCGTGGAGGCGATCTTCTCGCTGTTGACGATCCAGCACGGGCGGCTGCCACCCACCATCAACTACGACGTTCCGGATCCGACGCTGCCGGTGGACTGTGTGCCAAACGTCGCGCGCGATGCACGTGTCACGCACGCGATTTCCAATTCGTTCGGGTTCGGCGGGCAGAATGTGTGCCTGGTGCTGGGGGCGCCCGCATGAGCGCGGTGGGTACTCCAGGAATGGGACAGTCCACGAACGGACTAGCCCGACTCCTACCGAGGTGTCACAACAATCCTGACGTTGACACGCGAGATCACCATGCCTGCGCGGCGGGAAAACGCGATGATGCCTCATCGTGTCCTCCTTGGAGTGCCGGCCGGGCCTGTCCCGGCCGGCATTCAAGTTTTCAGGCATGATGGTTAACAACGTGCTCGCGACGGACTGTGCCCAGCATGGCGCGTTGCCACCCGGCCTGGCTGACATACGGTTGCGTATACGTACCGTTGAATTGAGCGATTGCAACGGCCAAGAGTTCCAGGAACGGGCCAACCCGCATAGGTGTTGGCGCCTCTCCTACAAGCGGACGCCTGTCGCCTTGACGCTGATGCGCAAAGTCACTTCCATCCGTGGCAAGTGGGCGCGATGCCGTGACATTACGTCCTCTTTGGAATGCCGGTCGGGCCAGCCCCGACCGGCATTCCCATTTCTGGACCATGATGGTTAACGAAAGCTTCCTGTGGCCATGGCGATGATTCGCGCCTTGCAGTTGCTCGGTAACCGCGACATTGCGGTGGTCGAGCGTGACGCGCCCCTCCCGCCCGGTCCAGGCGACATACAATTGCGTGTGCGCACCATCGGGCTGAACCACATCGACGTTTGGGGCTTCCGCGGCATGGCCTTCGCCAAGCGGCAACTGCCATTGACCGTCGGCGCCGAAGCCGCCGCCGAGGTGGTTGCCGTCGGCGAGAACGTGACCGGCATCCGGCCCGGCGATCGTGTCGTACCGTATGCGGCACTGACCTGCGGCACCTGCCGGTTCTGTGCGCGCGGCGAGGACAATCTATGCACCAATGTCGCCGGCGTGCGCGGGTTCCACATCGATGGCTTCGCGCAGGAGATCACCAACCACCCTGCCCGTTTGGCAGTGAAAATCCCCGCCGACGTCGCGCTGCACGACGCCGCCTGCGTTGCCGTTGCCTACGCCACCGTCGAGCACATGCTATTCGACAACGCCAGACTCGAACCCGGCGAATGGGTCCTGGTGCACGCCGGTGGTTCCGGAATCGGCACGATTGCGATAGGGGTGGCGAAATCCCTCGGCTGCACGGTGATTACCACCGTCGGCAGCGCCGACAAGGCGACGAAGGCGAAAGCGCTAGGTGCTGACCACGTCATCAACTATCGTGAGGATCGTTTCGAAGGCGTGGTCCGCAAACTCACCGGCAAGAAAGGCGTCGACGTGGTCTTCGAACATGTCGGCGCCGACACCTGGCAGGGCTCGCTGCTGTCACTGCGCCGCGGCGGGCGGCTGGTGACCTGCGGTGCCACCTCCGGCCCCATCGGCAGCCTCAACCTGATGCAGTTATTCCAGCAGCAGTATCGCATCATCGGCAGTTTCGGATCGCCGATCTCGGCCATCGCTCGCGCGCTGGATCGAATCGCGTCCGGCGTCACGCCGGTGATCGACACAGTGTTCAAGCTGGAAAACGTTCGCGCCGGCCTCGAGCGGATGGAACATCGCGACGTGTTCGGCAAGTTGCTGGTCGATCTATAGCCCATGATCGCCCGAGGCGGCACGTCACAGGGCGTGAATTGTTGGGCGTGAAACATGGACCCGCTTAGCGCCATGCGCCGCCAGTTGGCGCTGTACGGGGATCGCATCCTCGGACGGCTGGTCCGCTACCTGATCACCCTGTTGCGCCGCGCCAATCCCGATCACGCGTCGGATGTCTGCGGCGCCATCGCCCGCCGCGTCGGCCCATGGCTGCCGGCGCATCGGATCGGCCGCGCCAATCTGCGCGCCGCCTTCCCCGACAAGGGTCCTGCCTGGATCGAAACGACCCTGCGCGGCGCCTGGGAGAACCTCGGCCGCGTCGCCGGCGAATATGTGCACATGGACCGGATTTGGGACTTCGACCCCGAGCGCCCAAACACCGGCCGCATCGTGACCGACGACGTCCCTCTGTTCGTGCAATTGCTGGAAGATGGCAAACCGGCGCTGTGCTTCGCGGCGCATCTCGGTAACTGGGAGCTGCCGGCGATCGCCGCACACGCAAATCGCCTGCAATCAGCTGTCGTCTATCGCATGCCGAACAACAAGGCGGTCGCGAAACAGATCGCCGCGATCCGCCGCTCCTTGATGGGCCGCCTGATCCGCAGTCGTCCCGAGGCGGCATTCGAAATGGCCGCCGCGCTAGGCAACGGCGAGCATCTCGGCATGCTGGTCGACCAGCACTGGTCCCGCGGCGTTGACATCACCTTCTTCGGCCGGCGCTGCAAGGCCAACCCCACCCTCGCCCGCCTCGCCCGGCAGTTCGATTGCCCGGTGGTCGGTGTGCACGTGGTGCGGCTGCCGGACCATGGCTTTCGCATCATCGGCACCGGGCCGATCACGTTACCGCGCGATGAACAGGGCGTGATCGACGTACCTGCGGCGACGCAAATGATCAATTCCATCGTCGAGAACTGGATTCGAGAGCATCCCGAGCAATGGCTATGGTTCCACCGGCGTTGGCGTTGACCGGAATTCATTCACGGGAATGGCAATGTCTCGCCACAATCCCCAGGTTTCTGCCCTCAGCACGGTCGAGAGGAGACAAGAAGATGCATAAGATCACCCTGCCCAGTGCCCTGCTGCTCAGCCTGGCCGCGGGCGCGGCCCTCGCGCAGGCGCCGGTCCCGGCGCAAGCGCCGGTGCCACTAGCGCCGCCGGCGCCCGCGTCCGTCGCACCTCCCGCCTCGGCGCCAGCTTCGACGTCGGCATCAGCGCCCACGCCCGTCGGTCCGCAAGGCGTGCCCCTCGGTGCCAATCCCGCGACCGGCGCGCGGCCGGGCAATGACATCGGCACCGGCATGTCGTTGCCGATGGGCACGAGCGCCAGCAATATCAATCCAACCAACACGCCATCGGAAATTGCGCCAAACCTGCCATCGCCCGATGTGGGCGAAGGTGCGTCAGCCAAGGCCTACCTAGTAGCCGCGCGCAATGCGCTCGCCGCCGGCAGGACCGGCGAGGCACAACAGTCGTTGGAAATGGCCGAAACGCGGCTGCTCGATCGGTCCACGCCGCTGTTCCAGACCAACACACCGAGCGCCAATCCGGTGGTGTCGCAGATCTCGCAGGCGTTGCAGGCCCTGGCGTCGGGTGACCGGGCGCAGTGCATGGCACTGATCGAGGCGGCGATCCCGAACGCGCAGGCGGCGGAGCAGGCAGCGAACTGACGTTGCGGGCCAGCAGGGCCGCAACCGCATGCCGGCGAAAGCCATCCACCACTTGCGGTGCATCAACAACGTAAGGCGTCGATGCCGTGGCCGAGCCACGGCATGACTGGATGAGTTAGGCGTCCGCGCCCGGGTGTCCTACTCCGCCGCCGCGGCGCGCTTCGGCACGCCGATCGCGCCCGAGGCCTCAATTTCCGCCACCTTCGCCGCGTCGAACCGCAGCACGTCGCGCAGGATCTCGTCGGTGTGCTCGCCCAGCAGTGGCGACCGTTTCACCTCCGACATACTGCCCGACAGCTTGATCGGATTGCCGACGGTCAGGTACGACCCACGCGTCGGGTGATCGACCTCGACCACCGTCCCCGTCTCGCGCAGCGACTGTTCCTCGGCCAGCTCCTTCATCGACAGGATCGGGCCGCAGGGGATGTCGTACTTGTTCAGGATATCCATGGCCTCGAACTTCGTCTTGGTCATGGTCCAGGCTTCGATCGTGGCGAAGATGTGCTTCAGCCTTGGCAGGCGTGCCGGCGGTTTGGCATAGTCCGGGTCGGTCTTCCATTCCGGCTTGCCAATCACATCGCAGATCGCCTCCCACACCGGCGCCTGGGCGATGAAGTAGATATAGGCATTGGGATCGGTCTCCCAGCCCTTGCACTTCACGATCCAGCCCGGCTGACCGCCGCCCGAGGCATTGCCCGCCCGCGGCACCGCCTCGCCAAACGTGCCATCCGGATATTGCGGAAATTCCGTCAGCGGACCATGCGCCAGACGCTGCTGGTCGCGCAGCTTGACGCGGCACAGATTCAGCACACCGTCCTGCATGGCGACCGTGACCTTCTGCCCCTGGCCGGTCGCATGACGCTGATGCAGCGCACACACAATACCCAACGCGAGATGCAGACCGGTGCCCGAGTCACCAATCTGCGCCCCGGTCACCAGCGGCGGCCCGTCATCAAACCCGGTGGTCGACGCCGCACCGCCCGCGCACTGCGCGACGTTCTCGTAGACCTTGCAGTCCTCATACGGACCAGGCCCGAAACCCTTGATCGACGCCATGATCATGCGCGGGTTCAACGCGTGCACATGTTCCCACGTGAACCCCATGCGATCCAGCGCGCCCGGGGCGAAATTCTCCACCAGCACGTCGCATTGCTTGATCAGTGCCTCGAGCACTTCCTTGCCCTTGGGGTTCTTGCTGTCGATCGTGATCGACCGCTTGTTGTGGTTCAGCATAGTGAAATAGAGGCTGTCCACTTTCGGGATGTCCTGCAGCTGCCCACGCGTGATGTCGCCAACGCCCGGTCGTTCCACTTTGATCACATCCGCTCCGAACCAGGCGAGGAGCTGGGTGCACGTGGGACCCGACTGCACATGGGTGAAGTCGAGGATACGAACGCCATCGAGTGCTTTAGACATCGTTATGCTCCTGCCTTCTTCGCGAGCGCGCTCTTGGGATTGAGATTGCCGATATTGCCACTCTCGCTGCCCGCCGCCGGGTCGATCACCGCGTTGATCAGCGTCGGCCTGCCGGACTCCATGGCGGCATCGACAGCACGCTTCAGCTCGTCCGGCGTGGTCGCATTGACGCCGACGCCGCCAAACCCCTCGATCATCTTGTCGTACCGCGAGCCCTTGACGAACATCGTCGTCGCCGGATCGTCACCGCCACCAAAATTCACCCCGTCGCCGCGATAAATGCCGTCGTTGTTGAACACCACGACACAGATCGGCAAGTTGTAGCGGCAGATCGTTTCGACCTCCATGCCGGAGAAGCCGAACGCACTGTCGCCCTCGACCGCGAGCACCGGCTTTCCGGTCTCGATTGCCGCGGCGATGGCAAAGCCCATGCCGATGCCCATTACACCCCATGTGCCGACATCCAGACGCTTGCGCGGCTGGTACATGTCGATCACACCGCGCGCTTGGTCGAGCGTGTTCGCGCCCTCATTCACCAGGATCGCATCCGGCCGTTCCTTGATCACGTCGCGCAGCACGCGCAGCGCCGAATGGTAGTCCATCGGGATCGAGTTCTTGCCGAGTCGCGTCGCCATCCGAGCGATATTGGTTTCCTTCTTCGACTGGATCGCCGCCGTCCATTCCCCCGGCGGTTGCTTCCAGTCATCCCCCATGCCGCGCAGCAGCGCCGCCACGCAGGAGCCGATATCGCCCACCAGCGGCGCCGCGATCTCGACATTGCTGTCCATCTCGCGCGGCTCGATGTCAATCTGGATGAACTTCTTCGACCCCGGCGGCCCCCACTGCTTGCCCTTGCCGTGGCTGAGCAGCCAGTTGAGCCGCGCACCAATCATCAGCACGACATCGCTCTCGGCCAGCACAGTCGACCGCGCGGCCGCGGCAGATTGCGGATGCGTGTCGGGCAGCAATCCCTTCGCCATGCTCATCGGCGTGAAGGGAATGCCGCTCTTCTCGACGAAGGTACGGATGTCGGCGTCGGCCTGTGCATAGGCGGCGCCCTTGCCCAGGATGATCAGCGGACGCTTGGCGCCACGCAGTACGTCCAGCGCACGCTCGACAGCTTCGGGCGCCGGGATCTGTGCAGGCGCCGGGTCGATCACCTTCACCAGCGAGCGCCGCCCGGCCTCGGCCTCCATCACCTGGCCGAACAGCTTGGCCGGCAGGTCGAGATACACGCCACCAGGCCGACCCGACACCGCGGCGCGGATCGCGCGCGCGACGCCGATGCCGATATCCGCGGCATGCAGCACGCGGTACGCCGCCTTGCACAGCGGCCTGGCAATGGCGAGCTGATCCATCTCCTCGTAGTCGCCCTGCTGCAGGTCGACGACCTCGCGTTCCGACGACCCGCTGATCAGGATCATCGGAAAGCAGTTCGTCGTCGCATTGGCCAGCGCGACCAGCCCATTCAGGAAGCCCGGTGCCGAAACCGTCAGACATACGCCCGGAGACTTCGTCAGGAACCCCGCGATCGCCGCCGCATTGCCGGCATTCTGCTCGTGCCGGAAGGAGATCACCCGCATCCCCTCGGCCTGCGCCAGACGGCCCAGATCGGTGATCGGGATGCCGGGAACATTATAGATCGTTTTGATCCCGTTCAACTTCAGCGCGTCGATGACCAGATGGAACCCATCGGTCAGTTCGGCTGCGGATTCGCTGACACTCTGCTCAAGTACCGCGGACATGGTCCCTCCTCCTTATTGCCGGCGCTCAGGCAATACGCCGGCGTCGTTCCTCGGTGGCAGGTACATCGAGAAAATCGCCGTATTTCTCAACATGCGCCGCCAAGCCCATTGTGTGTTCGCGCACCAGACGTTCCGCGCGATCCGCATCATGCGCCGCCAACGCCGCGATGATCGCGCGATGATCGGCGATCGACCGTTGCGCCCGATCCGCCTGCGTCATCGTCACCGCCCGCACCGCGCGCATATGGATGAACAGCGTCTCGATCAGGCTGGTCATCAGCGTCACGCCGCCGAGCCGGATGATCGCCTTGTGGAATTCCATATTGGCGCGAGAATATTCCGTCAGATGCGCCGCCGGCTCATCCTCGAATGCCTCGCCCAGCACGCGCAGCGCGGCAATATCCACCGCGGTCACCAGCGGCGCCGCCAGCCGTGCCGCAATGCTCTCGATCGCCGCCCAGACGGTGATCATCTCGATCACCTCTTGCTTCGACTTCCGCACCACCACGATGCCGCGCCGCGGCACGGACCGCACAAATCCTTCCTGTTCCAGAATGGATAACGCCTCGCGGATGGGTGTGCGGCTGACCCCGAGCTCGTGCGACAACTGCCGCTCGTCCAGGCGGATCTCGCCCGGCTGGCCGTAAAGGTCCATCTCGGTGATCGCGCGTTTGATCGCTTCGCAGGCTTGCCTGCGCAGGCTGATACTCACTTCCAGCGGCTCGATCCGGAGCCGCGGATGCGGCGCGATATTCTCCACCCGTTCCTCCCACGGTTCTGGCATGCCACATGCCACATACCAGCGAAGGCGGCAATACCCGCCAGTAGCCCCGCGCCGCCATACCGCTCTCCCGCCGTGCAGGAGAGGTCGGCGAACACGGCGACGCCGGGGGAAAAGCTCTGTGCCACCCCGCGCCGCTAGCGACGCCCTTTCACCAGCGCTATCCTCCCCCCATCGGAGGATCTCCCATGCCCCGCTTCAAGGACTACATTCCGCGCGGCGTCATCCCCGCCACCCTGCTCGCCCTGCACGACGACTTCAGCATCGACGAGCGCGGCACCCGCCGGCACCTGCGCGACGTCGGCGCCACGCGCGGCCTGTCCGCCATCACGGTGAACGGCCACGCCTCCGAGGTCCACGCCTGCACCTTCGAAGAACAGCAGCGCATCCTCGACCTCACGCTGGACGAAATCGGCGACAAGCTGCCGGTGATCAGCGGCGTCTGGGCCGACGGCAGCCACAGCGCCGCCCGCATCGCGCGCACGGCCGAGGCCCACGGCGCCTCCGCGTTGCTGGTCTTCCCCTCCCAGGTCTTCAGCATGGGTGGCCAGCTCCGTCCCGAGATGGCCATCGCCCACCTCTCCACCATCGCATCCGCCACCGACCTGCCGCTGATCGTGTTCGCGTATGCGGAACGTTCCACTCTCAGCTACCCGCTCGACACACTCGTGCGCATGGCCGAGGCCGTGCCGACCATCCGCGCCATCAAGGATTGGAGCAATGATGCGATGCTGCACGAGCGGCAGATCCGCACGCTGCAATCCCTGCCCCGCCCGGTGAACGTGTTGACCACGCACAGCGCTTGGCTGATGAGTTCGCTGGTGCTGGGCTGCAACGGCTTGCTGTCGGGTTCCGGCAGTGTGATCCCCGACCTGCAAGCGGCTTTGTGGCAGGCGGTGCAGGCCAACGACCTGGCCACTGCGCGCGCGATCAACGATCGTATCTACCCGCTCGCCCAGGCCTTCTACACCGCGCCCGCGCTCGACATGCACAACCGCATGAAGCAATGCCTGGTCCTGCTCGGCCGCATGGAGCGTGCCGTGGTGCGACCGCCCCTGGTGCGGATCACCGACGCCGAACGCGAAAGCCTGCGCACGGCCCTGCGCGACGCCGGCATCGGAGAGACTGGCGCGCAAGGGCTGGCGGCTGCCTGACCGCCCCGCGCGTCATCGACATCCACGTCGCGCCGCCACGCCTGCTCGATGCCATGCGGCGCGGCAACCTCGCCGCAACCGTGGAGGCTGATGTACTGGGCGCCGCCTGACACCGGCGTTGCCATTGCGCAGGCCACCAACGACGGCATGGCGGAACGCGCAGGGGCCTACCCCGACCACTTCCTGCCGCTCGCGACGCTGCCGATGCAGGCCCCTGATCGGGCCACGTGCGAGCGGGAACGCGCGATCGGGCTTGGCCTGCGTGGCACCGGCCTTTGCACCCATGTCAATGGCACTGACCTCGACGACCCTCGTTTCGTATCCGTCCTCACTTGCGCCGAGCGCCTCGACGTCCGGGTATTCCGGCATCCGCAGAACGCCGGCGATCTCATCCGGCTGCGGGACTATCACCTTTGGAACCTGATCGGCCGATCGATGGAAACCGCCACGGCCGCCGCACGGCTGATCCTCAGTGGTGTATTCGTGCGTCATCCGAACCTGAAAATCGTGCTGGCGCACGGTGGCGGCTTCCTGCCCTATCAGCTCGGCCGCCGCGATCACGGCTATCGCGTCGGCCCCGCCTTGTGCGAACACCTGCCGCACCCACCCAGCTGCTATCTCGCCAACATCACGTGCGACGCACGGGTCCACGATACCACTGCGCTGCGCTTCCTGCTCGACTGCGTCGGCGCGGACCATGTGGTGCTCGGCAGCGATGACCCGTTCGACATGGGACAAGCGGACCCGGCCGATCCGATTCGCGCACCGGGCCTGCCACGTGCGCAGAAAGCCGCCATCCTCGGCGGCACGCTCGAACGCTTGTCGCGGCTTACGCCGCGCTGACCATTCCCGCGATAATGTCAGCGAGTTGCGCCAGGCCGCGGCTCATCGCGTCCACCAGCCCAGGGGTCCCAGCCGTGGTCGGTGACACCGTCAACCGCACATTGCGCGCCACCGGGCTGCGCCCGCGCACCTCCACCTGGGCAATCAGCAGAACGGCTCCCGTGGCATCGGCGTCCATCCGTTGGATGTTGACCGCCACCGTCACCACCGCATTCGCGCCGATCGCGCCGTTCTCAGGAAACACCGTGCTGCCAGGCAGACGCTGCGTCAGTTCCTGCACCAACACCCGGCTGATCATCGTATCAAGTGGTTCGCCCCACCACTCGTTGGTCAGCACATCAAGCCGATACGACTCCGATGACAGAACGATCTGCGAGCGTTCCAGATACCGCGCGAGACCAATCCCGCGCAGCTCCACCATACGCGACCCGCCCCCCTCCACCGCACCTGGCAGCGGCGCCAGCACATAAAGCGCCGGGTCAGGTGAGGTGCAGCCAGCCGGGACGGCGGCCAGCAGCAGCAGCATGTCACGACGCCTCATCACGCTACTCCTGTCCCGCGCCAGTGCGGCCGCGGATCAACGCCTCCGGATGCCGCGCCAGCAGATCCGCCAGCACGCGTACCGACCGCGCGGTATCGGTCAACTGCAGCATCAATTGATCGGTGTCGCGGTTGAACTTCGAATCACCGCCATAGCCGCTATCCACGGAACTCAACACCTTGTTCACGCGCCGTACCGCGTCATCCAACCCCGAGGCCAGTTGTGGCAGACGTTGCATGACCGGCCCGATACCAGTACTCATCTGCTGCACCAGGTCCTGCACGCTCACCAACGTGGTCTGCAAGGTCGCAATGGCCTGACGAAGCTTTGCATCGTTGGCGATCGCGGCGGTGCCGCGCAGTGTCTCGTTCAGATTCTGGCCGATCTGGTCGAACGGCATGGCTTGCAGCTTCGCGAGAATCGCGCCCGCCGACTGCGCCAGATCGGCGAAGCCCGCCGATGACGTGGTCGGCAGCACGAAGACATCGCCGTCTATCCGCAGCTCCGCCGGTGGGGCATCAGGCTGCACGTCCAACGCCACTTCCTTCTGCCCGGTCAGCAGATTACTGCTCGCCAGGCTCGCACGAAGGCCGCGTTGCACCAATCCACGCACCAGGATCGGCATCGGAACGTGGGTGTTCTCCAGAAGCTGCGAAATCCGCTCCGGTTCGACATCGAAGCGCACCGCGACGACAACGCGATCCACCGTCTTGTCATAACGCAGCTCGACACTCTGCACATCGCCGACATGCAGCCCATGTAGGGTCACGGCCGCACCGGAAGTAAGCCCGGCGGCAGACCCATCGAAATTGGCCAGGAATCGGACATGTTGGGTAAACGCCGCGTGGTCCGCATCCTCCTGACTGGCATACAGAGGGAACTCGTGACTATCCCCGCTCTCTGGCGTGGCCCGTGCCTCGGGGGAGGTCTCGAACGCGATGCCACCCAGAATCAGCGCGCGGAGCGACTCAAGCTGTAACTGCAGACCTTTGGGACCGAGACTCACCGACGCTCCCGATGCATTCCAGAAGCGGGTACCGTCGTGCACATACTTGTCGAACGGCGCCCGGACGAAGGCATGGATGGTGACACTGTCGGCCATGTCACCAATATCCCAGCCCAGCACCTCCCCCACCGTGAAGTCACGATAGAAGATCGGCGAACCCAGGCTGATCGAACCAATGCGGGTTGCGTGCAACAGGAAATTATGACCCGGCACATCCGATTGCAGGACAGGCGGATCTTCAAGACCGGCGAAGTCATGCTTCGGCTCGCCTCCCGGAGCCCCTGGCAGCAGCTCGATATACGCGCCAGACAGTAATGTTTCGAGGCCGGAGATCGATCCGGCAAAGAAACGCGGCTTCACCACCCAGAACCGTGTCCGATCCGTCAGCAACGGCTCCGCTTCACGCGTCATCCGTAAGGTCACGATAACCCGTTGCAAATCGGGACTGAGCGCCACCTTCTCGACCAGCCCCATGTCGACATCCTTGTGCCGCACATGCGATTGGCCGGCTTGCAATCCCTCGGCGCTCTGGAAGGAAATGGTGATCAGCGGCCCACGCTTGGACAGCGTGTCCCAGGCCAACCAACCGCCGATCAGCGCGGTAACCAGTGGCAGCAGCCAGATCCAGGACCACCAGATGCCGCGGGTGCGAATGACAGCGTGTGGTACCGGTGGCGGCGTGTCGCTCAAGCGGCGGCATCCCACATCAGGCGTGGATCGAAACTCCCGGCCGCGAACATCGTCAGGATCACCACCCCGGCAAACGCGATGGCGCCTGCCCCCGGATTGATTGCCACAAGTCCACCGAACTGCACCAGTGCCACCAGGATGGACACCATGAACACGTCGATCATCGACCAGCGGCCGACCCCCTCGACGATCCGATACAACAGGGTACGGTCGCGCAGCCGCCGCGTGCTGCGGCGCTGCGTCAGCACCAGCAACAGCACCATGCAGATGATCTTCAGTACCGGCACCGCGACCGAGGCAACAAACACCAGCAGCGCCAGCGGCCACATCCCGCCGTCAATCAGCTCACGCACGCCACCCAGGATTGTGCTGGGCGCGCTGGCACCGAGCTGGGTGATATTGAGCACGGGATAGACGTTTGCGGGCACATACAGCGCCAACGCTGCAAACAGAAAGGCCCAGGTATGGTTGATACTGTTGGGATGGCGCGCATGCAGTGCGCTGCCGCAACGCGGGCAATGCGCATGGGCCGCGTCGGGTACACGGCTCAACTGGCCACAGGTATGGCAGCCAACCACGCCCTTCCCCGCAACGGCCGCCGCAGTCGCCGACACCGCGCCGTCGTCCAGCGGAACATGCCGCCGGTCCATCGCTTCCCATACCACCTGCCGGTCCAGCACGAAGTCCCCGGCCACCATCACCAGCAACAGCCCGGCAAGGGCATATAGCGCGGTGCCGACCTCGATCTGCACCAGCGCCGCCAATTTCACACACGCAACGAAGACACCCAGCAGGTAGACCTCGATCATCGACCACGGCGTCAGCCGCGCCGACCACGCGAAGGCGGAGCGCAACACGCGCGGTGGATGTGGCAGGTGCAGTCCCAGAAGCACCACCGTCGTGCAGAGCAGCTTCACCAGCGGCGCGCCAAACGTTGCGAACAGCACCAGCAACGCCAGCTCCCACATGCCGTTCTGCTCCAGCCCTTCCGGGCCGGAAAACAGGTCGGCCACCCGCGCCTGGCCGGAGCTGGACACCGACAGCAAGGTCGCCGACGTGGCAATCCCGAACAGCACCAGCGCGGTGAGATTGAACGCCAGCGCCTTCCCGATGCTGTCACGCCGCGTGCGGCGCAGCGTCGCGTGACAGCGCACGCATTGCACGACCGCGCCAGGCGTCAGCGCGGGCAGATACTGAATCTGCCCGCAATCTCGACATTCGCGCAGGCTGGCCGGGAGCGGAACGTCACTCACGCGTTACGCGCCGCGCCGCGCCACACCTCGCGATACAGCACGATGATCTCCGCCTTGTCGGGCACCCGCGGATTGTTGTTCGGACTGCCCGACGCCAGTGCCTGTTCCGCCATCAGATCAAGCTTGCCATTCCAAACCGCTTCATCAATGCCATACTCCGGCGGGCTCGGTACCGACAGCTCCTTGTTCAGCCTCTCCAGCCCCGCGACCAGCTTGGCGCACGCCGTCGCATCCACATCCGTCGGCGCCGCCACGCCGATCCGCCGCGCCGCCTCGCCATACCGTGCCGGCGCCGCGGCGACCGAAAACCGCGTGATCGCCGGCAGCAGCATCGCGTTCGACAGCCCATGCGGCACATGGAAATGGGCGCCGATCGGCCGCGACATGCCATGCACCAGCGCGACCGAGGCATTGGTGAACGCCAGCCCCGCCTGCGTCGCCCCCAGCATCATGCCCTCACGCGCCGCGGCGTTGCCGGGTTCGTGATACGCGGTGCGCAGATGCGTGCCGATCAGCACCAGCGCCGAAACCGCGAACGCATCGGAAAACGGATTGGCCCGACGCGAGACATACGCCTCCAGCGCATGCGTCAGACTATCCACCCCGGTATCCGCCGTCGTCCGTTGCGGGACGGAATATGTCAGCTCGTAATCCACGATCGCGGCCAGCGGCAGCGCGCCCAAGCCGTTGATCAGCATCTTCTCATCGCGCTCGGTATCGGTGATCACGGTGAAGCGCGTGCACTCGCTGCCTGTTCCCGCCGTCGTGGGAATGGCAATCACCGGCCATTTCGCGTGATCCGCCGCAACCGGCACCTTGTAATCGCGCATCCGCCCGCCGCCGGTCGCCAGGATCGCCATCGCCTTCGCGGTATCGATCGGTGACCCACCGCCAAAACCGATCAGGCAATCATAATCGCCAGCCTTCAGCGCCGTCACCCCGGCCTCGATCACCGTATCCACCGGTTCCGGCACCGTATCGCTGAACACGCCCGCAGCAATGCCCGCCGCCTGCAACGGCTCCAGGCAGCGATTGATCAGCCCCGACGCCACCATGAACGGATCGCTGACCACCAGCGGGCGCGACAGGCCGAACTTGGCCAGCACCTCGGCGACCTGCCGAACCGCGCCGCCCGCCACCAATGTCAGGCGCGGCGCCGCGATATTTGCGCTCACAGTTGTCATGCGGTTCCCCTGGGCGATGCGGCGGCGACCCTAACGCGGAACCACTACCGCGTCATGCGCCCGATCGTCTCGACCAGCTCCTCCACCTTGTACCGCTGCGCGACCGGATCGCCTGAGGCAAACGCGCCGGCCACGCAATGTGACACATGATCCTGCAGGATCTGCGCCTCCACCTTGTGCAGCGCGGCACGCACCGCGGCGATCTGCGTCAGCGTATCGACGCAATAGCGGTCGTCTTCCACCATTCGGACCAAGCCACGCACCTGACCTTCTATACGCCGCAGCCGGGCCACCACAGTTTGTCGCGTCGTGTCGTTCATGGCTTGATACTATACCCAGGTTGGGTATATAGGGCAAGTCACAAATCGCCCGCCGCCGGAGGCCCCCCATGTCCGACGCCCACGCCCACCACCATCACCACCCCGGCCCGGCCAGCGGCGCTACCCTGGAAGTGGAAAAGGTCATCGATCCCGTCTGCGGGATGAAGGTCAATCCGGAGACCGCGAAGCACCGCTTCGAGCATCAGGGCCAGGTGTTCCACTTCTGCAGCGGCAAGTGCCGCGAACAGTTCATCGCCGAGCCTGAGCGCTTCCTGGCGAAGGCCGAGCCCGCGCCGCCGCCCGTCGCCGCGCCTGGAGCCATCTGGACCTGCCCGATGCACCCGGAGATCCGCCAGGATCATGGCGGCTCCTGCCCGATCTGCGGCATGGCGCTGGAGCCGCTGGCACCCTCGGCGGAGACCGGCCCGAACCCGGAACTGCGCGATATGTCGCGCCGGTTCTGGGCCGGCGTAGCGCTGGCCGCACCGGTCTTCGTGCTGGCCATGGCCGGGTCGGCGCTGGATCGCCTGATCGCGCCCGCTCTCTCCGGCTGGATTCAGTTCGTGCTTGCATCGCCCGTCGTGCTGTGGGCCGGCGCGCCGTTCTTCCAGCGCGGCTGGCAATCGGTGCAACGCCTGAGCCTGAACATGTTCACCCTGATCGCGATGGGCGTGGGCACGGCCTATCTCTACAGCGTCGTCGCGATCCTGATTCCCGGCGCCTTCCCGGCGGGGTTTCGCGGTCCGGACGGATCGGTCGCCACGTATTTTGAAGCCTCGGCGGTGATCACAGTCCTGGTGCTGCTGGGCCAGGTGCTGGAACTGCGGGCACGCGAACAGACCGGTGGCGCCATCCGCGCGCTGCTCGACCTGGCGCCGAAGACCGCGCATCGGCTGCGTGCCGATGGGTCGGATGAGGAGGTCACGCTCGACCAGGTGCGACCAGGTGACCGGTTGCGCGTGCGTCCCGGCGATGGCGTGCCGGTCGATGGCGTCGTGCTGGAAGGCCGCAGCACCGTTGATGAAGCGATGGTGACCGGAGAGGCGATGCCTGTCGCCAAGACCGCCGGCGACGCGCTGACCGGGGGCACGGTAAACGGCACCGGCATGCTGGTCATGCGCGCCGAGAAAATTGGCGCCGAGACGATGCTGGCCCGCATCGTCGCCATGGTGGCCGAGGCACAACGATCCCGCGCGCCGATCCAGCGGCTGGCCGACACAGTGTCGGGATATTTCGTACCGGCCGTGATCACGGTGGCGATCCTGGCGTTTGTCGCATGGATGATCTGGGGGCCGGCGCCGGCGTTCACCTATGGGCTGGTGGCCGCAGTGTCGGTGCTGATCATCGCCTGCCCCTGCGCGTTGGGCCTCGCCACGCCGATGTCGATCCAGGTCGGCGTCGGCAAGGGCGCCGGCGCGGGCGTGCTGATCCGCTCGGCCGAGGCGCTGGAGCGGATGGAACGGATGGACACGCTGGTGGTCGACAAGACTGGCACGCTGACGTTGGGCCGGCCGATCGTGACCGCCGTCGAGACCGTGTCAGGTGTCACTGAGGACGCGTTGCTGCGCGCCGCGGCCAATCTCGAACGCAGCAGTGAGCATCCGCTGGCGGCGGCGATCGTTGCAGCGGCACGGGAGCGGAACATCGTGCCCGGCGAAGCGACGGAGTTCGAGTCCGTCACCGGCCAGGGCGTGCATGGCCGCGTCGGCGGGCAGCGTGTCGCGTTGGGGAATGCCGCCCTTATGCAGGCCGAGCAGGTCGATATCGGCCCGGTGCAAGACACCGCGGCACGGCTGCGCGAGACCGGCGCAACGGTCCTGTTCGTGGCCCTGGATCACCAGCTGGCCGGCGCGATCGCGGTGGCGGATCCGATCAAAGAGACAACGTGGGCGGCGCTGGACGCGCTGCAGGCGGATGGTGTGCGCATCATGATGCTGACCGGCGATCACCGGCAGACGGCCGATGCCGTGGCGCGCCAGTTGCACATCAGCGACATCGAGGCCGAGGTCCAGCCGGCGGACAAGCATCGCGTGGTGCGCCGCCTGCGCGCCGAGGGCCGCGTCGTCGGCATGGCGGGCGATGGCGTCAACGACGCGCCCGCGTTGGCCGAGGCCGATATCGGCATCGCCATGGGCACCGGCACCGAGGTGGCGATGCAAAGCGCCGGCATCACGTTGCTGAAGGGCGACCTGACCGGCATCGTGCGCGCACGGCGGCTCAGCCGCGCCACCATGCGCAACATCAGGCAGAACCTGGTATTGGCCTTCGTCTACAACGTGCTGGGCGTGCCGATCGCCGCGGGCGCACTGTATCCCGCCTTCGGTCTGTTGCTCAGCCCGATGATCGCGGCGCTGGCGATGTCGCTCAGCTCGGTGTCGGTGATCACCAACGCGCTGCGGCTGCGGCGCGTGGTGTTGTAGCTGCGGCAGCACGCCACCCCCTTCATCAACCTGCCCGTGGTTGCGACGCGCTTTCAACACGGAAGCAGAACGGAAGCGCACGGTGGGCGGCGGAGAAGATACGTTGCGCTTCGCACACAGCGCCAAAGTCTTTCTGCGCGGCCCTCCGTGGCCCTCCATTCTGCCGCCGTGTTAGAATGCGTGCGCGGCATCGACACACACCGCACCTCCAACAAGCCCCATGTCTCTCACGATTGACCACCCCTGCCCCGCTGCCTACCGTCACCTCAAAGTAACGGGAGGCAACGGGACATGACGACGATCGTTGGCACGGCCTGATGCGGCGATGGATCTTCGCCGCGCTGCTCGCTGGCCTGACCATCGCGCACGCGGCCGAACCAACGCACATCACGCTGGTGCAAAGCAGCCTCAGCTTCAACTTCGTCCCGCTGTACATCGCGCAGACCAACGGCTACTTCACGCAGGAAGGCCTGAACGTCGACGTCGTGCTCGCCGGCGGCGGCCCCAAGGCCATGACCGCGCTCGTCGGCGGTGGCGGACAGTTCTCGGCCTCCGTCCTGCTGGACGGCATCATGGCGCACCGGCGTGGCCTGGATGACGTGCGCGCGATCGCAACGCTGTCGTATTTCCTCAAGCCAATGGTGATTCGCACCGACGTTGCGAAGGCACATGGAATCACCCGCGACATGCCCCTGAAAGCGCGGTTGCAGGCGATGAGGGGTCTGCGCATCGCCATCACCACGCCGGGCGCGAGCTCCGACATGCTGTTGCGCTATCTGTTTCTGCAGAACGGATTGCAACCCGATCGCGATCTGCAGATCGTGCCGCTGGGCGGCGTCTCGACGCAGATCGCCGGCTTGCAGGCGGGTCAGGTGGACGGCTGTTCCTGCCTGCCGGGCGTCGACATCATCACCAATCGCAGCGGGCTGACCGAGGACGTGCTGAACCCGGACGACATGCAAGCATTGGACGGCGTGACCTATGGCACGCTGTACAGCCTGGCATCGTACGACAAGGCGCATCCCGACGTGATCCGCGGCGTCGCCCGCGCCATCGCGCGTGCCGAGTTGCTGATCGCGCATGACAGTGACGCGGCGCGCAAGGCGAGCCGGCCGTTCTTCAAGGAAATGGATGACGCCACGTTCAATGCATCGTGGATCACCTATGCGCCGTATTTCCCGACTGATCCGGAGATCAATACGGCTGGCTACGAGAAGGAACTCGCACTGGAAAAAGCCGTGCTGCCACCCAGTGCTTCGGCAGCCGTACCGTATGATCAGGTCGTCAACACCTCCGCGGTGCGCGCCGCGATGAGGGAACTCGCGAAGTGACTGACGAGCCGCTGATCGAATATCGCGATGTGACGCGACGCTTTCTCAGCCGCGCGGGTGCGGTGACCGCCTGCGAGCATGTGGACCTGACGGTGCGCCGCGGCGAATTCCTAGCGATCGTCGGCCCCAGCGGCTGCGGTAAATCGACGTTGCTGAACATGGCGGCCGGGCTGCTGCGGCCGAGCGCGGGTGCGGTGTTCTATCGCGGCGTACCGGTCCCAGATCCGAACACCGACGTCGGCTATCTGACGCAGCGCGACACGCTGCTGCCCTGGCGCACGACCGAGGACAATGTTGCGTTGGCGCTGGAGCTGCGTAGTGTGCCGCGCACCGAACGGATGCGGCGCGCGCATGACTGGCTGGCCCGCGTCGGGCTGAGCGGGTTCGCGCGATCCTATCCCGCGCAATTGTCCGGTGGCATGCGGCGTCGTGCCTGCCTGGCCCGCACCTTGGCCTATGAGCCAGAAACCATCCTGATGGATGAGCCATTCGGCGCGCTGGATGCGCAGTTGCGACTGGTGATGCATGACGAGCTGCTGAAGCTATGGGCGGCGACAGGCAAGACCATCGTCTTCGTCACCCACGACCTGTCCGAAGCGATCACGCTGGCGGATCGGGTCGCGGTGTTCTCACCCCGGCCAGGCCGCATCCGCGCGATCGAACCGGTGGACTTGCCGCGACCACGCGATGTGTTCCGCATCCGGTTCGACCCTGCCTTTGGCGCGCTGCACGATCGGCTGTGGTCGTATCTGGAAAGCAGCGTGCGCAGCGACGTGAAGGTGGCCTGATGGCGGAAGCGGACATCACCGGCGATCCCGTCGCCGCTTCGGGGCCCGAGCTACCGACAGCCTGGCACGCGGCATCGCGCAACGAACGTATTACCGTCATCCTGTGGCGGATTGGCATTGCCATCACGATCGTGGTGGCCTGGCAGGCGGCTTCGGGGCGGCTGATCAAGCCGTTCTGGATTTCGTCACCGCTGGCAATCTGGGATCAGTTGGTGGCGTGGGCGATCACCGGCGAGCTGCTGATGCATGTGGAGATCACGCTGGCGGAAACACTGATGGGCTTCGTATTCGGCGCCGTAGCGGGCATCGCGATGGGACTGGCGTTGGGGCTGAACCGCCGCGTCGCCGCGGTGCTCGATCCATTCATCGTGGCGTTCTATTCGTTGCCGAAGATCGCGCTGGCGCCGCTGTTCATTCTTTGGTTCGGCGTCGGCATGACATCGAAGGTGGTGATGGCGACCTTCGTCGTGTTCTTCTTGGTGTTTTACAACACCTATGCCGGCACTCTGGCGGTGGAGCAGGAGCTGGTGGATGTACTGCGGTTGATGGGCGCACGGCGGTGGCAGATCGTGACCAAGGTGATCCTGCCGTCGGTCGCGATCTGGATCTTCACCGGGATGAAGACGTCAGTGCCGTATGCACTGATCGGCGCCGTGGTGGGCGAGATGATGGCGTCCAACAAAGGCCTCGGTTACCTGATCCAGGCGGCAGCAGGGCAGTACGACACCGGTGGCGTCTTCGCGGCGCTGTTCGTGTTGGCGATCATCGCGATGCTGCTGCACACCGCGTTGAAACATGCGGAGCTGTGGCTGCTGCGCTGGAAGGAGGAAGCGCGATGATCGACAAGTTCGTTCCGTCTATGGCAGCCGCGATGGAGGGCATTGGCGATAGCGCGACGGTGTTATTGGGCGGGTTTGCGGATGTCGGCATTCCACGCGCATTGCTGGCGGGACTGGTGGATACCGGGGCGCACGATCTGACGATTGTCGCGGTGGCCGGCGGACGCGAGGGCAGCGCCAACGAGCGGCTGTTGTCGCTGGGCCGCGTGCGCAAGCTGATCTGCACGTTCGTGCGGCCCGCCAGCATTGCGGCGCGGCTGTTCCAGCGCGGGGAGCTGGAGCTGGAGATTATTCCACAGGGCACCCTGGCGGAACGTTTGCGTGCTGCGGGTGCGGGCATTCCGGCGTTCTACACACCGACTGGCGCGGACACATTGCTGGCTGAGGGACGCGAAACGCGCGAGATCAACGGCCGGCTGTGCCTGCTGGAATATCCGCTGCGAGGCGACGTGGCACTGCTGGAGGCGTGGCGCGCCGACCGCTGGGGCAATCTGGTGTATCGCGAGGCGCAGCAGAACTTCAATCCGGTGATGGCGATGGCGGCGGATCTGGCGATCGCGCAGACCTATCACACCGCGGAGCTGGGCGAGCTGGAGCCGAACGTGATCGATACGCCCGGCGTGTTCGTGCAGCGGGTCTTGCACGTGCCTGAGGGAGAGATCCATGGCTGAACTGGCGATCAAGCCCTTGGGGCGCGAGGCGATGGCCGAGCGTGTGGCGCGGGACATTCCCGAAGGCTGGCTAGTCAATCTGGGGATCGGCATTCCGACATTGATCGCCGATTTCGTGCCGGAGGACCGTGAGGTACTGTTCCACTCCGAGAATGGTATCATCGGCATGGGCAAGGCCCCACCGAAGGAGCAGATCAATCCGTTCCTGATCAATGCCAGCAGCCAGCATGTGACGTTGCGCCAGGGCGGCAGTTACATCCATCACGCTGACAGTTTTGCCATCGCGCGCGGCGGGCATCTGGATCTGTGCGTACTTGGCGCGTTCGAAGTGTCAGACAGCGGCGATATCGCCAATTGGGCGCGCTCGGCCGACGAGCCGGTGAAGCAGGTGGGCGGCGCGATGGATCTGGCGATCGGCACGAAGCGGCTGTGGGTCGTGATGGAGCACACCACGAAGGAAGGCGCGCCGCGGCTGGTGCAGCGCTGTTCCTATCCGTTGACGGCGAAGCGTGTCGTAAAGCGCGTGTATACAAATCTGGCGGTGCTGGATGTTGAACCGCGTGGCTTCGTGGTGCGTGATATGCTGCCCGGGTTGAGCTTCGAGGCCCTGCAGGCCCACACTGACGCGAGGTTGCATCAGGCATGATCACGTCACTGGAGATCAAGGAGCGTGCCCCGCTTGTGGGTGGCGCCACGTTTGGCGGTGTCGGCGCCTATCAGCGCATCGATGCCGTCGCGATTGGCGAGGTCGACCCGGCGCATCCTGGCAATGCTGGAATTGCGCTGATCGATAAGGCGCCGCGTAATGCGCGGGGCTGTGTGGAATACCGCAGTGACGTGACGATCCTGCGACCCGTCGACGCGGCGAAGGGCAATGGCCGGCTGCTCTACGAGGTAAACAATCGCGGCCGCATGATGCTGTTCGCCAATCTGTGTGCCGGCGCGACGGGGAACCAACCGAAGACCGCCGCCGATCTTGGTAACGCCCTGCCGCTGAAGCGCGGGTTTACATTGGCGTGGTCCGGCTGGGACCCTGGTGCGCCGCGCGCCAACGGCGGATTGGGACTGGACGCGCCAGTGGCCACCGACAACGGGGCGCCAATCATCCAACGCATCCGCGAGGAATTCATCTCCGGCACGCGGTTGGGCGTGATGGAGACAATCCGGCTAACGTATGAGGCGGCGGATACCAACGCGCGGTTGACCATGCGGCCGACGCAGACCGCGCCGCGCGAGGACGTGCCATTCGCATTTGTGGATACGCGCACAGTGCGCCTGCTGCCAGAGGGGACCAAGCCCACGATCGGCACTATCTACGAGCTGATCTACAATGCGACGAAGCCACGTGTGTTGGGGCTTGGATTTGCAGCGACGCGCGATCTGATCAGCTATCTGCGCCGCGATGGCGAGGCGGTGTTGGGGCGCCGCGCCACGCACGCGCTGGCGTTTGGCATCTCGCAGGCCGGGCGGTATCTGCGCGACCACATCGCGCTGGGCTTCAACAAGGACGAGAGCGGCGCGCGCGTGTTCGATGGCGTGTTCACCCACGTGGCCGGGATCGGTCGGCTGTTCTTCAACACGCCCTTTGCCCAGCCCGCTCGCACGCGCACATGGCACGAGGATCACGACTTCCCCGAGGTGGCATTCCCGTTCTCCGCCACCGCGTTCGCCGACCCGACCAGCGCCACGAGGGCGTCGCTGCTGCGCCAAGATGCCAGCGACCCACTGTTGATCGAGACCAACACCGCGACGGAGTACTGGCAGAAGGGGGCCTCTCTGCTGCACACCGATCCGGACGGGACACGCGACGCGGTGCTGCCCGACACGGTGCGCGGCTATTTCCTGACGGGAACGAACCATACCGGTAAGGCGGGTGCCCCCTGGGATGCTGGGCCGTGCACACTGCCGCGCAACGGTCATGACCCGATGGCGGCTGTGCGGGCCCTGTTGATCGCGTTGGACGGGTGGGTGGTCAGCGGTCGTGCCCCCCCGCCCAGCCAGTTGCCTCGGATCGATGACGGCACGCTGGTACCAGCGGAGGCTGTGGCATTTCCGCACGCACCGGGCTTCACCGCTCCGCGCACCGCGAACGATGTCGCTTCGCTGCCAGATTGGACAACCCCCGCGTCTCCGCCACGCGTCTGGCACGCGCTGGTCCCGCAGGTCGGGCTCGACGGAAATGAACTGGCTGGCCTGAAGCTGCCCGACATCGCGGTGCCACGCGGCACACATACCGGGTGGAACCTTTACAAGGCCCCCTACCCTGCCGGCGAACTCGCCGATCGCGACGGGACGTTCTTGGCGTTCGCAGCAACGCGTGCGGAACGCTCTGCCAACGCCGACGCGCGCCCGTCATTGGCAGAGCGGTACCCGACGCCCGCCGCCCACGCGGCGGCCATCACCGCATGCGTCAAGCAGTTGCGCGATGACGGTCTGCTGCTGGAAGACGACGCCAACACCTACGTGACAAAGGCAGCGGCTGGGACGCGCTAATGTGCCTGCCGCACTCAGCCCACTACGTCGTGGCCGGACTTATCGCCGCGGCATGACAGGTTGAATTGGCAGTGCCAGATCAGTACCCCGTCCGCGTCGCTCCAACAACATAGTTCTTCCGCGGGAACTCCTCAGTATACGACCGCAGCCCCTTGTGCCCACCGCGCGCGCCCATATCGCGATACGGATGCGCCCGCAGCTTGTCCACATCCAGATCCACCCCATGCCCCGGCGTCGTCGGCAGCTCCACAAAACTGTCCTTCACCACCAAATTCCGCGTCGCCACCTCGTCGCACGCCGATTGCAGATTGACGAAGAACTCCGCGATCCAGAAGTTCGGAATTAACGCCGCGAGCTGCACCGTCGCCGCCAGGCCCACCAACGTCGAGTTGTAATTATGCGGCGCCACTGCCACCGCATGCGGCTGCGCCATCGCGGCAATATCCAGCATAGCGCTGATGCCACCACAATTGCAGATATCCGGATTGATGATATCTGCCGCGCGCGCCGCCAGCGCCTGCGCGAACCCCTCCTTCGAGTAGATCGCTTCACCCGTGACTATTGGCACACCCGGCAACGCCCGCCGAACCTCCGCCACCAGCTCGATATTGTCGCACAGGCACGGTTCCTCGTACCAGCCGACATCGAACTCCGCAATGCGCTTGCCAATGCGGATTGCATGCATTGGCGCCAGCCGGCGATGCACCTCGATCAACAAGGTGAAGTCCGGCCCCAGCGTCTCACGCATCGCCTTCACGTAGCGAACGACATGATCCTCATCCTCGCGATGGATGAAGCTGCGCCACGGCCCTGGGAACGGATCCCACTTCAATCCGGTGAACCCAATCTGCTTCACATTTAACGCACGTTGCAGGTTCTGCTCGATCGTCTCCTGCCCGTTCGACCAGCCGTTGGCATAGACCTTCACCCGCTCACGCGACGCGCCACCCAGCAGGTTGTACAGCGGCAGATCGGCGTGCTTCGCGACGATGTCCCACAACGCGATCTCGATCGCGCTCCACGCCGAGAGCAAATCCAGCGAGGTGCGCCGCATCGCAAAATCATCAAAGATCACCTGTGCGGAGTGGCGAATGTTGAACGCGCTACGGCCGATCATGTATTTCACCATGGTCCGCAGCAGATGCTCGATCACCTGCTCCTTGCCAGGCGTGACATACGCCTCGCCCCAACCATGCAGCCCGCTTTCGGTTTCCACACGGCAGAACAACAGGTTCTTCGCCGTTCCGGGATCAAACAGGAACGTCTCGATGCGTGCTATTTTCATGGCGTTTCCCCCCGTGCCCTAGTCGGCGGCGAAATCCGGTGTCCGCCGCTCCGCCATTGCCTTGATGCCCTCTCGGAAGTCATTGGTCTTCCGCAGCCAGTCCTGTTCCTCGTATTCGCGCTCGGTCGCCTGCGCGACGGCCTCAGCCAACCCGCGCCGCAACGTCTCACGCGTCGCGACGATCGCCAGCGGAGCGGACTCGGCGATGTCCGAGGCCACCGCCACGGCCTTCTCGCGCACCTGATCCAGCGACACGCAGTAATCCGCCAGGCCCAGCGTCACCGCCTCATCGCCCGGTACACGTCGGCCCGTATACATCAGCATCGACGCCGTCTGCATGCCGACCAGCCGCGGTAACGTCGCAGTCAATCCGAACCCGGGATGAAATCCCAACCGCGTGAAGTTGGCGGAAAACCGTGCCTCGGGGCAAGTCACGCGGAAATCCGCCATCACCGCCAGCCCCAACCCGGCACCCACCGCGGCCCCCTGCACCGCCGCGACGGTCGGCTTGCCAGTGCGCCACAGCCGCTGCGCTTCCTTGTACAGATGCCGGCCCCGCGTGCCGCCGAGCGCCGCGCCATCCGGTCCGCGATTGGAAAAATCGGCGCCGGCGCAGAAATGCTTGCCCTCGGCACACAGCACGATGGCGCGGCAGTCGCGCGTACGATCCATCTCCTCGAACACATCGGCGATCTCGGCTACCATGTCGGTGTCGACGAAATTGTTCGGGCCACGCCGGATCTCGACGATCGTGACCATGCCCGCTCGGCTCACGCCGATATGCTTGAACTCCGTGGTGCCGGCCATCGTCGTTTCCTCCGTCTGTCGCCTGATCGGCGCACCATATGCGGCAGGCTCCGCGCCGTCACCCCCAGGCGACTAAGCGCGCAGCGTCGCCAGCCCACGATCCAGGTTGTCACGCAACCGGTACCATCCACCAATCGCCGGCAGGAACCAGGGATTGCCGTTGTACAGCGGATGGTCAGGAAACTCTTCGGTGTCGAACGCGCTGGGCTGGTTGGCGACACCGGCGATCTTGCGCGCCGTCTGCCATCCCAGATAGGTCATCATCGCCACGCCGCTGCCATTGCAACCCAGCAGATAGTGCATCCGGTTCTGCTGGCCCATATGCGGCAGCGCATCCAGCGTGAACGCGACATTACCGGTCCAGGCATGGGTGATCTTTGCATCCTTTAACTGCGGAAACCGGTCGGTCATAAACCGGTGCAAGATCGGCGCGCTTTGCTGCGGTGTCACCGGCGTGAACCGGGCGCGCCCGCCGAAAATCATCCGCCGACCATCCGGCGACATCTTGTAATAGCACAGCACGCGGCGCGTATCCGACAGCGACCGCCGCTTCGGTATCAGCGATTTCGCCAGATTCTCCGGCAGTTCCTCAGTTGCAATGATATGACTCGCCAGCGGCACCACCCGGCGCTTCAGCTCCGGTGTGATATCGCCGGTGTAGCCGTTGGTGGCGATCACCACCTCAGCCGCCTGCACCGTCCCGCGCGTGGTGCGCAGCTCCCACCCGCCATTGCGCTCGCTGATCCGCTCGACCCCAGCTCGCGCACAGACCGGCACACCGCGCTGCCGACAGGCATCCAACAGCCCCTTGTAGTACAGCGCCGGATGCAGATTGGCGGACCGCTCCACCACCATGCCACCATAGTAATAATCGCTTGCCATCTCCTCACGCTGGCGCTCACGCGGGATCATGTAAGCCCGTGACTTCGCCGCATCGTTCAGCAGCGCGATCTTCTTCGCCTGGGACGCGTAATGCGCCGGCGTCCACGCGCCCACGAACCGGCCAGCCTTGTCCCAATGGCAGTTGATGCCCTCTTCCTCGATCAACCGCTCGATCAAGGCAAACGCGTCAGACCCATCGGCCAGCACCGCACGCGCCCGATCCGATGCCGGATCCAGACTCTTACCAGAGAAGCTCTTGCCAATATTCACACCGCCACTCACACCGCCCCCATTGCGTGTGCTGGCACCGAAGCCTAGTTCGGCCGCCTCCAGCACCACGCAATCGATGCCCTGCTTCGCGGCCTCCAGCGCCGTCGACAAACCGCCATAACCTGCACCGACAATCGCAATGCGAACGCGCGCCGGCAGATCCAGCGGATCCTGCGCGGTGGGAAGGTAGGCTTCCCACCAATAAGGTATCGCTTTGAAGTCGGAATGGAATATATCTGTGGTGGCCATGACCATACTCTCCTTCAGGCGAACCGGGCCGCTGCATACGGCGCAGCGTCGATGCCGGGTGCCTGACCAGTGATCAGCCGCGCCACTAGGCGCCCGCTCGGCGGGCCACCCGTCATGCCGAAATGCCCATGGCCGAACACACAGTGCAGCCCAGGCCGACCGGTAAGCGGCCCCAGGATCGGCAGGCTGTCCGGCGTGGACGGACGGAACCCCATCCAGTAGCGCGCTTTCTCTCCGCTCAATCCTGGGAACATCCGCTTGGCATGCCCCACCAAAATCCTCGCCCGCTGCTCATTCGGCGGGGCATCCAAGCCCGCAATCTCCACCGTGCCCGCGACCCGCAAGCCATCCTCCATCGGCGTCACGCCGAACGCGCGCGTTTTGTTGCTGATCGGCAACGCCGGCATCACCTCGGGATCGAAGATCATCGCGTGGTACCCACGCTCCGTTTCCAACGCCACCTTCACACCCAGCGGATCCAGCAATTGCCGCGACCATGCCCCCATCGCCACCACCACATGAGCGGCTTCGCGATTGGCGGTGTTGGTCATCACCATCCAGCCACCACCGTCGCGCGGGATCAGCTTCATCGCCCGCTCGTTGATCAGCGCGCCACCCTCCTGCCGGAACAGCTCGCCCAACGTGCGCACGCTGCGTTGCGGACTGACCGTGTAGCCATTGCCCGGCACCAGCAGACCTCGCGTCACCTCCCGCGCGATGCCCGGAAACATTTGCCGCAGATCGTCGGTGGTGAGAGGTTCCGCCTTGATCCCATGCCGCTCACGCACTTGCCGTTCCACCTGCGCATTGGCCGTGTCGGCATCACCCTCCCACACCTGCACCTGCCCCGCGGGCCGGATCAACCCCCCGTACAGCTCCGCCCCCAGCAGCTCCTTCCAGCAATCCAGCGATTCGCGATGCAGCGCGCGCATAGCGTCCGAGATCGCCATCACGCGACTGAGCCGACCAGCCTCGATCCAACGCAGCAGCCACGGCAGTGCGCGTGGAAAGTAGCTCGGTCGCACCGACAGCGGACCCAACGGATCAGTCAGCCATCCGGGCACCTTGCGCAGCATGCCAGGCAGTGCGATCGGCACCGCGGTATCCGGGCTGAGCAATCCGGCATTGCCAAAAGACGCACCACCCGCCGGCGGCAACGGATCGATCACCGCCACCTGCACCCCGGCACGTTGCAGATACAGTGCGGTGGACAGGCCCGCCACGCCCGCGCCAATCACGATTGCCCCATGTTGTGCCAAGGTCATCGCCGCAGCCCTTTATCGTTGCGTCTTCATCGTGGCCGCGCGACGTCCGCGCAGCAAGCCATCTATCAGCAACACCAACGCCGTCACGCCAATCAGAAAGGCGCTGACTGCCGCGATGGTCGGTTCGATCTCCATGTGCAGGCTGTTCCAAATGCGCACCGGCAAGGTCTCAGCGCGCACCCCGGTCAGGAACAGCGCGATAATCAGCTCGTCGAATGACGCTAGGAACGCGAACAGCGCCGCTGAGATGATCCCAGGTGCCGCCAGCGGCACGACCACGCGCAAGAACAGCCGCGTGCGACTGGCCCCCAGGCTGAGTGCCGCGCGTTCCAAATTCACGTCCACGCCTTGCAGTGACGACAGCAGGATCAGCAACACCACCGGCAGAGCGATCACCGCATGGCAAATGCCGACCCAGAACAGGTTGCCGACCAGATGCAGCCTTGCTGACAAGAAATACATCGCGATAGAGGTGATGACGGTCGGCACAATGATCGGCAGCAGCAGCAGCGATAGCAGCAGCTTCTTGCCTGCGATGTTCCGCCGCACGAAAGCATAGGCGGCGAAAAACCCGACCACTGTGGCCACCACGCAGGCCACGATACCGATTTCCAGGCTGTACCACAGCGAACCTTGCCACTGCGGATCGCCAAGGAAGCGGGCGAACCAGTGCAGCGAATAGGACGTCGGTGGGAACTGAAGATAGTTCGCCCCACTGAAGGCCAGGATCACCACGATGACGATCGGCGCCATCAGCAGCAGGCAGATCAGGCCGACATACATCGACAGAACACGCGCCATCAGGTGGCACCCATCAGTCGGCGCACGTCGGTGACGCGGTAATAGATCGCGTACAGGATCAGCGTCACCACCAGCAGAAACAGCGACATCACCGCGGCGCCGGCCCAATCCAGCGTGATTTCCACGGACCGCTCGATCAACATCGCAACCATTACATCGGACGGACCACCCATCAGCGCCGGCGTGATGAAAAAACCGATCGACAGGATGAACACGATCAGCGCGCCGGAGATCACACCATGCCGACTGAGTGGCAAATACACACGCCAGAAGATCATCGGCCCACTGGCGCCCATGCCGCGCGCGGCCAGCAGCAGGGTACGGTCGATCGCCTTCATCGCGGCGAACAGCGTCAGCACCATGTAGGGCAACAAGACATAGGTCATGCCAATGACGATGCTGAGCTGATTGTACAGCAGCGGCAGAGGGGTATCGATCAGGCCAAGGTGCCGCAACGCCTGGTTGATCAGACCTTCGCGACCCAGCAGCACCATCCAGGAATAGGTCCGCACGATGATGGAGGTGAAGTAGGGGACGATGATGCAGAACAGCACCAGGGTGAAGCGCAAGCCGTTGTGGTTCGCCAGGTAATAGGCGATCGGGTAGCCCATCAGCAGCACCGTCGCGGTGACCAGCAGCGAGATCCAGTTGGTGGTGACGATGGCCTGCAGCATCGCACGCGAGGTCAGCACGGACGCGATCTGATCCCAGAGGTCGGAGGGATCCGTGTCGATAAACAGGGTGTGGAAGAAGAACCACCCTAGCGGTACCAGGAACACCAGCGCCAGCATGGTGAAGGCGGGTAGTAGCAGCAGGGAGGAGCGGCTCGGCACACTCAGTCCAGCAGGATCTGGCTGTGCACGACGGGCCAGCTTGCGGTGACGTGTGCCCCCACACCTGGTCCCCCACCCGTGCCCTGGTTTGGCAGGTCGATCGTCAGATGTGTCGTCGGTCCCACCTCCACCACAGTCCGGATCGTACTGCCCAGGAACGACCGCCGACGCACCGTCCCTTCCACCCTGTTCCCCGCACCCGCCCCGAACGCCAGCAGCTCCGGGCGCACGAACAGCGCGGCCGCCTGCCCCACCGCCGCCCGTTTAACCTGCGCCCGCAACAACACCCCATCGCGCGTGCGCAGCTCCGCCTGCCCGTCCGCAATACGCTCAATTGTCCCCTCAATCAGATTCGCCTCGCCCAGAAACCGTGCAACGAACGCATTGCTCGGCCGTTCATAAATCTCCCCCGGCGGCCCGAGCTGCTCGATCCGCCCGTGATTCATGATGGCGATGCGGTCGGACATGTTCATTGCCTCTTCCTGGTCGTGCGTGACGTAGACCACCGTCATGCCGAGGCGCTGCTGAATGTCCTTGATCTCCACCTGCATCTCGTAGCGCAGGTTCTTGTCCAGCGCGCCCAACGGCTCATCCATCAGCACGATGCTCGGATGGAACACAATCGCCCGTGCGATCGCCACGCGCTGCTGCTGCCCACCCGACAACTGCCGCGCATACCGTTCCGCGAAACGCTGCAGCCGCACCAGCTCCAGCGCCGCCTGTACGCGCACCCGCAGCTCCGCCTCAGCCACATGCCGTGCACGTAACGGAAACGCCACATTCTCGAACACGTTCAGATGCGGAAAGATCGCGTAGTTCTGGAACACCATGCCCAGCCCACGCCGCTGCGGCGGCACGCGCGTCAGATCGGCGTCATCCACCCGGATCGCCCCGCCATCCGGCACGACAAACCCGGCGATCATCATCAGCGTGGTTGTCTTGCCCGACCCCGACGGCCCGAGCAACGAGAAGAACTCGCCCGGCCGGATTGACGCACTGACCGCGTCGACGACACGCTCGTCACCGTACCGCTTGGTCAGCCCGTCCAGCTCCAACGCGCCCTTGCCACCCTGCGGCAAGGGCGCAGCGCTCACTGCAGAACCCACTTGTTCCAGTACGTACTGACCTTGGCGCGATTGTCCGACCACCACCTGATATCGTTCCGGAACCCCTTCGATTTCGTCCAAGGCACGTTTGTCGCCGGGTCCATCAGTTGTGGTGCCGTGTGCGGATACGCCTTCTGGTTCACCGGGATCGCCTTGTACGCGCCCAGCCAGCGCGCCTGCACCTCGGGGCTGAGGCTATAATCGATGAACTTCACACCTTCCGCCATCTTGGGCGTGCCCTTGGTGATGCCATAGGCCTGCGCCAGCACCTGGTTCTGCGCCCACTGCGCCGCCACCTTGGCGCCGCCATCGGCCGCCACCTGCACGCGCGTGCTCCAGATGACCGCCAGCACCGCATCCTTGTTCGCCAGCATCTGCGCCGACAGCGCACCGGTATCCCAGAACTTCGGCACCGATGCCTTGATGCGCGACAGCGACTTGAACGCGCGGTCGATGTCGATCGGATACACCTTGTCCACCGGCACGCCGTCAGCAATCAGCGCCAGCTCCAGGTTCGGTGCGCCCGACGCCATGTCGGCCAGGGTGCGTGGCCCCGGAAACGCCTTCACGTCCCAGAACTGTTCCCAGTTCATCGGCTCCTTGCCGACGGCGAACGCCGTGGTGTTGAACCCGTTGACAAACGCATAGACGAACGAGCCCACCTGATACGTACTACGCACACTGGGATCGATGTCGTCAGGGTTGGTGTATTTGAATTCCTTGTAGGGTAACGGCTCCAGCGCGCCGGCGTGTTCCAGGTCCAGCAGCACGTCGTCGCCGGTATCGATCACATCGATATCGACTTGGCCTGCCTTGAACATCGCCAGCAGCTTGGCCGCGGTGGAAGCGGCTGGGACGATCTCGATCCCGGTGGCCTCGCGGAACGGGTCGTAGACCGTCTTCTTCTTCACTTCGTCGAATACGCCGCCGGGCGTGCGCACCACCAGTTGCTGCGCTGCAATAGCGCGGCGGGTCCAGATCAACGGTGCGGCGAGCGGCACGGTCATCGCGGCCTGCAGCAAGCGGCGGCGTGTCGGTGTTGGGCGGAGGATCATTCCGCGTCTCCTTGTTCAGCAACCTGGAAACGGCAGCATGACGCATCCGACACCAACGGCAAGCCCGCAGATGCGAGAGCGACAGGCTCAAGCGCTGGTTAGCACCGCGCGTGGCAGTGCGGTCAGCAGCTCCGGCCCCGTCCCCGTCACCAGCACCGTCTCGCTCAGCGACGCACCGCCCGCGGACGCGTACATATGAAACACCATACCCGGCTCGATCGCCCACTCCGCCTCGGGATGAAAGATACGGGTGAAATCACTCGTGCGCGGCCCCGACGGCGCGTACAATCCGAGCGTGTAACCCGTGATGTTCTCGTAACTATCGCGCAGACCCTCGTGCAGCACATCGTCCCGCAGAATGGCATCAACCTCACGCGCCACCGCGCCCGGCCGCATCGCCGCGATCTGACGGTCCTGGATCGCGGCGAGACGCAGCCCGGCCTCCATCAGCCCTGGCGCCGGCGCGCCCACCGCCACGCACCGCATCGTCCGCGCGCTGTAGCCTGCAATGCGCGGCGTCAGCTCGATATGAACAATGTCGCCGTCGCGCAGCGCCGTGTCTTCCAGATGCCCGTGCAGGAAGTCCCACCCGCGCCCGGCGGTGATCGGACCCGGCGGCCCCGGATCAGCCCCCAACTCCATGAACGCATCCATCGCCACCCGCGCTGCCTCACGCTGGTTGACCCCCACCCGACACACCGCCGCAGAGCGCCGCAGCGCCTCATCCGCAATACCGGCCACCTGTCGCAGCAACGCGATCTCTGCCGGCGACTTGATCAATCGCAACCGCCAGACGATGTCCCCAATGTCGACGAACTGTGCCCCAGGCAGGGCAGCCTGCATGCGGGCGAAGCGCGCCAGCGGCATGCAGTACGAGTTGTAGTCCAGTCCCATCCGCGCCCGCGCCAGCCCACGCCGCGCCAACGCCTCGCGCAGCACCGGCATCGGGTCCTGCCAGTCACGGAAGGTGGGCACATCCTCGATCCAGCTGCGTTGCCGGCACGGCGTCGCGTCCAGCGCGCGGATCAGGAAGAATGGCTCGCCCTCCAGCGGGATCCCCACGCAGCGCCAGCGGTTTTCCGAGTTGCCGTAGCCGGTCAGCCAGGTCATCGCCTCGATCTCATCGAACAGCGCGACATCGACCGCAGCCTCCCGCATGCGGTCTCGCAAGTGGGCAACACGCCCAGCGAACTCGGCGGCGGAAAAGATCGGGTGGGTGCCCATGGCGTCGATTTAATACCGCATTACCGTTGTCATGGCACGCGGATTGCTGGCACGGTCACGATGCTTCTGGGGAGACAACTATCATGCGACGACTGGGCTTGATTCTGGCGCTGACGCTGCTGCCCGCATTGGGCTTCGCGCAGACGCCCCAACTGGCGGATGGCGGCAAACTCACCTGGGGCGTGTCCGTCACCTTTCCGCCGTTCGAATATCAGGACAACGGCAAGCCGGTCGGCTTCGATGTCGATCTGGTTGATGCACTGACGAAGCAGATGAACCTGACATCCAACATCATGCCGATCGAGTTCAAGGGCCTGATCCCGGCGCTGGAAGGCAAGCGCGTCGATGTCATCGTCAGCGGCATGTACATCAATCCGCAACGGCTCGAGGTCGCGGACATGGTGCCCTATCTGCTGGTGGGCAATCAGATCGTGGTGAAGCAGGGCAATCCGAAGAAGATCGAAAGCCGCGTGTCACTGTGCGGCCTCAGCGTTGCCGCGCCGGTCGCCACGGTGTTCGAGGCCGCAGCGAAACAGGCCAGCGCCGACTGCAAGGCCGCCGGCAAGCCGGAAGTCAGCCTGCTATCGCTGGCCGGCACCACCGCTTGCGCGCTCGCGCTGACCCAAGGCCGGGCGGATGCGATCATCGTCTCCACGCCGACGGTCGCCGCGCTGATAAAGGAAACGCCTGACACGTATGAGTCCGCGGGCGCGCCATTCAACGCAGACACCAAGGTCGGCATCGCGGTCCGCAAGGACAATCCCGCGCTGACCGCCGAGGTGACCAAGGCGCTGCAAGCCTTGGTGAAGAACGGCAGCTATGACGCTCTGCTGAAGAAGTGGGCGATGCCGAACGGCAGCTCGGCCTTCTGATCGTGCACGCCTCGCTGTTCCAGCCCGCGCTGCTGGCGCAGTACCTGGTCAGCGCGGACTTCTTCAACGGCGGCGTCATGACGCTGTGGCTGAGCATCGCCGCGCTGGCGGTGGGCCTGGTGATCGGCCTGCTGCTGGCGGTCGGTCAGGAGGCGCCTTGGTCGCCGGTGCGCATGCTGGTGTGGGCGTATATCTGGTTGTTCCGCGGCACGCCGGTGCTGCTGCAACTGGTGTTCGCCTTCAACGTACTGCCGGCTTTCGGTGTGTTGCTGCCCGGCTTCGCCTGCGCGGTGCTGGCACTGGGGCTGAACGAGGGCGCGTATATGGCAGAGATCATGCGCTCCGGCATTCGTGCGGTGGGGCCGGGGCAGCGGTTAGCGGCACGCGCCCTGGGGTTGGAAGACGCCAAGGTGATGCGTTGGGTCGTGCTACCGCAGGCTCTGCGCATCGTCATCCCCCCCATCGGTAATCAGTTCATTGGTATGTTGAAACTATCTGCCCTCGTATCAGTGATCGGCGTGAAGGAGCTGCTACTGGTGGCAGACGAAACCGCGTCGGGGAACTTCCGCTATATCGAGACGCTGACGGCCGCGGGCATCTACTACCTGGTGCTGACCACCGTGTTCATGGCGATCCAATCGGTGATCGAACGTAGCCTGCGGCGGCGGCGGGTCACGTCACGTCAGGCAACACCGGCGCTAGAAGCGCGGCTGGAGGTGATCAGATGAACTGCCTGCTGGATGCCGCGGCGATCTGGAAGCGGTTCGGCACGAACGACGTGCTGAAGGGTGTCGATCTGTCGGTGACGCAGGGCGAGTGTCTGGTGGTGCTGGGACCGTCGGGGTCCGGCAAGTCGACAATGCTGCGGTGTTTGAACCTGCTGGAACCAATTGCCTCCGGCAGCATCCGCTTCGAAGGGCAGGAGATCGCCGGCCTGCCACGCAAGCAGGCCGCGGCGCTGCGCCGGCGCATGGGCATGGTGTTCCAGAACTTCGAGCTGTTCCCGCATCTGACAGCGCTGGACAATATCGCTTTCGGACCAATCCGGGTGAAGAACACGCCGATCAAGCAGGCGCGGGAGCTGGCAGGACATCTGCTGGGCAAGGTGCATCTGCCGGACAAGGCCGAGGCGTATCCCGACGAACTGTCCGGCGGCCAGCAGCAGCGCGTGGCGATCGCGCGTGCGCTGGCGATGGAGCCGGCGTTGATGTTGTACGACGAGCCGACCAGCGCACTGGACCCCGAGACCGTGGGCGAGGTGCTGAACGTGATGCAGGAGCTGGCCGACGAGGGCATGACCACCATCGTGGTGACGCATGAGCTGGGATTCGCCCGGCGCGCGGCGGACGAGGTGGTGTTCATGGACGAGGGCCAGGTGGCGCATCGCGCGCCGGTAGACGCGTTCTTCCACGGCGGCGCCCCGGACCGGGTGGCGCGTTTCCTCACGCGGATGCATGGTTGAGGTTCGCCGTCATGCTGGGCGCAGGCTCGGCATCCACGCCTTTCTTCGTATGGACACCGCGGGGCGTGGATGCCGGTGCCAAGCACCGGCATGACGGCGGGGAGAGCGCCAGGGAGATGACAATGACCGCACTGTTCGAACCAATCGACACCCAAGCCGCCTGGCGCGGTGACGAACTTGCCAACTCCCCCGCCTGGCGCCGCGCCCTGACCGCCACGGAACTGACCGCCCTGGAACGCGCCACCGCCGGCGCCCGCACCGCCCCCCTGCCCGGCTTCCGCAAGGAGGCCTTCGCGGTGCCCGAACTGGCCCCGCTCTTCGCCTGGATGGTCGAGCAACTGGAACGCGGCCCTGGCGTCGTGCGCCTGTCCGGCGTGCCCGCGGCCAGCATGGCGCGCGACGACCTGAAGCGTCTGTTCTGGGGCTTCTGCGTCAACTTGGGCTGGCCAGTGTATCAGACCTCGGCCGGCGAAGTGCTGGGCGAGGTGAAGGACGAAACCGGCACTGGCGCCGCGCTGACCTATGACGGCCCCGGCCCACTGAAATCCGCCCGCACCATCGCACGCTCCACCGGCCCGTTGCGCTTCCACACCGACAAGACCGACTTGCTATGCCTGCTCTGCGCCACCAACGCGATCGATGGCGGCGTGTCGAAGGTCGTCTCCAGCGTCACGCTGCACAACGAGATCGCCAAGCGGCGCCCGGACCTGTTACGCGTGTTATACCAACCTTATTGGCGCATGCGTCCGACCGACGAGGAAGGCACCCGCGAGGACCGCGTGTTCCCCATGCCCGTCTTCGCCCGCGCCGCCGATGGCAGCTTCACCAGCCAGTACTCACGCACCTATATCAGCCAGGCACAGGAAGTGCCCGAGGTACCACACCTGACCGATGCACAGACCGAGGCGATGGACCTGATCCATGCCATCGGCGAAGAAGTCTGCCTGCGCGCGCCCTTCGAAGTCGGCGACATGCAGTTCCTCAACCAGCACGTCACCTATCACGGGCGCACCCAGTTCACCGACGACGCGGCAACCGGCCGCTCACGCGTGTTGTTGCGTATCTGGCTAGCGGCGCCATTCACCCGGATGCTACCCGATGGCAACGCGGTGCAGTGGGGGAATACGCGACCGGGCGCGTTGCGCGGTGGCGCACTCGTGGGGAAGACGGCGCTATTGGCGGCGTGACGGTTCCCGTGCGTCCCACCGATCGACCCGGGCCACGGACGCATTGCAAATTTCACCACGAAGGCACGAAGTCGACGAAGCTGCAGGGGCCACGGCGCCGCGCACGGTGTGGCAACGGCGTTTGTTGGCTCCGCGCGAAGCCCAACAAACACCTTTGCCTGATGCCGGCGCTCGATGCGTTGCCCCGGTCAGCCTCGCGGACTTGGTGCCTTCGTGGTGAATCTGCCCGACCGATGGTAGCGTTCCGCAACCAGATCTGAAGCAACGGACCGCGTATGATCACGATCGACTCCGCCATCAATATCGACGACCTGAAGCGGCTGGCGAAGCGGCGCCTGCCGAAGATCATGTTCGACTTCATCGAAGGTGGCGTCGACGACGAGGCCGGCCTGACCACCAACGCCAACGCGTTCCGCAACCTCCGCCTGGTGCCGCGCTATTATATCGACAGTTCCAAACGCGAGCAGAAGAGCACCATCTTCGGCCAGACCTTCGCCGCCCCGTTCGGCATCGCGCCGACCGGCATGGCGGGGGCCTTCCGCAAGGATGCCGAACGCTTCCTCGCCATGGGCGCCGCTGAGAAGAACGTGCCGTACCTGATGTCCGGCGCCTCCAACCTGTCGATGCAGGACGGCGCGAAGCTGGCCGGCAAGAACCTCTGGTACCAGATCTATGGCTCCAAAAACCGGTCGTTCCAGCTCGATCTGGTGAAACGCGCGAAAGACCTGGGGCTGAACACGATCGCCGTCACCTGCGACGTGCCGGTGTCATCGAACCGCGAACGCAACCGTCGCAATGGCTTCGTCCGTCCGCTGCGCATGTCGCTGCCAACGATCCTGGAAGCCATGCTGCACCCGGAATGGATGATCAACTACTTCCGCCACGGCGGCCTGCCGTATTTCGCCAACTGGCGCCCCTATGCCAAGCCCGACGCCACCACGGACGACGTCGCCGACCTGTTCGCGAAGGAGACGCCAGACGCCAGCCAGACCTGGAACGATATCGAGGCGATCCGCGCCGCCTGGCCCGGCAAGCTGATGATCAAGGGCATCATGCACCCGGAGGACGCCCGCATCGCCATCTCGCTCGGCGTCGACGGTATCATCGTCTCCAACCATGGGGCACGGCAGTTGGACAACATGCCGTCGCCGCTGGACATGCTGCCGATGATCCGCAACGCCGTCGGACCGGACGTGAAGTTGCTGCTCGACAGCGGCGTGCGGCGCGGATCGGACATCGTCGCGGCGATCTGTTGCGGTGCCGATTTCGTGCTCTCGGGCCGCGCGGTGCTGTACGGCGTGACGGCGGGTGGCCTGGCGGGGGTCACCAAGGCGGTTTCGATCCTACAACGCGAGATCGATCTGGTCCTGGGCCAGATCGGCGCGGTGAATATCGCCGCACTCGGGCCGCATTATTTGCTCGAGACGGTGTGGGCGGAGGAGGAACGGCGCAACTCGGGGGCAATGGCCCGTCGCGTGTGACACGTCGTCGCAGAGAGATTGACCGGATGCGCCTGGTCGCGTCGCACCCTCAAAGTGGATTGGGGCCGACAATTTCCCACCGATGGCGCTCCAACAGCTTGCCGCGCTCCTCGTGGTCCATCGGGGGGCCATCAGCGAGCGCCTCGATGTATCCACCCGCCTCCGCCGGCGTATAAAGGAACAGCACGCGGCCGGTTTCCGCGCCCGTATTCTTCCAGGCATGCGGAACGTCTCGCGGCATGAACGCACAGGTGCCGGGCCCACCGACGGTGATCTCGTCGCCGATCTTGAAGGTAAACTCGCCCGCCAGCACCCAGGCAACCTCGTCACTGTCGTGGTGCAGATGGTGCAGGCTGGAGGTGCCCGGCGGCAGCGTCTCCTCGAACATCATGATGCTCTGCGCGGTTTCGTGCCCAAGCAGCTTCAATGCGAAAGAGCGGCCCGGCGTCGGCGAGGCGACCTGCTTTCCGCCACCGGCGGGGACGACAAAACCCTTCCCTGTGCGCATGGCAGCGAACCTCCCTGTGGCGGGCGAAGGATAGGTCCCGATCGATCAAGCCACAACCAGGAGGTCCGCCCAGGAGGTCCGCCGAGTGTTCGCCGAGACGCCCGAGGGCGAGCTGGGTTGGATCGCGCGGCGATCCAACCCGCGCTCGAGCCGCATCATGCCGCGGTGTGCGCCGCACCAGAGACCCGACCGCGCGCTCCCACCGGCCGCCGCGTCAGGTGTCCGAGGCCCGCATGGACGACCGCGGCAAACACCGCGCCGACCACCGGGGCGATGAGATACAGCCATGCGTCAGTGAAATTGCCGGTCGCCACCATGGGTCCCAAAGCCCGGGCCGGGTTGAAGGCCGCACCGGTCAGCATGCCGCCCATCAGGATGTTAAGGACCAGCGTCATGCCGATCGCCAGCGGGGCGAGCTGGGCTGCACGGCCGGCCACGGCGGTAGAGAGCACGGTGGTGACCAGGAAGAAGCCAAGCGCGGCCTCGACCACGAAGCCGGCCAGCGGCGTTACGGTCACCGTGGCCGATCCGACGGCGAGCGCATGCGCCAGCGCCGGGACGCCAAGTCCGGTGCCGGTGCCGCCGAGGACGAAGCGCAGCAGTTCCGCCCCGACCACGCCGCCGACGAGCTGCGCGGCGATATAGGCGAGGGCCTCGCCAAGGCCGATCGCGCCCGCCGCCAGCACACCCACAGTGACCGCGGGGTTGACGTGGCCGCCCGAGATCGGGCCGTAGGCACCAGCAAAGACGAAGACCACGAGGCCATGGGCAAGCGCGATTCCCACCAACCCGGCCGGACCAGCCCCGCCAAGCAGGACGCCCGCGCCGGCGCCGATGAAAACCAGGGTGAACGTGCCGATGAATTCAGCGAGCAGCTTCGCTGGCAGTGTGTGCGACATTTTTGCGTCCCTCGATCGATGTGAACGTCCGGGGTGCGGTGAACACCTCGGTCGTGGGCGATTTGGGGCTGCGTCGCCGCAAAGGATTATGGGATCTTGCGGTGATTGATTCGCGCTTTGTGGAAAGTCACATCGGACCGAAATCGATACAGACGAATCAAGCGCGCTGTTAAACGCCATCACTGCAAATTGCCTTGCCCGTCATAACCGCATGGCTGGGGTGTTCAATACCTCAACCTTGCCGCGGCCAGTATCGACAACCATCTGCGGCAGGGATGGCCGCATGACGCGCGGCCATCCCTGCAAAATATCAACAGCGGCGCCAGGAAAGGTCGCGCGATGGCCCATCCCTTGCTGGCGCAGGTCCCGGCGCACGTTAATGTGACACCGGCGGATGCGGCCAAACGCCGCACGGTCGCATGGCACGGGTTTTCGGCAGAACTCGTGCAATACACCGGCCATGCGCCGTTCGAGTATCACTACCAGGCGCCGGCGCATCTGTTCATCGCCTGCGACCGGGCCGTCCGGGTCGATGGCGAAACGAAAGTCGATGGCCTGCCCCCGTCGCAGCTGCGTGACCTCGGCCGGCGCATGTGCTTCATCCCGTCCGGGGTGCAGTTCGCCGGCTCTTTCGTGCCGCGGGTGCTGCCGCGCGTCGCCTATTTCTACGTCCCTATCGACGCGCTGATAATCGATCCGGAGTTGCAACTAGAACACGGCGACCTGGCGCCGCTGCTGTTCTGCGAAGACGCTGGGCTGTGGGCCATAGCAGCGAAGCTAACCGCGCTGATTGAGCGGCCGGAGGCCGCGACCCGTCTTTACGTCGAGACATTGAGCATGCTTCTCGCGCTTGAGCTGGCGCGGCTGCAGCGTGGCGTGCCCACGGTGATGCAAGCCAGCCGCGGTGGCCTCAGCGGTTGGCAGCAGCGCATTGTGTGCCATTACATCGAAGACAATCTCGCCCAGGACATATCGCTGGCAGAACTGGCCCGCCTGGTGCGGTTGAGCCCGGCCTATTTCAGCCACGCCTTCAAGCAGAGCCTGGGCATCTCGCCGCATCGGTATCAGTTGCGGCAACGGATCGAATACGCGAAGACGCTGCTCGCTGATCCGCAGCGCCCGGTCGTGGAAATCGCGCTGGCCTGCGGCTTCGGCTACGTGAGCAACTTCACGGCAACGTTCCGCAAGCTGACCGGCACGACCCCCACGCAGTTCCGACGTGGCTTCGATTAGGGCCGCCCCGCCGGAGCGACCCTGCTCACCATGATTGCCAGCAGCTCACGCCGGCAGGCGGTACACCGCACACAGCTTGTTGCCATCCGGATCGCGCAGATACGCCAGATAGGCCGTGCCACCCGGCCGCACGCCCGGCGGGTCCTCGATCGACTTGCCGCCGTTCGCAACCCCAACATCGTGCCAGGCCTTGGCCTGCGCTTCGCTCGCCATCTTGAAGCCGATGGTGCCGCCATTGGCGTGACAGGCCGGTTTGCCGTCGATGGCGTTGCTCACCATCAGCACGCCGCCGTCATGCGCGTAGATCAGCCGGCCCTTGGCGTCTTCCCGCGCTGGCTTGCCGCCGACCGCGCCCAGCAGCGCGTCGTAGAACTTCTTCGATCGGGCGATATCATTGCTGCCGACCATGATGTGATTGAACATGCCATTTCCTCCTGGCCAAACTCAGACGAGGCCGCTGCCTCCGCGTCGCGAACGAACCACGGTTCGCCGGCCCTGAGAAGGCCGGCCCGGTTTCTACTGCCGCGCCTTCAACGCATCCCACCAAGGGCAGACACCGCTCATGCGATCATAATTCCCGTCCAGCACCTGCAAGGGCGCCCAGCCCGGATCCGGCTTTGGCATCGGCCGTGCATGCGCGGGCGGCGGTCCTTCGCCCAAGGATTCGAACAACCCCTGGTGCCCCCAATAACTGGCCACGGATGTCTTTTCGACTGCCTGCCAGTCGGGGCCCACTTCGCGGCCACCCCATCCGTGTTCGATCAGGAACGGGGACGGCGTGCGCATGTAAAATGATGTCATCAGATCGTTGGCATGCCGGCCCAACTTCACCGCGACACGGTCGTCGGCCTGGGCGAGATCGTAGCTCTGGCCGACATCGTCGAGCGAATAGAACTCCATCATCAGATGATGCATCCGGCGGCGCGACCCTTGCGCGATCGCCAGACTATGATGTCGCGTATTCACGTGCATGAAATACAACGAGACCGGCGGCCCCATGAAATCGCTGATTTCGAAGCCGAGCAGATCGCGATAGAAATGCAGCGCCGCGTCGACGTCGGGCACGATGATCACGGCATGTCCCACGCCTTGCGCCCCGGCACGGAAGCCTCCGGTCGTCCGTTCGCCGCGGAACGGTTCGTCAGCGATCTGGGCTCCGTGGAAGGCCTCCACGCGATTGCCTGCGGGATCACGGAAGGAGATCAGCGCTGCGACGCACCGCTGGTCGGCCACGGCGCCGCTTTCCCGCCGTACCGCGACACCTGCCTGCTCCAACCGCGCCGCCAGCGCATCGAGCACCGAGGCGTCCGCGACCTCCCAGCCGAAAAACTGCTCGCCATCCGGCAGGCTGCCATCGAAGATCACCCGCTGCTTGCGATCATCCATGCGAAACGCGCGCAGAGCGCCGCCGCGATCGACCGCCTGCAGCCCGAGCTGGCCAGTGGCCAAGCCGGTCCAATCATCGAGTTTGGATGTCCCAACCCAGAAGTAGCCCATGGCCTGAACGCTCATGGCGGTCTCCTTTTGCTGCGGACGGGTCTCCCCGCCGGATCATGTGTGCTGCCTCGGGCGCAAACCATGGCACAGACGCGGCCGCGCGTCATGCCGGGGCCACGCCCACGTCACCGTCCCTGCAGCCGCACCAGCGCCTGCCGCGCCTCCATCGCGTGCGCTGGCGGGCGATCCCGTGCGGTGCTCCACACAATGCCAAGATCCAATCGATCATACGCGTGCCGCAGCCGGTTCCCCATGCCGCGAATGTCACCCCAGGGCTGGCCTGGCATGAGGTCCGTCGCCTGTTTACCCAGCCGATGCGCGGCGTCGCAGATCCACTCCAGACAACGCTCCACCGCATCACGCGTCTTGCCGTCGCGCGCAAAGGCAGCCTGATCCATCCCGGCAAGGTAATGGTCAACGGGCGCGGCGTTCTCGATAATATCGGTCGGCTGTCGGCGGGATCGTATCTAGCAGGCACGCCGGCGATCCCGCTCGAGGTTGGCCCGCAGGCGCGGCTTTTCGACGGGTTCGGGCAGCGGGTCCACACGGCGGCTGAGGATTTCCCCGAGCCGGCGCTCCAAGGCGGTCAGACGAAACAGGTCCATGCGCGCGGCGGGGTCGAACTCCGCCGCAACGTCGACATCGCTGCCGGCCGCCGCGTCACCGCGCGCCACCGACCCAAACAGGGAGACATGGCGGATGCCGCCACCGCGCAGCTCCACCCCATGCGCGCGCGGGGTGGCGATGACGTGGTCTGCCAGGCCGGCGGAGGTCGTCGTGCCCATGGGTCCAGGCCCTCTTCACCCCCGAGTGTAGCACGAAAGCCCCTCGTTCCGCCTCTCCCGCTTGCGGGAGAGGCCGGCGCGCCGCGGCGCGGGGTGAGGGCTCCGCGCCCTCACCTCACCAGACGCCTCACCCAATCCTCCACCGCGTCCCCGCTGCTCATGTCCGCCTGCACCAGCCCGTCGATCATGAATGTCGGCGACACATGGATGCCATTCTGCCTGGCATAGCGGCAGTGCCACTTGATCTCGCGGTCGAGGTCGGGGATCGCGAACGCCTCGGCCACCTGCACAAAGCTGAGGCGTTCAATCCGCGCGATGATGTCATGCGGCGTGGCGTCCATGTTGGGGCCACGGCTATGGCGCTCGAACTCGAAATCCGCGCGATGCGCGGCCACCGCTGCCATCACCGATTTCGCCGCGGCCTTCCCACCCGGCAGCGTGGAGGCCGCCAGGATGCAGCGCACGATCACACCCGAATACATGTGCCAGGGCTGCGACTGCAGGCGGATCTTGACGGTGATGCGGTCCGGGCTCGCCTGCGCGAGCAGGTCGTCGAGCTTGTGGAAGACCTTCACGGAGAACGGGCAGGTCGGTTCGAGGAAGGCCTCGAATACGCGCGGCCCGTGGCCCCAGACGAGGGGATCGGCGCGCCAGCTGGGGTGGGTCACGGGAGTGGTCCTGCCTGTCTGCCAGTTGAAACGAAATCTTGGCTGCAGACGTAGCAGAACGGCAGCGCCTGAACCTCTCGGAAGGCCATTTGTGTGGTCATGGTTCCCATGCACCGACCGTAGCACACGGACACGGTCAGCGACGCCTGCTCAAGCCACCCGCCACTGCCCCAACTCCCTCCGCGCTCGCCACCCCCTCCCCACAATGCTACCCTCCCCAAACTGACGGGAGGATCCAAGCCATGCCCACCTACGTGATGCTGGCGCGCTGGACCGATCAGGGCATCCGCGCCATCGAGGACCACCCACGCCGCGTCGACGCCGCCAAGAAAGAACTCCAGGAGATGGGCGGCCAATTCCGCTCCCTCTACCTCACTATGGGCGAATACGATCTTGTCGGCATCTACGACGCGCCAGACGACGCCGTGGCCACACGTTTCACCTTGCTGCTCGGCAAGCACGGCAACGTCCGCACCAGTTCGATGAAGGCCTTCCCAGAGGAGGCGTTCCGACAGATCATCGTCTCCCTACCCTAGCCCACTCACAGGGAGACCGGACGATGACCGAGGCGAAACTCGCACCCAACCTGCCCGGGTGGATGGTGGACCATGCCAACCGCTATCTCGCCAGCGGCGGCGCCGATGGCCATATGTACAAGATCACCCAGCCCGGCCGGCCGGAGCTGACGGTGCCGTCGCTGCTGCTGACGACCACCGGCCGCAAATCCGGTGACCGCTACATCTTCCCGCTGTTCTACGGCGCGGATGGCAGCAGCTATTTCGTCATCGCATCCAAAGGCGGCGCGCCGGAACATCCCGGCTGGTACCGAAACATCCTTGCCAACTCCGAGGTCGAGGTCCAGGTCGGCACCAAGAAACTGAAGGCGCACGCCCGCACCGCCTCGGGCACCGAACGCACACGGCTCTGGGCCAAGTCGCTCGACTTCTGGCCACCGTACGCCGACTACCAGAAGAAGACCGAGCGCGAGATCCCCGTGGTTGTGCTCGACCCGATCCCCTGACGTCTATCCTCGCGTCTTGGCCGGCGGAAGCCGGCCATCCACCACTTTCTTGCACAATGCAGAAAAGTCGTGGGCGGCCGGGACAGGCCCAGCCATGACACGCTCACTAGCCATCCCCTACGCCTGACCCCGAGAGGCACGATGCAGCAGATCCAGATCGGTGACGTCACCATCACGTCGATCATCGAACGCGATGGCCCGTGGCGCACGCCCGAAGCGATGTTCCCCAGCTACGATCCCGAGATCGGCCGCACCCACCTCGCGGCGATGGATCCCGAGGTGTACGATCCTGTAGCGAACCGGATGGTGATCACCTACCAGACCTTCATCGTCCGCACGCCGCACCACACCATCCTGGTCGATACTTGCACGGGGGAGGACAAGGGCTATCCCGCGCCGATGGATTTCCCCAAGCTGCCCTGGCTGGACGGCTTCAAGGCGGCCGGCCTGACGTTCGAAAACATCGACTACGTCTTCTGCACCCACCTGCACATCGATCATTGCGGCTGGAACACGGTGCTGCGCGATGGGCGTTGGGTGCCGACCTTTCCGAGGGCGAAATACGTCTTCCACAAGCGTGAATACGCGGCGTGGGAGGCCGCGGACAAGCGTGGCGAGAACCCACCCGGCAATGTCTGGCGCTACAACTGCGAACCGATCGTCGCCGCCGGCCAGGCCCTGCTGGTCGACGACGACTACATGTTGGACGACCTGGTCTCCCTCACGCCCACCCCCGGCCATTCCCCCTGTCACTGCTGCGTCAACATCCGCTCGAAGGGCCAGCACGCCGTGGTCACCGGCGACATGATGCACCACGCGCTGCAATGCCGTGAACCGGACTGGTCAACGATCTTCTGCTGGGACCCCGCGCTCGCCGCCCAATCCCGCCGCCGGTTCCTGCACAGCGTGGCCGACACGGACACGGTGATCCTCCCAGTCCACTTCCCCTCCCCCACCGCCGGCCGCATCGAAGCCGACGGCGACCACTTCAGATACCAGTTCCGTCGCTAACCACTGTCATCGCGAGAAGCGGAACGACGAAGCTCGTGCCAATGAGACACCAGATTGCTTCGTCGCATTCGCTCCTCGCAACGATAGTTGAACCATGCGCCCCTCCTCCCTCCCCGCCCTCGAAGCCGCCATCCGCCGTGACCTCGACCTCATCGCCCACCCGCGCCTGCCGTGGCTCAAACCCCGCAGCGTCAACGGCACCCCCGCCCTCGACGTCCTCATCGTCGGCGCTGGCCAAAGCGGTCTCGCGGTCGGTTTCGCCCTCCTCCGCGACAAAGTCACCAACATCCTACTCGTCGACCGCGCGCCCTACGGCCAGGAAGGCCCCTGGGTCACCTATGCCCGCATGCCCACGCTGCGCAGCGCTAAGGATCAAACCGGCCCCGATCTAAATATCCCAAACCTCACCTACCAGGCCTGGCACGAGGGCCAATGGGGCGCCGCCAACTGGCAGGCGATGAAGCTGATCCAAGCTGATAAATGGAACGACTACCTGCTGTGGTTCCGCCGCGCCACCAACCTGCCGGTGCGCAATGATGTCGCCGTCACCGCGATCACCCCCACCCACACCGATGACAACCTGCCCTGCCTCGCCGCCACGCTCTGCACCGGCGAAACACTGCACGCTCGCAAGATCGTTCTCGCGACCGGACAGGACGGCACAGGTCGCTGGTGGATGCCGGACTTTATCGAGGCCTTGCCCGTGTCATTCCGCACCCACACGGCCGATGCAATCGACTTCACCCGCCTCGTCGGCAAGACCGTCGCCGTGCTCGGCGCGGGCGCCTCTGCCTTCGACAACGCCGCCGTCGCGCTGGAACACGGCGCGGCGTCCGTGCATCTGTTCTGCCGCCGAGCCGAACCGATGGTGGTGCAACCCTATCGCTGGCTCACCTTTGCCGGCTTCTTACGCCATCTGGGTGACATGCCGGACGAATGGCGCTGGCGCTTCATGCAATACATCCATGGGCTGCGCGAGGGCTTCCCCGCCGACACCTGGGCGCGCGTCACCGCCTTTCCGAATTTCACCATGCATGTCGACCGCCCCTGGACCGATGCACGCATGATCGACGGCCGCGTGCGCCTCGACACGCCGAAGGACCCCTTCGACGCCGACTTCGTCATTTGCGGCACCGGCATTGACCATGACGCAAGACTCCGCCCAGAACTCGCGGCTTTTGCTGACAACATCGCCACCTGGGGCGATCGCTACACACCCCCACTCGAAGAATGCAATGACCGCCTGGCGCGCTTTCCCTACCTCACACAGGATTACGCCTTTGCGGAGATAATCCCAGGCCGCACGCCGTGGATCGCCGAAATCCATCTGTTCGGTATCGGCACGACCATGAGCTTTGGTCCCTCCGGCTCCTCCATCAACGCCATGACCATCGCGGTGCCGAAACTCTGCGCCGGAGTCACCCGCGGCCTGTTCCGCACCGACCTCGCCGAGCACTGGCGCGATCTGCGGGCCTATGATGTGAAGCAGGTGGAGATCGACCCGTCCCGCGTCACGCGAGAATGACCCGCCACCACCGCCAGGTCAGTGCCAGCGCCAGCAGCCCCTCGATCCCTGTGGTCATCGTCGCCGACGGCGCGCCGATCGCATTGGCCATCAAGCCCAAATGGATGAAGCCAACGGGACCGATACCGATACAGACTGACAGCACGCCCAACACGCGGCTACGCATGGCCGGCGGCGCGGCCAGATACACCAGCGTCGCCTGCATGATACTGAACCCGGCACCGCCAACACCGGTGAGCACCAGCGCGACACCCGCGGTGATCGGGTCCGCCGCTAGCGCAAACACCGTCAGCAGCACCAGATACGAGATCACGCCGCACAAATACGTGCGCGCGTAGAACCGCGGCCCCACGCACAGTGCGATCACCGTCGCACCAATGAATGCCCCGACGCCATCCATGCTCGCCAGGATGCCGATCCACTCCGGGGTCAGATGCAGCCGATCCTGCGCGATCACCGGCACCATCGCGGTGAACGGCCAGCCAAATACGTTGTAGACAATCGTAATGACCAACGTGCCCACCAGCCGCCGGTCCTGCCGCACCAATGTCAGCCCCTCGCGCATGCGCGCCAGAACGGATCCGCCGTCGTGCGGCGCCTGCGCGTTGCGGTAGTTCAACCCCAGCACCGCCAGCAGCGACGTCGCGTACAGCAGCACGCTCAGGGCAAATGCCCCGTGCAGGCCGACGGTGGCGAACAGGATCCCCCCAAGGGTCGGCCCCACCATGCGGCTGGCATTGTTGGTACCGACATCGATCGACATCGCCATGCCCATGTGCTGGCTGCCGACGACCTCGCCGATCATAACCCGCCGCACCGGGTTATCGGTCGCCCATCCCACGCCGTTGATGAAACTGGCCACTGCCAGATGCCACACCACCAGGTGGCCGGTATAGGCGAGCAACGCCAACATCCCCGACGTGCTGCCCATCAACGCGATCACGCCGACCTGCGCGGTGCGGCGTTCGATCCGCTCGGCCAGCGTGCCCAGTATCGCGCCGAACAGCCCCATCGGCAGCAGGCGCAGCATGGTCATCATCGCCACCAGGAACGGCGCGTGCGTGACCTGATAGGTGAACACCGCCATCGCCAGCGTTTCCAGCCAGCGCACCACGAACACGATCAGCCCGGCGTACCACAGCCGCCAGAAGTCGCGATTGGCCAACAGGGCGGGCAGGCGCATCCGGCTGGGTGCGCTGATCTCGCTCACGGACGGGACGGTCCTCTTTCGCTTCGGCATGAACGCCGACTCTTGACCGCGAGCGTGACCGCATCGTCGGCCCGGGGCAACCGCAAACGGTTCCTGCGTCAGGACTTCCGTGGTTAGCTGCCATGTCGGGAGGTACGGATGCGGACTATGAAGCAGATCCGGCTGAATGCGTTCGACATGAACTGCGTGGCCCATCAGTCGCCGGGGCTGTGGACACATCCGCGCGACCGTGCCGACAGCTACAACCGCCTGCCGTATTGGACCGATCTGGCGCGCACGCTGGAACGCGGGCTGATCGATGCGCTGTTCCTGGCCGATGTGCTGGGCATCTACGACGTGTATCGCGGCGGCCCACGCACGGCGTTGGAGCAGGCCGTGCAGGTGCCGGTGAACGATCCGCTGCTGCTGATCCCGGCGATGGCATTGGTGACGAAGAACCTTGGCTTCGGCGTCACGTCGACCCTTAGCTTCGAGCCGCCCTATCCCTTCGCGCGCCGCATGTCGACGCTGGACCATCTCACCGAGGGCCGCATCGGCTGGAACATTGTCACCGGCTATCTGAACAGCGCGGCGCAGGGCATGGGCCAACGCGCGCAGGCCGGCCACGACACACGCTATGCGGTGGCCGAGGACTACATGCAGGTCGTCTACAAGCTGTGGGAGGTGAGCTGGGAGGACGGCGCGGTGCTGCGCGACCGGCAACGCAGGGTCTTTGCAGATCCAGACCGAATCCATCGCATACATCACGAAGGTCCCTACTACCAGCTCGACGCCATCCACCTGGCCGAGCCGTCCCCGCAACGAACACCGGTACTATACCAGGCAGGCGCGTCCACCCGCGGCCGGCAGTTCGCTGCCGATCATGCCGAATGCGTCTTCATCAATGGACCCAGCACGCGCGTGGTGGCCCCGATCGTCGCCGATATCCGCCGCCGCGCCGCTGCCAGCGGGCGAGATCCGGCGGAGATGCTGATCTTCACCCTTATGACCATCATCACCGATCGCACCGATGCGCTGGCGGAAGAGAAGCTCGCGGACTATCGAAGCTATGTCAGCGAGGAGGGCGCACTTGCGCTGATGTCCGGATGGACCGGCGTGGATTTCTCGTCGCTGCCGCCGGACGAACCGCTGCGCTTCACCGAGCGCGACGCAATGGTCTCGGCACTGGAATCCTTCACCACAGCCGACCCGGATCGCGTATGGACGGTGCGCGAAATCGCAGCACACGCGGCGATTGGTGGGCGAGGCCCCGTGGTGGTGGGCTCGCCGCAGCGCGTGGTGGACACGATGCAGGAGTGGCTCGCCGCGACCGGTGTCGACGGCTTCAACCTGGCCTATGCCGTGACGCCAGAAACGTTTGAGAACATCGTCGATCTGATCGTGCCGGTGCTGCAAGAACGTGGTTTGTATAAGACATCCTATGCGCCCGGCCCCTTACGCGAGAAGCTCTACGGTCCCGGCCGCGCGCGTCTGCTGGCAACCCACCCAGCAGCCAAAGTCCGCGCCGCTTAACCTGACCCCACCTCGTCATGCCGGGCCTTCGCCCGGCATGACGAGGTGGAAAGTGCCTACCCCGCCCAAACCGAAACAAAATCCTGCGGCACTGGCCGAGGCACCTGAATCCCGCCCCCCACTTGCGTCCCCAGGTACAGAAACCCCACAATCTCGCTATCCGCCGCAACCCCCAACGCCTGCTTCACCCCCGCATCATACGCCGGCGCTCCGGTCTTCCACATCGCGCCATATCCCAGCGCATTTGCCGCCAGCATCAAATTCTCCACCGCCGCGCCCGCCGACAGCCTCTGTTCGCTTTCCGGAATCTTATGCCCCTTCGCCAGCTTCGCCGCCGCGACCACGATCACCGGCGCCCGCATCGCCTTCCCGCGCTCCCGCGCCAGCTCCTCCGCCGGCGCATGCGGCATCCGCCGCGCCATTGACCCGGCCAGCAGCGCGCCAAACGCCTCGCGCTTGTCCTCGTTTACCACGACGAACTGCCAGGGCCGCAGCCGCCCATGATCCGGCGCGCGCAACGCACTGCGAAACATCGTATCCAGCTCCGCCTCACTCGGCCCAGGGCTTTCCAGCTTCAACGCCGATTCACGCCCCAGCAGCAGTTCCATCGCATCCATGCGTTATTTCCTCGCTGACAGCAGACGACGGGCAATCACCATGCGGTGCACCTCAGACGGGCCTTCATAAACGCGCATCGTCCGCACCTTCTGCATCATCAACTGCAATGGCAGCTCCTTGGCAACCCCCATGGCACCAAAGGTCTGCATCGCATGATCCAGCACCTCCTGTGCCATTTCGGTTCCGAACAGCTTCACCATCGATGCCTCGGTGCGCACATCCTGCCCGGCATCCTGCTTCACCGCCGCATCCAGCACCATCAACCGGCACGCATGCAGCTTCAGCGCCGCGTCCGCGATCCACCACTGGATTGCCTGCCGGTCTGCCAGCTTCACCCCGAACGTGCTGCGCTGCTTGGCGTGATCCATCATCATATCCAGCGCGCGCCGCGTAATGCCGACGCACCACGCACCCATCTGGATGCGCCGTACCGTCAGCCGCAACTGCATCGGCGCGAAGCCTTGCCCCAGCTTGCCTAACAATTGGCTGCCCGGTATGCGGCAATCCTCGAACACCAGTTCATACGTGCGCTGACCACCGATCATCGGTATCTCGCGCTCGATGATGAACCCCTTGGTGCCCTTCTCGACGATGAACGCGCTGATCCCCTCGTGCCGCTTGCCCTCACCCGTGCGGGCCATGACGATCAGGAAATCCGCGTACGGCACGCGGCTC
>DATHNE010000262.1:0-3337 GCA_035486355.1 Acetobacteraceae bacterium
GAAAACTCTGTGCCGTAACGGCAACAAGCAATATCGTTATCGCGCATGGCGCCAACCTAGAATCATTCGTGCCTATATGGCGTCCGAGGCAATTGAAAGTTCCGTTGTGTCTCGCCGCACCTGAGTTTTCACACAGTCTGCAAGAAATTCGCAACGCAATACAGGCGCAACAAGATCAATGGTTTGCTCGGTGCAGAAGTCCGGTGCGAATGTCCGCTTCGGATCGATTCCAGCGGTTCACGCCGTTGAAGCACCACATGGGCAACCTGGACCGGCGGGGCGTCATCCCACTGTTCGCGCAACCCGCTCCACCCGCAGGGCACTTTTCGCCCCCCACCCCTGCACCAGCTTTGTCGGCTGCCGCCGAGCGCCGCCCGCAACCTTCCTGATCAGCGCTATAATCTGCAGGACGGTTGGCGGCTTCATGCCTCCAAATCTCACCTGCCTCCAGGTCGTCGGCCTGACCCGGTTGCCGTGACAAAGTGTCGCATTGCTGCTGGAGACAGTGAGGGAATCAGACGGTCGCGGTGCTATCCGGCCGCCGCGTCAGTCCCGCCGGCGCCGGCGCTCCTCAGCACTTCCTGATACAACTGCTGCACGATCTGCGCTTCTTGGGCTTCCTCTTGCGCGCTGGGAGCGACGCCGAGAGCCCGTTCGGCGCTTTGCACCTGGGATTCGGCCGGCTGGTGGTCGAAACCGCACCATATGTCGCCAATGCGTGCTGGCGTTTCGCTCGGCGCATGTGCCTCTTGTGCAAGTGCGGCCCGGACGGGAAGAAGGAGGGCGGGGAGCAAAAGTATTGCCGCAACCAGAACGGCTCGGCGTGGCAGGTTTGGTTGGCGCTTGCGCGACGTCTGGCCTTCTTCCGGAATCGAGCGGGAGACGGTGCTCATGGCTATGGTTCCCAATCGTAAGGCAGGCTCCATGCCGCCGTGGAACGATATTGGCATCGTCCCATGCTTCACCAGTTCGATTTTCCCATCCGGCCATACCTGCCAGGAATAACAACAAGTCTTGTGTCGTGTTTATTAACCTTCCCACAATGGTTGCAATGCATGCGCTCTTATGCAGCCCGCTGGACACGGTAATTTGGCGAGCGGCCTAGTGGCGATAATTATGGGAAGATTAATAATTGTTGTGACTGCTCTTGCCTTCGCCATGCTGGAAGTAGTCAGCCATTGGGGAGATTGGCGAGGCGCTGAACACTCGGGGCATCCGGACTCGCGGGGCGGCGCTTGGCACCACTCGACGGTGAAGAATCTATTGCGGCGGTAACGCCTCGGACTGAAGGTCCGCACTGGCTCGAAACTGTCGGTTCGGCACGGAGCCTCATCAGGTCGGACAGAAAGTCCGGCGTAGCCCGTCATCCAACCCTGCAAAACCTCTGCGCAGAAGCACTGGTGTGGACAGGCGGACTCCCATCACTCCGAAAGCCTCCGGGTCATCACGCGGGGGATTGCTCCGCCTTCGGGTCGCAATGACAAAGGGGCACGGTGCGACGGCATCGGGGCAGGACAGTGGACGCCATGCGCACTCCCGTTCCATGCTCCTCCGGTTGCAACGCACCAACCCGCAGGGAAGCGCAAAATGCCGGATGCCGCCATCGGTACCACGACGCCCGCACTGACCGAGGACCCCGCCACCGTGCGTCGCGCCGTGCTGGCCTGCGGCATCGGCCAGATGTTCGAGATCTTCGATTTCGTCATCTACGGCTTCTTCGCGCTCGCGATCGGCCGGGCGTTCTTTCCCTCCACCGACCCGATCGCCTCGCTGCTGGCCAGTTTCGCCACCTTCGCGGTCGGCTTCCTGATGCGCCCGATCGGCGCGATGGTGATCGGCTGGTATGGCGACAGCTTCGGCCGGCGCAAGGCGCTGGTGGTCACTGTCGGCCTGATGGCGGTCGCCACCGGCTGCGTCGGGCTGATCCCGTCCTATGCCTCGATCGGCGTCTGGGGCGCGATCCTGCTGGTGATGTGCCGCATGCTGCAGGGCTTCTCCACCGGCGGCGAGTGGGGCGGCGCCGCGGCGTTCCTGGTGGAGCACGCGCCGGCGGGACGGCGCGGCCTGGTCGGCAGCTTCCAGCAGGCGGCGACGGCGCTGGGCGCGATGGCGGCGACGTTCTCCGCGGCGATCCTGACCTCGACGCTGAGTGCCGACAGCTTCTATGCCTGGGGCTGGCGCATCCCGTTCCTGATCGGCTTCGTGCTCGGCCCGGTCGGCTACTACCTGCGCACCCGCGTCGCCGAGACACCCGCCTTCCAGCGCGCCGAGGCCGCACGCGACCTGACCCGGATGCCGCTCGCCGAGGCGTTCACCACGCATGGCTGGATGTTCCTCGCGGCGTTCGGGCTGTCGATCATCGGCTGTGTCATCAACTACGTGTTCCTGGTGTTCCTGCCCAGCTTCGCGTCGCAGACGCTGCATATCGATCTGTCGCGCGCCCTGTGGTCGACCACCTGCGCCGGCGTGGTCTACCTGGTCCTGACGCCGCTGGTCGGGCATTGGTCCGACAGCATCGGCCGCAAGCCGATGTTGTTCGCCTGTGCCGTGCTGGCCTTCGTGATGGCCTATCCGTTATTCTTGTTCCTGGAGACGCACCCAACGTTCTGGGGCTTGCTGGTGGTGCAGGTCACAGCACAGGCGGTACTGACGCTGTACACCGGGGTGATTTCCACCATCCTGTCGGAGATGTTCCCGACCAACGTCCGCTACACCGCGCTGTCGGTCAGCTACGGGTTCGCCGTGGCGATCTTCGGCGGCTTCGCGCCATATATTTCCACCTCGCTGGTCAGGCTGACCGGCGATCCGCTGGCACCGAGCTACTACGTGATGGCGGCGGCGGTGGCGAGCGGCGTTGCGGTGCTGTTCGTCCAGGCGCGTCACCGCGCCCCCGCGCTGGCCTGATCGACGGCAACAGCCCCGGCCTGCTGGGCCGCTGAGCGTCCTGGCCTTTTCAGCGGCTGCCCACCCCGCCGGCGCTGCCGCCCATGCCGGAGCCGCCGTCCGGCTCGTCTGCCATCGTGCCATTGCTCGAACGGAAATGGCGTGCGTCGAGGCGCGCCATGACGGCGTCACGCTCCGCCTGGGGGTTGCCGATGGTGATGCCCCCGGCGCCGCCGGTGATGGCGTTGTCGGCATAGGCTCCCGGGTAAGCGTCCACCGTGCCGGTCGTCTGCGCCACGGCGATCCCGCCTGGCACCCCGAGTGCCAGTAGCGCGAGTATGGTCGCGCAGCGATGCATGAGCCCGCCTCCTGCCGTTGTCGTATCCGCAATGCCATGTGAGCATCGAGCAGGGCTTGCGGAGTGGCGATCGTGCGCCTGTGAATGCATGACCCG